>JBHIWT010000095.1:0-12658 GCA_041987265.1 Hyphomonadaceae bacterium
ACGCCTCGCCATTCCTCGCCACGGCGGGCAGCGGCGACGTGCTGGCCGGGCTGATTGGCGGTTTGATGGCGCAGGGCCTTAGCGCCTTCGACGCGGCATCGGCGGCAGCGTGGATCCACGGCGACGCCGGCGTGCGCGCCGGTCCGGGCCTGACAGCCGATGACCTCGACGGCTGGATCAAGGTCGTCGTGGCCGATCTCTATGTCGGCCGCACCAGCGTCTGAGCCTGTTTGCACGCGCTGAAGCGTCCCGCGCTTGCCGCAGACGGCGGCTCGGCTTATCTGCACAGCGGACCAGCGGATGTGGCGGAACTGGTAGACGCACTTGGTTTAGGTCCAAGCGCCGCAAGGCGTGGGGGTTCGAGTCCCTTCATCCGCACCATTATCTGTCTCACGGCGCAAAACGCCTCCGACGGGGCGGGCTGGCCGCCCGGCGACCGGTCGGTCGCTGCCCTCCACTCAGCTACGGATCGGAGTCATGCAACCAGAAGTCGGATGCGGCGCGGCGATCCGGGACGGGGAAGGGCGGCTGTTGCTGATCCAGCGGCTGAAGGAACCCGAGGCGGGGTGCTGGGGGCTGCCGGGCGGCAAGGTCGATCTCGGCGAAGCGGTCGAGAAGGCGGTGGCGCGCGAGATCGAGGAGGAGCTCGGAATTCGCGTCGCGATTGAGCGGCTGGCTTGCGTGACCGAGATGATCGATGCCGGCGACGGTCGTCATTGGGTGAGCCCGGTCTACGAGGCGCGGATCCGTTCAGGTGAGCCAGAACTCCGGGAGCCGGAGAAGCATGGCGGCTGGGGCTGGTTCGCCCTCAGCGATCTGCCCGAGGCGCTGACCACGCCGACGCGCCAGTATCTCGCAACCTGCGCAGGAAGAGACTGATGCGAATCCGCGCAAAGCCGCGTGGACAGGCCGAAAACGCTATGCAATAAGCCCGGCTCGCCCCGCCGGACGGCAGTCCGCGCGGGGTATAACCATTCATGACATCCGGGGTTCCTGTGATGAACGTCACCGAGACGAAAGCGGACGGACTTTCGCGCGAATTCAAGGTTCTGGTTCCAAAGGGGGACCTGGCGGACAAGCTGACGGCGAAGATCGCCGAAATCCGCCCGCAGGTGAACCTGAAGGGCTTTCGCAAGGGCAAGGTGCCCGCGTCCCACATCAAGAAGATGTTCGGCAAATCGCTGATGGCCGAAATCGTTCAGGACGTGGTCAAGGATTCCTCCTCGAAGGCGCTGGAGGAAAAGTCCCTGCGTCCGGCTTCCCAGCCGCATGTTCACATGGATGCGGACGAAGAGCAGGTCGTCTCCGGCGAGGCGGATCTCGAATACCACATGCACGTCGACGTGATGCCGGACTTCGAGCCCGCCGACATGACCGGCGTCAAGCTGGAGCGACTGGTTGCCGAGCCTGAAGAAGAGCAGATGACCGAGGCGCTGACGCGCATCGCGGAATCCAACAAGGCCTACGAGGCCAAGAAGGACGGCGCCAAGGCGGAAGAAGGCGATGCCGTGGTCATCGACTTCCTCGGCAAGATCGACGACGAGCCGTTCGAAGGCGGCGCCGCCGAAGGCCACACGCTGGTGCTGGGCGACGGCCGCTTCATTCCGGGTTTCGAAGACCAGCTGATCGGCGCCAAGGCCGGCGACGAGATCGACGTGAAGGTGTCGTTCCCGGACGACTACCAGGTCGACACGCTGAAAGGGAAACCGGCGGTCTTCGAGGTCAAGGTCCACGAAGTGAAGGCGCCCAAGACGCCGGAGATCGACGAGGAATTCGCCAAGAGCCTCGGTCTTGAAAACCTCGACGCCCTGAAGGACGCGATCCGCTCGCAGCTTGAAGGCGAACTGAAGGCCGCCTCGCGCCAGGTTGTGAAGCGCAACCTGCTCGACGCCCTCGACGAGCGTCACGATTTCGAGCTGCCGCCGAAAATGGTCAAGAGCGAGTTCGACCAGATCTGGAAACAGTTCGAGCAGGAGAAAGAGGCCGACCGGCTGTCCGAGGACGACAAGGCCAAGTCGGAAGACGACCTGAAGACTGAATACCGCAAGATCGCCGAGCGCCGCGTGCGCCTTGGTCTGGTGCTCGCCGAAATCGGTCAGAAGGCCGAAATCGAGATCACCAACGACGAACTGGTCCAGGCGCTGCGCCAGGAAGCCTCGCGCTATCCCGGCCAGGAGCAGATGGTCATCGACTTCTACCGTAACAATCCGGCCCAGATGGCTCAGCTGCGCGCGCCGATTTTCGAAGAGAAAGTCGTCGACTACATCCTCGCCAAGGCGGAGGTCACCGAAAAGAAGGTGAGCCGTGAGGAACTGTTAAAGGAAATCGACGACGAATAGGCGTTCAGGGCAAGTTCTTGGTTGACGATTACCTCGAGGGACTTGCGTCGGGCGATCTGGGTTCAGATATTGCTTGGCGACACGCCTGAAGAGTCGAATCGGCGTCCGCCAGCCCGGCGGGTCCGCCCCAGCCAGAGATAGAAGAACATGTCCGATCTGATGCACAAGGCGATGTCGCTTGTCCCGATGGTCTTCGAGCAGACCAGCCGCGGCGAGCGCTACCAGGACATCTTTTCGCGCCTTCTGAAGGACCGCATCATCTTCGTCACTGGCGGAATCGAGGACGGCATGGCCTCGATCGTGACGGCGCAATTGCTGTTTCTTGAATCGGAAAACCCGAAGAAAGAGATCGCGATGTACATCAATTCGCCGGGCGGACACGTCCATTCCGGCCTCGCGATTTACGATACGATGCAATACATCCGCTGCCCGGTTTCGACCGCATGCATCGGCATGGCTGCGTCGATGGGGTCGCTGCTTCTGGCCGCCGGCGAGAAGGGCCAGCGATTCGCCACGCCGAACTCGCGCATCATGGTACACCAGCCCTCAGGCGGTTTCCGTGGCGTCGCCTCGGACATCGAACGGCACGCCGAGGACATGCTGACGGTAAAGAAGCGGCTTAACGAAATATACGTGAAACACACCGGACAGTCCTACGAGACGATCGAGAAGACCCTTGATCGCGATTCATACATGTCGGCGGAAGCCGCGCAGGAATTCGGGATTGTCGATCAGGTCTATGAGAAACGCGGCGGAAGCGAGGCCAAACCGGCCTAGAATCGGCAGTTCTGCTCCTTGCGGCGCCGCATTTGCTGTGTACCAATCAGCTGGTCTTGAACCTTACGGAAACGATTGGAATATAAGGTTTACGGCTACAACGCCCGAATCTGAGATTCAGGCGGCAATGGCGGGCGTATTGAGGTTCGGATGAGCAAGTCGACTGGCGGTGGGGATAGCAAGAACACGCTGTATTGCTCGTTTTGCGGCAAGAGCCAGCACGAAGTTAAGAAGCTGATCGCCGGCCCGACAGTTTTCATCTGTGATGAATGCGTCGAACTCTGCATGGATATTATCCGTGAGGAGTCGAAGACTTCGCTGGTCAAATCCAAGGACGGCGTGCCGACCCCGCAGGAAATCTGCGACGTGCTCGACGATTACGTGATCGGCCAGCGCCGCGCCAAGCGGATCCTCTCGGTCGCGGTGCACAACCACTACAAGCGCATCAATCACGCGACCAAGAATCCCGACGTTGAGCTGGCCAAGTCGAACATCCTGCTGATCGGCCCGACGGGCTGCGGCAAGACGCTGCTGGCCCAGACGCTCGCGCGCATCATCGACGTGCCGTTCACGATGGCCGACGCCACCACGCTGACCGAAGCCGGTTATGTCGGTGAAGATGTCGAGAACATCATTCTCAAGCTGCTGCAGGCCTCCGACTACAACGTCGAGCGGGCCCAGCGCGGCATCGTCTATATCGACGAGATCGACAAGATTTCGCGCAAGTCGGACAATCCTTCGATCACCCGCGACGTGTCGGGCGAGGGTGTCCAGCAGGCGCTGCTGAAGATCATGGAAGGCACCGTTGCATCTGTGCCGCCGCAGGGCGGTCGCAAGCATCCGCAACAGGAATTCCTGCAGGTCGACACCACCAACATGCTGTTCATCTGCGGCGGCGCGTTCGCTGGCCTGGACAAGGTGATCACGGATCGCGGTCGCGGCACCTCGATCGGCTTTGGCGCCGACGTGCATGATCCTGATGACCGTCAGACCGGCAAGGTGCTCGAAGACGTCGAACCGGAAGATCTGGTGAAGTTCGGCCTGATCCCGGAATTCATCGGCCGTCTGCCCGTGCTGGCGACGCTCGAAGACCTCGACGAAGCGGCGCTGGTCACCATTCTGACCGAGCCGAAGAACGCCCTGGTCAAGCAGTATCAGCGCCTGTTCGAGATGGAGAACGTCACGCTGTCGTTCAGCGAGGACGCCCTGCTTGCCGTCGCGCGCAAGGCCATCCAGCGCAAGACTGGCGCGCGCGGCCTGCGTTCGATCATGGAAGCCATCCTGCTCGACACGATGTTCGAACTCCCGAACCTGCGTGGCGTAGAGGAAGTGGCGATCAACGCGGAAGTGGTCGAAGGACGGGCCAAACCGTTCTATGTCCACGCGCCGGACAAGCGCGAAGCGCCCAGCGCCTCCTAGGCGATCATTCCACATGGAAATCGTCTGAAAACTACAGACGAATCTGCGGAATCGCGGCTATGCTTCTTGAAGCTGGCTAAGCGACGCGCCACGTTTCCGAATGAAGTAAAGCGCGTCCGGTCGGCGATGAGCGACCGGCCCCGAATGCCGCCAAGCTCGCTTCAATGAAGGCGCTGGCGGCGTTGAAAGGAGAACTCCCCATGGCGACGATCCTCCCTGTCCTGCCGTTGCGTGACATCGTCGTATTCCCCCGCATGGTCGCCCCCTTGTTTGTCGGGCGCGACAAGTCCGTGCGGGCGCTGGAAGAAGTTGAAAAGGGCGGCGGTGAAATCCTGCTGATCGCCCAGCGTGAAGCCAGCGTCGATGATCCGGCCGAAGAAGATCTGTATGCGGTCGGTGTTGTCGCCTCGATCCTGCAATTGCTGAAACTGCCCGACGGCACCGTGAAGGTGCTGGTCGAAGGCCGCCGCCGTGTGCAGCTGGAACGCCTGGTCGACGAAGGCGAATTCTACGCCGCGGAAATTTCCGACGTCGAGGAAGCCAGCGTGGAGGAATCAGAATCCGCCGCGCTCGTGCGCACGGTGATCGAGCAGTTCGAAAACTACGTGAAGCTGAACCGCAAGATCCCGTCCGAACAGGTCGGCACGGTTTCGGAAATCACCGATCCCGGCGAACTGGCCGACACGGTCGCGGCCCAGTTGTCGATCAAGCTGGACGACAAGCAGAACCTGCTTGAAATCTCCGCCGTCTCCGAGCGGCTGGAGAAAGTCTACCAGCTGATGGAGAGCGAGATCGGCATGCTCCAGATGGAGCGGAAGATCCGCAATCGCGTGAAGCGTCAGATGGAGAAGACGCAGCGCGAATATTATCTCAACGAACAGATGAAGGCGATCCAGCGCGAGCTGGGCGACCAGGAGGCCGAGCGCGACGAGCTGGCCGAACTGGAAGAGAAGATCGCTGACACCCCGATGTCGGAAGAGGCCCGCGCCAAGGCCGAACAGGAGATGCGCAAACTGCGCCAGATGTCGCCGATGTCGGCGGAATCCACGGTCGTGCGTAACTACCTCGACTGGCTGGTGTCGCTGCCCTGGGGCCGCAACAAGGAAGTCACCAAGGACCTGACCGTCGCCGAGGAAGTGCTCGACGCCGATCACTACGGTCTTGAGAAGGTCAAGGAACGGATCCTCGAATACCTCGCCGTGCAGACCCGCGCGGACAAGGTGCGCGGGCCCATTCTCTGCCTCGTCGGCCCGCCTGGCGTCGGCAAGACCTCGCTCGGCAAGTCGATCGCCAAGGCGACCGGCCGCGACTTCGTGCGCGTGTCGCTGGGCGGCGTGCGCGACGAGGCCGAAATCCGCGGCCACCGCCGGACGTATATCGGTTCGATGCCGGGCCGGGTGATCCAGTCGATGAAGAAGGCCAAGTCTGGCAACCCGCTCTTCCTGTTGGATGAGATCGACAAGCTCGGCCAGGACTATCGCGGCGATCCGTCGTCGGCCCTGCTTGAGGTGCTCGACCCGGAACAGAACTCGACCTTCAACGATCACTATCTTGAAGTCGACTACGACCTGTCGGACGTGATGTTCATCACTACGGCCAACTCGCTCAACATGCCTCAGCCATTGCTCGACCGGATGGAGATCATCCGCATCGAGGGCTACACCGAGGATGAGAAGGTCGAGATCGCGAAGCGCCACCTGATCCCGAAAATCGTCGAGAACCACTCGCTGAAGGAAGGCGAATGGCGCATCGAGGATGACGCGGTGCGCGACCTGATCCGCTACTACACCCGCGAAAGCGGCGTGCGGTCGCTCGAACGCGAACTCTCGCGTCTGGCCCGCAAGGCGGTGCGCGAGATCGAGCTCAAGAAGTCGACCAGCGTCACGGTCACGCCTTCGAACCTGCCCGACTATGCAGGCGTCAAGAAGTTCCGTTTCGGTATGGCTGATCGCGAAGACCAGGTCGGCGTGGTCACGGGCCTCGCGTGGACGGAAGTCGGCGGCGATCTTCTCACGATCGAAGCCGTGCAGATGCCCGGCCGCGGCCGCATGACCGTGACCGGCAACCTGCGCGACGTGATGAAGGAATCGATCTCTGCGGCGCAAAGCCTCGTGCGCTCGCGCGCGGTGTCGCTCGGCATCCGCCCGCCGGTCTTCGATACGACCGACACCCACGTCCACGTTCCGGAAGGCGCAACGCCGAAGGACGGTCCGTCGGCGGGTATCGCCATGACCACGGCGATCGTCTCGCTGCTGACCGGCAATCCGGTCTCGCGTGATGTCGCCATGACCGGCGAGATCACCCTGCGCGGGCGTGTCCTGCCGATCGGCGGCCTCAAGGAGAAACTGCTCGCGGCCCTGCGCGGCGGCATCAAGACGGTGCTGATCCCGGAGGAAAACGAGAAGGACCTCGCCGAGATCCCCGACAATGTGAAGGAAGGTCTGACCATCGTTCCGGTTTCCACCATCGATCAGGTGCTGGCGCGCGCCCTCGTGCGACCGCTGACCCCGATCAGCTGGTCGGAAACGGATGAGGCCGAACACCGCTCGCAACTGGGCAGCAAGTCCGGCGGTTCGGAAGCCTCCCTGCCGCACTAGGCGTCAGCCACTAGATCCAGCGCCCGCCGTCAGAAATGCCGGCGGGCGTTTTCGTTTGACCGGCGGCGGCGACGCAGGCGAGTTTGAGTCCGAGGCGGAGGAGGCGGCATGTCGGGATCGGACGAATGGTGGCGCGGCGCGGTGATCTACCAGATCTATCCGCGCTCGTTTCAGGATACCAATGGCGACGGGATCGGCGATCTGCCGGGGATTGCCTCGCGGCTGGACTATGTGAAGTCGCTGGGCGTCGACGGCGTCTGGCTGTCGCCCTTCTTCACCAGCCCGATGCGCGACTTCGGCTATGATGTGGCCGACTATCGCGGCGTCGATGAGATGTTCGGAACGATGGAGGATTTCGAGGCGCTGATCGCGGCCGCGCACGAACGCGACCTGAAGGTGATCATCGATCAGGTCTGGTCGCACTCATCCTCCGACCATGAATGGTTCGCTGCCTCGCGGCAGGACGCAACGAACGACAAGGCCGACTGGTATGTCTGGGCCGATCCCAAACCCGACGGTGCGCCGCCGAACAACTGGCAGGCCTGGTTCGGCGGGCCGGCGTGGACGTGGGAGCCGCGCCGGCGTCAATACTACCTGCACAACTTCCTGCCGAGCCAGCCGGACCTCAACCTGCGCAACCCGCAAGTGCGCGAAGCGATCAGGGATCTCGCCCGCTTCTGGCTCGACAAGGGCGTCGACGGCTTCCGGCTGGATGTCGTCAACTACTTCATCCACGACGCGCAGCTGCGCGATAACCCGCCATCAGGAAAGCCGGACCCGGCGCTTCCGCGCGACATGCAGGAGCACGCCTTCAATTCCAACCAGCCTGAGACGCTGGCGTTCGTGGAGGAACTGCGCGCGCTGACCGACAGCTATGGCGCCCGCATGATGGTCGGCGAAATCGCGCCGGGCTCATTCGAGCTGATGCGCGACTACACGAGCGGCCAGAACCGCCTGCATACGGCCTATTCGTTCGACCTCCTTGGGGAGTGGCCGGGCGTTGAAGGCCTGGCCGAGATCATCTCGCAATGGGGTGAGGGCGCCGATGACGGCTGGCCGAGCTGGGCGTTGTCGAACCACGATGTCGTGCGGGTGGCGACGCGGTGGAGCAGACCGCTTGGCGCGACGCCGGAACAGACGGCGCCGTTGTTTCTGGCGCTGCTGATGGCGCTGCGCGGAACGATTTTCCTCTACCAGGGAGAGGAGCGCGGTTTTCCGGAGACGGACGTGCCGTTCGAGAAGCTGCAGGACCCGTGGGGGATCGCAGGCTGGCCGAACTTCAAGGGTCGCGACGGTTGTCGCACGCCAATCCCGTGGGATGGGGACGCGCCTCATGCAGGCTTCACCACAGGCGAGCCGTGGTTGCCGGTTGATGTCGCGCAAGTGGCAACGAGGGTGGCGAAAATCGGTGACAATATTGTTCCGCTCGCCGAGCTGACTGCTGACCTGATCGCCAGACGACACGCAAGTGCGGCGTTGAAACATGGCGGCTTGCGGGTGCTGCAGGCGCATTCCGGCGTGCTGGTCATCGAACGCGACGCAGATGGACAGAAGGCGGGCGTCGCTCTGAACTTCTCCGCAGAAGAGCGGCGGATCGATGCGCCTCAAGGCGACTGGACCGGCAATGGCGTTCCCAAGCCGGCAAATGATGCAGGCGCGCAATCACTTGCGCTGCCCCCGTTTGGTTGGGTTTGGGTGGAGGGCGGCTGGTCCTGAGGCGCGTCAGGCGCCGTGGACGGCGGTTTTCGAAAACAGGTTCATCACCAGCACGCCTGAAACGATCAGTCCCATGCCGATCAGGGCGGGCGCATCCAGCTTCTGCTTGAACACCAGCCAGCCGACCAGTGCGATCAGCGCCACGCCGACGCCTGACCAGATCGCATAGGCGACGCTCATGTTCATGGTCTTCAGTGTCATCGACAGAAGGTAGAATGCAGCTGAATAGCCCGCGAAGGTGATAATGGTGGGCCACAGCCTGGTCATGCCCTGCGAAGCGTTGAGAGCGGACGTCGCGATGACTTCCGAGACGATTGCGAGGCTGAGCCAAAAGTAATGCATGCTTGAACCCTGAGATTGTAACTGGCGGTCGACGCGTCCGGCGCGCCCGGCTAAGTCTAGACCGCATTTCTCGATGGCAAAGCATGATCCGCGTTACGACAGCACCGTTTGATCCCCATGCCGAGACCGCGGCTTTCCAGGCGGGCCGCAGTGAGGCTGGCGCACTGGCCAGCTTTATCGGCGCGGTCCGAAACAGCGCCCATGGCGGCGCGGTCGAGGCGCTGGAGTTGGAGGCCTATCCCGGCTTTACGGAAAAGCAGATCGAGCGGATCGACGCCGATGCGCGCAGCCGGTTTGACGTGATCGATACGCTGGTCATCCATCGCCACGGGCGCATGAATACGGGCGAGGCGATCGTGCTGGTCGCCGCATTGTCGCAGCACCGCAGGCAGGCGCTTGAATGCGTCGACTACCTGATGGACCGTCTGAAGACCGAAGCGCCGTTCTGGAAGAAGGAAGTCCGTCCGGACGGCGCTGAATGGATAGAGCCGCGCACGGATGACGTTGCAGCGCGAGCCCGCTGGGAGAAGGAAGAACCACGATGAGCAAGCCGCCCGAAACGCCCCCGTTGCCCGCACCCGGCGGCAAGATGGTCGAGGACCGCGCCTTCCAGCCGGTGCGTATCGCCGTGCTGACGATCTCGGACACGCGCACGGACGAGACGGATACGTCGGGCCATATTCTCGCCGAGCGCGTGCCGGCGTCGGGTCATGAACTGGCGGGCAAGGAGATCGTGCCCGACGAGGTCAATGCGATCCGCACGATCATGCGCAAATGGATCGCCGACCCGGAGGTCGATGCAGTCGTGACAACCGGCGGCACCGGCCTGACCGGACGCGATGTGACGCCGGAAGCGGTGCGCCCATTGTTCGACAAGGAAATCGATGGCTTCAACATCGTCTGGCACATGGTCAGCTACCAGAGTGTGGGGCTTTCCACGCTGCAGTCGCGCGCCTGCGCGGGCGTCGCCAACGGCACCTTCATCTTCTGCTTGCCGGGCTCGAACGGCGCGGTGAAGGACGGCTGGGACAAGGTCATCCGCTGGCAGCTCGACAGCCGCCACATGCCCTGCAACATGGTCGAACTGATGCCCCGGCTGATGGAGAGCTGAGACGGCGCGGGAACGGTCGTTACAGACCGGTTTCCGGTCATTAAGCGCCCGCGACCCGATCTGGCACAGTCTGGCGGCATGAGGGGGATGTTATCGCAGCGTCGCGCGCGGTATGGTGCCTGCGGGACATGAATTAGCTGGAAACCGGGCGCAGCGATCCAAACGCGGGTCAGCGGCGATTGTGGCAGCGGTCTTGCTGCCAACGATACCGGAACGCCGCGCAAGCGGCATTTGTCGTGGATGATTGATCCAGCCGACGCGTAACGACATTCAGGGGGCGCTTGTTGTGAGTTCGCCGAACGAGACAATTCCGGTTACCGAACCAGGCAATGTACTGCCGCCTTACCTTTATGGCATGGACCTGTTCCGGTTCTTCACCGCCTGCCTGATCGCGCTCACCCACTTCGCATGGTACGGCCCGCGCGCCGGCATCATCCCCGATCTTCTGCAATTGGGCGCTGGTTGGGAATACATCCAGTACTCGCTGCAGGTCTTCTTCATGATCTCCGGCTTTTTGATCTTTTACGCAGGCAAGGGGCGCACGGCGATCCAGTACGGTATTGCGCGCGTTGTGCGCCTGTGGCCGTCGCTGCTGATCTGCGCATCCATCACCTACACGATCGCGCTTCTGGACCCGGAAATTCCCCGCAGCTTCCAATGGTGGATCAACGCCGTCACGATCGTGCCGCTGATGTTCGGCGGGTTGGGCCCGGACTGGTCCTACTGGACCATGACGGTCGAGCTGCAGTGCTATGGCCTCGTCTTCCTGCTGCTGATCTTCTTCGATCTTGAAAAGCGCCTGCTGTCGGTGATCTCCATCTGGCTCGGGCTCAGCCTCGCGCTGGAACTGGCCGGACATCACAACACCATTCCGCTGATCTCGCTCGGCGGCTTCTCCGGATGCTTCATCATCGGCGCGCTGCTCTACGCGGTCTGGTCGGGGCGCAAGGAACGGTTGATCCTGCTTGCGCTGGCGCCGTTCGCTTGGGCGCTGGCCTCGCTGCAGATCTATGACCAGCAGGTCCTCGCCGCCGCCAGCCGGAACGTGGAAAACCATCCGTGGCTGCCATGGGTGATCACGCCGATCTGTACCGCGCTGTTCGCGGCCTGCACCTGGTGCACCGACTACCTGCCGAAATTCCTGCGGGGCGCTACGGTCCGCTTCCTCGGCGCGGTCGCCTATCCCTACTATCTGGTTCACCAATTCCTTGGTTATGCGGTGATCCACGCCACAGCGGATATCGAATGGTTGAGCCCGATTGCGGTGCTCGCGGGCACGCAATTGTTCACCCTCGCGGTCGCCAGCCTGATCGTGGCCTACTGGGAGCCGGGGCTGAAGCCCTACGTGAAGGCGACGATGAAATGGCTCGTCGCGCGGGTGACCTCTCTGGGCGACATGTTCTTCGCCCGGCAGAAGCAGGCGGGCGGCGACAGCGCAAGCTAGTGCCCGCCGCTGAACATTCCGGTGCGCACGTCGTAGTCGACCGCAAGTCCGTATTCCGGATCGTCATCTGAATCGATCATCAGCTGGCCCGCCCGGTTGAGGAGGGCGTGGCAGTCGCGTGAGAGATGCCGCAATTGCAGCGCCTTGCCTCGCGCCGCGTATTTCGCCGCCATGTCTTCGATCGCCTGCAGGGCGGACTGATCGACGACGCGGCTGCGGGCGAAGTCGACAATCACGGTCTGCGGGTCCTCATCCGGCGTGAACAGCTCGGCAAAACCCTCCGCCGATCCGAAGAACAGCGGACCGTCGATCTCGTAGACCTTCGCGCCGTCGAGCGTGTTGCTGCTGCGTGTGACGGCGTGAATCCGTTTGGCGTTGTTCCACGCATAGGCCAGCGCCGAGACGATCACCCCGACGACCACAGCGACGGCCAGGTCGAACATCACGGTGACGATGGTGACAAGGACGATGACGAACGCGTCGGTCAGCGGGATTCGCCGCATGATCATCAGCGAGTTCCAGGCGAAGGTGCCGATCACCACCATGAACATCACACCGACCAGCGCCGCCAGCGGGATCTGTTCGATCAATTGCGAACCGACAAGGATGAAGGCCAGCAGGAACAGCGCGGCGGAGATGCCGGAAAGCCGTGTGCGACCGCCGGATTTCACGTTGATCATCGACTGGCCGATCATCGCGCACCCGCCCATGCCGCCGAAGAAGCCCGTGACCACGTTGGCTGCGCCCTGCGCAAGGCATTCGCGCGATGCGCCGCCGCGCTCACCCTTGATGTCGCTGACGAGGTTGAGGGTCAGCAGGCTCTCGATCAGGCCGATCGCAGCAAGGATCACCGCGTAGGGAAAGATGATCTCCAGCGTCTGGAGGTTGAGCGGCACGACTGGCAGGTGGAAGG
>JBHIWT010000096.1:0-12608 GCA_041987265.1 Hyphomonadaceae bacterium
TGCTGTCGAAGGCTGCGATGGCGCGTCGCGCTTCGGCTTCGTAGTCGGGGGCTGGCGGAGCGGCCGGGGTGCAGGCGGCGGCGAGGACGATTGCTGGGATCAGAGTTCGGATCACGGTGGGCGCCCCTCGACCTGTCGGGCGATGCGGTGTGTGCATCGCGGTTGCAGGAGAGGTATCGCGCGGGCGGCGCGCTCGCAACTGAGGGAGCTGGATCCCCGCCTGCGCGGGGATGAGCGGTGATGGGATTGCGGCGCGATCGGGGTTGGCTCAGCGCTTCGGGATCCCGGGTTCGCTTTGCGCCCCGGGAGGGCGCCATGGTGAGGCGTCCGGCGCGGAGTTACTTCTTCTCGATCACCGACAGTTTGAGGCTGAGTTCCTTGAGCTGGGCCGGGTCGGCTTCGCCGGGGGCGCCCATCATCAGGTCCTGGGCCTGCTGGTTCATCGGGAACATGGTGATCTCGCGCAGGTTCTGGGCCCCGAGGAGGAGCATGACGATGCGGTCGACGCCGGCGGCCATGCCGCCGTGGGGCGGCGCACCGTATTTGAAGGCGTTGTAGAGGCCGCCGAAGCGTTCCTCGACGGTGGCGCGATCAAGGCCGGCGATCTCGAAGGCTTTCACCATCGTTTCCGGCAAGTGGTTGCGGATGCCGCCGGAGGCGATCTCGAAACCGTTGCAGACCATGTCGTACTGGAACGCCTTGATGGTGAGCGGTTCCTGGCTGTTCAGCGCGTCGATCCCGCCCTGCGGCATGGAGAACGGGTTGTGGCCAAACTCGACCTTCTTGTTGTCCTCGTCCCATTCGTAGAACGGGAAATCGACGATCCAGCAGAGTTCGAACCTGTCCTTGTCGACAAGGTTCAACTCTTCCCCTGCCCGCGTGCGCGCGGCGCCGGCGAAGGTGGCGAACTTTTTCGGGTCGCCCGCTGCGAAGAAGCAGGCGTCGCCACTTTCAAGGCCGAGTTGCTGGCGGATGGCTTCGGTGCGTTCTTCGCCGATGTTCTTGGCGATGGGGCCGGAGCCTTCCACGCCATTGTCGCCGTCGCGCCAGAAGATGTAGCCGAGGCCGGGCTGGCCTTCGCCCTGCGCCCATGAGTTCATGCGGTCGCAGAAGGCGCGGGAGCCGCCGGTTTTCGCCGGGATGGCCCAGACTTCGACAGCGGGGTCCTTTTCCAGCATGCCGGCGAAGACCTTGAAGCCGGAGCCGCGGAAATGGTCTGACACTTCCTGCATCTCGATCGGGTTGCGCAGGTCGGGCTTGTCGGAGCCGTAGGTGCGCATGGCTTCGTCGTAAGGGATGCGGCGGAACTCTTTAGTGACCGGTTTGCCGTCGGCGAATTTCTCGAAGACGGCGCGGATGACCGGCTCCATGGTTTCGAGCACGTCGTCCTGGGTGACGTAGCTCATCTCGAGGTCGAGCTGGTAGAACTCGCCGGGCAGACGGTCGGCGCGCGGGTCTTCGTCGCGGAAGCATGGCGCGATCTGGAAGTAGCGGTCGAAGCCGGAGACCATGATCAGCTGTTTGTAGACCTGCGGGGCCTGGGGCAGCGCGTAGAACTTGCCGGGATGAATGCGCGAGGGGACGAGGAAGTCGCGCGCGCCCTCGGGCGAGGACGCGGTGAGGATGGGAGTCGAGTATTCGGTGAACGCGGCCTCGGTCATGGCGCGGCGCATTTCCGCAATGATCCTGGTGCGCATGACGATGTTGTTGTGCAGCGTCTCGCGGCGCAGGTCGAGGAAGCGGTTCTTGAGGCGGATGTCTTCGGGATAGTCCGGCTCGGCGAAGACAGGGAGCGGGAGTTCCTCGGCTTCGGACTGGACGACGCATTCGGCGACCTGAAGCTCGACCTCACCCGTGGGAAGGTTGGGGTTCTTGGTCTCATCCGAGCGGGCGATCACCTCGCCTGTGAGGGTGACGACGCTTTCGACGCGGATCCGTTCCAAGCGCTCGAAGTTCTCGTTGGAGGGCGTGACGACGCATTGCGTGAGGCCGTAATGGTCGCGCAAGTCGATGAACAGGAGGCCGCCGTGGTCGCGCTTGCGGTGGACCCAACCGGACAGGCGGGCATTATTTCCCACGTCGCCGGCGCGCAATTGTCCGCAATTGTGCGTGCGATAGGCATGCATCGGTGGGCAACTCCTGTTTGGCTGGCGATAATCGGCCAGTCCTGACTTGATCAATCGGGCGGACAAGCGCATGCCGCCAACGCGATTGTCAACAATAACGGCCAAGATTGGCCGATCGGAGACGTGTGTGGCGAAGGAAGACAGCGACGAGCGCCTGAGGCTGATATCCACCAGTGAGGAGCTTGCGCAAGCCTGTGTTGAACTGGCGAAGGGCGACTTTCTGGCGCTGGATACGGAATTCCACAGGGAATCAACGTATTGGCCGCAGCTCTGCCTGGTGCAGGTGGCGACGAGCGATTTCGATGTGATGATCGATCCGCTGGCGGATCTCGATCTGGGACCGTTTCTGGAGCTGATCGCGGATGAGAGCCGGGTGAAGGTGTTTCACGCGGCGCGGCAGGATCTGGAGATTTTCGCGCGGCTGCTGGGCAAGCCCCCCGGGCCGATCTTCGATACGCAGATCGCGGCCATGGCCTGCGGGCTGGGCGATTCGATCTCCTATGAGAACATCGTCTCGAAGATCCTGAAGGCGCAGGTCGACAAGTCCTCGCAGTTTACCGACTGGACCCGGCGACCGCTGTCGGAAAAGCAGCTGACCTATGCGCGCGGGGACGTGACCTATCTGCGGGAGGTCTATGTCTGGCTGCGCGAGCGGCTGGAGAAGAAGAACCGGATGGACTGGATCGCCGATGAGCATGCGGCGCTGACGGATCCTGCACTATATGCGTTCGATCCTGAGCTGTCGTGGAAGCGTCTGAAGGTGCGCAAATACAAGCCGGACTACCTTGCGCTGTTGCAGCGGACGGCGGCGTGGCGCGAACGGCTGGCGCAGGAGATCGACAAGCCGCGCGGGCGCATCCTGAAGGATGATGCGATCCAGGAGATCGCCCAACAACGTCCCGCGAGCGCCGAGGCGCTGGAGCGGTTGCGGGCCGTGCCGAAAGGGTTCGGCCGGTCGAAGCATGGCGCATCGCTGGTGGAGATGATCCGCGAGACGCTGGATGATCCGAAAAAGTATGCGCCGAGCGTGGAGCGGCCGGCGTCATCGGGGCCGCCGGCGGGTGCATTGTCGGACCTGTTGCGCGTGCTGCTGAAGCAGGTGTCGGACGAGGAAGAAGTGGCGCCGCGCCTGATCGCGAACGCCGCCGACTTGGAACGGATTGCGCGCGAGGATGCGCCGGATATCGCCGCCCTCACCGGCTGGCGGCGCGACGTGTTCGGCGAAAAGGCGCTGGCGCTGAAGGCCGGCAAGCTGGGCCTGGTGGCGAAGGCGAACGGAGTGCGGGTGATCGAGGTTTAGGGGGAGCGCTACCGTGGACCGCCTGACGATACTCATTATTGGCGGTTACGGGGTGTTCGGCGGACGGATCGTTTCGCTGCTCGAAGACGACGCCAGACTGACACTCGTCGTGGCCGGGCGCTCGGCGAGCAAAGCGCACGCATACGTCGAGTCGCGCGGCGACGTGGCTGCGCAGCTGGAGAACGCAGCGTTTGATCGCGACGGAGACATCAGTGCGCAACTTGGCGTGCTGGAGCCGGATGTTGTCGTAGACGCCAGCGGGCCGTTTCAATCCTATGGCGCGGACCGCTACAGGGTCGTGGAGGCCTGCATCGCTTGCGGCGTTCACTATCTCGATCTTGCTGACGGGTCGGATTTTGTGGATGGGGTCGCCGGGTTCGATGAGAGCGCCAAGCGCGCAGGCGTGTTCGTTCTTACCGGGGTTTCCAGCTTTCCAGTTCTGACCGCTGCGGTGGTGCGGCGGCTGGCGCATGATCTTGACCGGGTGGATTCGATTTGTGGCGGAGTTGCGCCCTCCCCGTTCGCCGGGGTTGGCGGCAATGTCATTCGCGCGATCGCGAGTTATGCCGGTCAGGCTGTGCGGCTGCGGCGCAATGGCGGGTTGAAAGCAGCCTATGCGCTCACCGAGTCGCGTCGCTTCACGATTGCGCCGCCGGGGCGTGTTCCACTGAAGAGCACGCTGTTTTCCCTTGTCGACGTTCCGGACCTGCGGGCGCTTTCGCAGGTTCGCCCAGAGGTGCGCGATGTGTGGATGGGCGCGGGACCTGTTCCCGAGATACTGCATCGCGCGCTTGGCGCCTGTGCGTGGCTGGTGCGCGTTGGGCTGATCCCTTCGCTGTCGCCGATTGCGGGACTGATGCATTTTTCGACGAACCGGTTCAGATGGGGCGAGCATCGCGGCGGCATGTTCGTCGTTGTCGAGGGCGCTGACAGTTCAGGAGACCGCGTCAACCGTAGCTGGCACCTGCTGGCGGAGGGTGATGACGGACCTTTGATTCCGTCAATGGCGGTCGTTGCGCTGGTGCGCCGGATGTTGAGTGGCGCGTCGCCGCCGTCTGGCGCCCGGGCGGCGGTCAATGATCTGGAGCTGGACGATTACGAAGATCTTTGTGCCGAGCGGACCATCTACACGGGGGTCAGAGAGGACGATCCGGGCCTGCCGCTCTATGCGCGTATTCTGGGTGAGCGTGTGTCCGACCTGCCCGGGGAAATTCGTGCGATGCATGAGGTGGCGCAGCCGATGGTTGCGGAGGGCGTCGCGAGGGTTGAGCGCGGGCGGAGCTGGCTGGGGCGACTCGTTGCGGCGATCGTGGGGTTTCCGGCGGCCGGCGATGAAGTGCCGGTTCGGGTTGAATTCCAGCCGAACGACGAAGGCGAGACGTGGGTGCGGACCTTCGCCGGGAAGTCGTTTCTGAGCCGGCAGTATCCGGGGCGTGGGCGTTCAGAGCGGCTGATCAACGAGCGATTTGGTCCGATGGTGTTCGCCATGGCTTTGGTGGCGATGCCCGGCCGGTTGTCTTTGGTGTTGCGCAGATGGTCGTTCCTTGGCGTGCCATTGCCGATGTGGCTTGGTCCGCGGTCTGACTCTTACGAGACCGTCGATGATGGCAAATTCCGCTTTCATGTGGACATCAGCCATCCGCTTGCGGGGCGTATCGTCCGCTACAGCGGCTTGCTGAACAAGCCGAGGGCGCTCTAACCTTGGCGCAGCTTCGTCGCGGCGGGAGTGAGACTTTCCGCGCTGGCAGAACGGGGCGTTCAGGGAGAGCGGCATGAGGAACAGCGCGACCGGGGCGGAGGCGATACCGGATAGCCGTGGCATCAACCTGTTTCGCGCGGATCCGGACTTTGCAGCGCTGGCTTCGCTCTACCTGCCCGATGACCTTGCCCGGCATCTTGGGCCGCATTTCGACCGGATGGGCGTGCTGGCGGGCGGCGAACTGGATGAGGCGGCGGGGGTTGCCGATACGCATCCGCCGGAGCTGGTGGTGCGGTCGCGACGCGGCGAGGACGTTCAGCACATCGCCTATCATCCTTCCTATCGGCGGCTGGAACAGGTGGCGTTCGGCGAGTTCGGGCTGGCGGCGATGTCGCATCGCGGCGGCGTGTTGGGGTGGGACGCGCCGATGCCGCCGGCGGCGAAATATCTGATGACGTATCTTTATGTGCAGGCCGAGTTTGGCGTGTGCTGCCCGCTGAGCATGACGGACAGCCTGACACGAACCTTGCGGAAATTCGGATCGGCGGAACTGGTGGAGCGCTACCTGCCCGCGCTGACCAGCCAGGACATGGATGAATTGTTCCAGGGCGCGATGTTCATGACCGAACAGGGCGCGGGATCGGACGTGGCGGCGACCAGCGTTGAGGCGACGCCAAGCGTGGACGGATCGTGGTCGCTGCGGGGCGATAAATGGTTCTGCTCGAACACGGATGCGGAGCTGGCGATGGTGCTGGCGCGGCGGGCGGACGGGCCGACGGGGATGAAGGGCGTGTCCTTGTTCCTGTTGCCGCGCGTGTTGCCGGACGGGACGCCGAACGCCTACCGGATCGTGAGGCTGAAGGACAAGATGGGGACGCGTTCGATGGCCAGCGGCGAGATCGCGCTGGAGGGGGCGACGGCGTGGCTGGTGGGCGATCCGGAAGCCGGGTTCAAGCAGATGGCCGACATGGTCAACAATTCGCGGCTGTCGAACGGCATGCGCGCGGCGGGGCTGATGCGGCGGGCGGCGACGGAGGCGCTGTTCATCGCGCACCGGCGGCAGGCGTTTGGCAGGCGGCTGATCGAGATGCCGCTGATGCGGCGGCAGCTGGCCAAGATGATCGTTCCGACCGAACAGGCGCGCAGCATGATGTTGCAGACGGCGGTCGTGTTGCAGCGGGCGGACGGCGGGGATGCGCAGGCTTATGCGCTGGCGCGGTTGCTGACGCCGCTGATCAAGTTCCGCGCGTGCCGCGATGCGCGGCGGGTGACGGGCGATGCGATGGAGGTGCGCGGCGGGTGCGGCTATATCGAGGAATGGCCCGATCCCAAGCTGGTGCGCGATGCGCATCTGGGGAGCATCTGGGAAGGCACCAGCAATATCGTGGCTTTGGATGTCATTCGCGCGGCGAAGCGGGAGCAGTCCCTGCCCGTGTTTCTCGAGCATGTGCGGGAGCTTGGCGGCGGGGATGTCGCGGGGCTGGATGATATTGCGCAGCGCGCCGTTGAGCTGGCGGAGGCGGCGATTGACGACGTGTCACTGACACGGTCGGCGGCGTCGGCGCTTTATCATGTCGCTTCGGCGGCGGGGCTGGCGCATGAGGCGCGGGAGCTGGGTCTGCCGCACCGGTTGGCGGTGGCGCGGGTGGTGGTGCGGCATCGGCTGGAAACGAAGGACCCGTTGGCCGCGATTGCCGACGAGGACTCGTTCGGGCCGTTGATGGACGATCCGGGCGCCGGGTTCAGCGTGTCTTGAAATCGGTGTGGGCGATCGGCTCCATGCCGAGTTCGCTGGCGGCCTGTTGCAGGCGGCGGCGAACGGTATCGGACAAGAGCGCAGCATGAGAGCGCGGAACAAATAGTTCGAGCGTGCTGCCGTCGCATCTGAGTTCGGCCTTTTTCAGCAACGAGGCGGAGCGGCCGGAGAGGTTGGCGCCGAGACGCATGAGCGCGCCGAGGGCGCGGGCGCGGCCTGCTGTTTCGCCATCCAGCAGACGTTCGCTGACCGGATTGACGACCTGGCGCGTGTAGCGGGTGGCGATGGCCAGCGCGAGGGCGGCGCGTTCCTTGTGGGAAAGACCCGGGAGCGGCGCGCGGGCGACGAGGTCGAAGGCGAGATCGGCGCGGTGGTCCGGATGGAGCATGGCGCCGATGTCGACGAGACGACAGGCGGCGTTGGTCAGGCGGGGCGATAGCGTGAAGGTGGCGGCGTTGGACAGCCATGTGGACAGCGCGCGGCCGAATTCAGCGGCGTGATTGTCAGAGGCGACCATGGCGTCGAGCCCCGCGTCGAGCGGATCGCTGGCGCGTTCTTCCTCGCTCATCTCGCCGAAGACGATGCCTTCGCGGACGCCGTAGGATGAGACCATCAGGGTTTCGAACTTGCCGAGGTCGAGGATGACGTCGAGCACCATCGCGGCGTGCGGGATGGTGGCGACGCGGCGCTTGGCGACTTTCTGGACGATCTCTGTGTGTTTGGAGCCGGTCATCAGCTCGGCCAGCAGCGGACGAAGTTCGGCGACCGGGACTTCGTAGTTCTGGAGGATGCGCAGCGGCGCGTTGGTGACGTCCATGTGGATGTTGGCGATGGCTCGCCAGGCGCCGCCGACGGCGATGAAGGTCTTTTCGCCGTGGTTGAAGAAGGGCGCGCCGGTGAGCGTCTTCTTGACCTTGGATGTCTTGCGCTTGTCGGTCTTGCCGTTGGCGGCGTTGAGCGCGAGCGGGCCGAGCGGGTATGTCGCGCCCTCGAGGAATTTGGCTTCGTGGAGGTGAGCGAGTTCGAGGCTGGAGCCGCCAAGGTCGCCGACGATGCCGGAAACGCCAGGAGCGCCGGCGACGACGCCCTGTGCGGCGATAAGCGCCTCTTCTGCGCCGGTGAGGATGCGCAGCTCAAATCCGGTTTCGGCGCGGACGCGGCGGCAGAAGTCGGCCCCGTCGGCGGCGTCGCGCACAGCGGCGGTGGCGAAGGCGATGACATTGTCGGCCTTCTGGGCGCGGGTGATGGCGGCGAAACGCTTGAGCGCGGTGACGGCCTGTTCGACGCCTTCGGGATGGAGCTTGCCGGTTTCGCCTAGATCGCGCCCGAGGCCGGCAAGGAATTTCTCGTTGAAGCGCTGGGTCATGGCGCGACCGCGGACATCGTGGACGACGAGACGTACGGAGTTGGAGCCGACATCGACGACGCCGATGCGTCGTACACGGGTCGGGCGACCGGTCTTTCGCGTCCGGGACAGAGAAGTCGCCAGCATCGTCAGCACCCTGCCCGTCTGGCACGGGAGCTCAGCAAGGCTAGCCCCGTGGTCTCAACTGCGGCGGCCTGGCCATCCGCAACGCGCTTCCCCGACCCGAGAGACTCGGCGTTTCAAGGAAGTAGTCGTGCGCCGAGAATGCCGACTCATCGCCAGCGGGCGCAATACGGACATAGCCGCCATCCGGGCCCAAGGTCCAGCTTTGCATGTTGTCTTCGAGATTGGCGATCATCACCTGTTCGAGCACTTGCTTGTGGACAGTAGGGTTGAGGATGGGAACGAGCACTTCGATGCGGCTGTCGAGGTTGCGCGGCATCCAGTCTGCGGAGGACATGAAGACCTTGGCTTCAGGCGACGGGAGGCCCGCACCAGCGCCGAAACAGACGATTCTGGAGTGTTCGAGAAAGCGGCCGACGATCGATTTGACCTTAATGTTCTCCGACATGCCTTCAACGCCGGGGCGCAGGCAGCAGATGCCGCGGACCACTAGCTGAATGTCTACGCCGGCCTGGCTGGCTTCGTAGAGGCGATCGATGACGACCGGGTCGACCAACGAGTTCATCTTGGCCCAGATCGTCGCCTTGCGGCCCTTGCGGGCGAATTCGATCTCGGCGTCGATATGTTCGAGGATTGTGGACTTGAGGTTTACCGGCGCGATCGAAATGGCCTCGAGCGCCTGCGGGCGGGAATAGCCGGTGACGTAGTTGAACAGCCGGCCGGCGTCGCGGCCCAGCGTCTCGTCGTCCGAGAACAGCGAGAGGTCATCGTAGATGCGCGCGGTGATCGGGTGGTAGTTGCCAGTGCCGAAGTGGGTGTAGGTGCGCAGCTCGCCCTTTTCGCGGCGCAGGACGAGCGACACCTTGGAGTGCGTCTTGAGGTCGATGAAGCCGTAGACGACCTGGACGCCGGCGCGTTCCAGGTCGCGGGCCCAGCGAAGGTTGGCCTCTTCATCGAAGCGGGCCTTGATCTCGACCAGGGCGGTGACGTTCTTGCCGGATTCCGCAGCTTCGATCAGCGCGGCGATGATCGGGGAGTTCTTCGAGGTGCGATATAGCGTCTGCTTGATGGCGACGACGTCGGGGTCGCGCGCGGCCTGCGAGAGGAATTGCAGAACGACGTCGAACGACTCGTAGGGATGGTGGACGAGAAAGTCCTTTTCGCGGATCGCCGCAAAGAGGTCGCCGCCGTGTTCACGGACGCGCTCGGGGAAGCGCGGTTCGAATGACTTGAAGACGAGGTCGGGCTGGTCGGAGACGATCAGTTCGGAAAGCTGGTCCATGCCGATGAGACCGTCGACCTCGGTGATGTCGATCGGTTCGGCCTTGAACTCGCGGGTGAAGAAGGCCTTGAGCTTCTCGGGCGCGTTCTTTTCGATCTTGAGCTGGACGAGGCGGCCGCGGCGGCGCTGTTTGAGCAGGATCTCGAATTCCCTGACCAGGTCTTCGGCTTCCTCTTCGATTTCCAGCTCGCTGTCGCGGATGACGCGCAGGAGGCAGCGGCCCTCGGACTTGCAGTCCGGGAAGAGCAGCGGCTGGCAAACGGTGATGACGTTTTCCAGCGACATGAAGCGGCGGCCCTGCTCCTTGCGGGACGGCAGTTCCATGAAGCGTTCGACGTGGGAGGGGATCAGCACCATGGCGTTGAACTGGGCGCCGCCGATCTTGCGCTTCAGCGCGAAGCCGACCGCGAAGCCGAGATTGGGCACGAACGGGAACGGGTGCGCCGGGTCGATCGCCAGCGGGGTGAGGACCGGGAAGACCTTGAGCATGAATTCCGACTGCAGCCATTTTCGGTCGGCGGATGACAATTCGTTCGGCTCGAGCACTGACAGGCCGGCTGCATCCATCTCGTCGCGGATGCGGTTCCAGATGCGCTGCTGTTCGGTTGTCAGCTTTTCGGATTGTTCGGAGATCTGGATCAGCTGGTCGGCGGGCGTGAGGCCGTCCTGGCTGGTCTTGGTTCCGCTGGAGCGCAGGGTCTGCTGGCGTAGGCCGGCGACGCGGACCATGTAGAATTCATCGAGGTTGCTGGCCGAGATCGACAGGAAGCGCAGGCGCTCGAGCAGCGGGTGGCGCGGGTTCTCCGCCTCTTCGAGCACGCGGGTGTTGAACTGGAGCCAGGAGAGTTCGCGGTTGAAGAAACGCTGGGGCGATGCGAGGAGCTCGCGCGTTTTCGCGGACAGCGGCTTGCCGCGCGAGGACCGGCCGACCGTTTCGCCCCGGGGCGGGCCCGGACGAGTGGTTTTCTGCCGAGATTGCGCCTCGCCCTTGCTGGCCATGCGCCAGTCCCTTCCATCACTCGAATGCCGGTCTGAGCGCCGGATGCGTCCAAACTAGCACCAAAATATTACGGATTGGCTGAAATAGCTGGGTTTATTGGCGGATTTGGGGCTTTTGCCCTGCCCCCAATCAGAGCGATTTCAGGACATTTCGGGCCGAAGCGATGGTGAAGGCGCGCCCTTTTGTCTGCTCGATCCGGTCGGCGACCTCCTCGATCGCGTCCCAGCGGAAATCCATGCGTTCGACGAGGTAATTGAGCGAGTCATCCGGAACGTTGAGATGGCGGCGGGCGCAGGCGTCTTCGAGACGCTGGCGCAGCGCGTCTTCGTCGGGGCCGTCGATGGCGACAAAGGGCATCGCCTTCATCCGCGACAGCAGGTCTGGCGGGTCGGTGTACCAGGTTGCGGGCGCGGTGCGGCCGGACAGCAGAATGGGCGCCGCGCGCGATTGACAGAGGTTGATCGCTGCAAGCAGGTTCGGGCCGTTGCCGGCGATGTCGGCGTCGTCGACGGCGAGCGCGTTGAGCGTGAGGCCGGCGATCTCGTCGGCGTCGGATGCGGCGAGCGCTGCGCCGGTGATGAAGGCGCCGCCGGTTTCAGCCGCCCATGCGCGCAACAGGCGGGTCTTGCCGGAGCGGGGTTCGCCAAGGAGCGCGAGTTGGGGTTCCGGCCATGCGCGCCAGTTGCGCAAAAGGGCGAGAACCGGCTGGTAGGCGCCGGTTTCGACGAGCGGCCGGGTTTCCTCCTCCAGCCGGGGAAAATCGAGAAAGAGCTGCTGCACGGCGTCGGCTCCGGCGGTTACGACGGGGCGCTGAGGCGGTTGGTCAGCGGGCCGCCGTGGAGATGGTCCAGCCTGCATCCGAACCGGACAATTGCAGGCCGCGTGAGCGCAGGTCGGCTGCGAGCTGGTCCGGGCGGCCAGCGAAGACGAAGCTGAGATCGGCGCCGCGGGTGGAGATCGACTGGACGTGGAGGTCGCGGACGATGCGCGAGGCTTCCACGCCCTTGCGGATGGCGACCCACTGGCGGATGTCGCGGAAGCTGGCGACGACGTCCATGACGGTGGCGCCTGTGGTGCGCACGACGGAGGCGCGCTTCCATTCGCGCTCGAGCGCCTCGATCGAGCCGGCTTGTGCGGCGGCAAGCGAGGCGAAGGGACCGGCGACAGCGATGGCGCGTTCCTGGCCGTTGCGCGTGAGTTCGCTGAGGCGGGAATAGAGCTGGCCGTTGGAGACGTAGGCGGCGGCGACCACGGCGCGGGCGGCCCCGCGTCCGGCGGCCTCGATGCCGACATCGTCCCAGGTCACCGGGCGATCCCAGCTATCCTGCGAAACGACGTAAGGGGTGAGAACGTTGCTGTCGTCGGTCTCGAACCAGGCGTTGCCCCACGACACCGGACTGACGCCCTGCCCGGCCATCGGGACGAGAAGCGCAAGACCTGCCTGTCCGTCGACGAAGGCGACGCCGCGGGCGTCGAGATAGTCGCGGATCGGATCGGCGTCGAAGTTGACCGCGAGCGTCGTGATGTAGCGCGTGGTCGTGTATTTTTCCTCGCCGTCGCTGTCGATTGATTTGTAGAAGCGGGCGATCTCCGACACGTCGATTGGCGAGGTCGCGGCCTGACGGTCTTCAGGCAGCGTCAGGCGCTCGAGAAGCAAGGCGGCGCCGGCGAGCCGCGCGGACGTCCGGGCGGCGGCGCGCGCCTCGGTCTGGTTGGCTGCGGTCTCGTCGACCGGGATGCCGCCGATGCGGTAGACGTCTGCGATTGCCGGGGCCGCGAGGCAGAGACTGGCGGCGAGAGCGATGACGAGTCGGGCGATGTGTTTCATGCGCCCTTCCTAGCAGCGGCTGGCTGGGATGCGAAGACGCTGGCGCAGCGGAAATGTGGATGCTGGCGAGGCGGCGGGCTGCGTGGTAACTCGCCTGTCATGAACGACTCGAAATCGCAAAAACCCCT
>JBHIWT010000097.1:0-12607 GCA_041987265.1 Hyphomonadaceae bacterium
CCCCCTCGCCCATGTCAGCGCCGAGGGCGACGATCTCCTCGGCGGCGACGCCCCTGAACAAGTCGACCTGACGAAAGCCCTCGCCGCGCTCAAGCCGCTGCTCGAGGATCCCGCCGTCCTCAAGGTCGGCCAGAACATCAAGTACGACATGCAGGTCTTCCGCCGGAACGGGATCAACGTCACCCCGATCGACGACACCATGCTGGTCTCCTTCGTCCTCGACGCCGGGCGCGGCGGCCACGGCATGGACGAGCTTTCCCTCAAGCATCTCGAGCACCAGCCGATCCCGTTCAAGGAAGTCGCGGGCACGGGCAAGTCGCAGGTCACCTTCGACAAGGTCCCGCTCGACAAGGCCACGGCCTACGCCGCCGAAGACGCCGACGTTACGCTGCGCCTCTGGCAGCGCCTGAAGCCGCGCCTGCCGCTCGAGGGCGTGACCACAGTCTATGAAACCATGGACCGGCCATTGATCCCGGTTGTCGCCGACATGGAAGCCGAAGGCGTCAAGGTCGACCGCGACAAGCTCTCGCTGCTGTCTGGTGAATTCGCCCAGCGTATGGCCGGCTACGAAGCCGAGGCCTACGAACAGGCGGGCAAGGAATTCAACATCGCGTCGCCCAAGCAGATCGGCGACATCCTGTTCGGCGAGATGGACCTGCCCGGCGGCAAGAAGACCAAGACCGGCGCCTGGTCCACCGGCGCCGACACGCTCGAGGACCTCGCCGCCGAGGGCCACGAACTCCCGCGCACCATCCTCAACTGGCGCTCGCTGGCCAAGCTGCGCTCCACCTATACCGAGACCCTCAAGGAAGCGATCAACGAGGAGACGGGACGCGTCCATACCTCCTTCTCGCTCGCCGGCGCGCAAACCGGCCGCCTTGCCTCCACCGACCCCAACCTGCAGAACATCCCGATCCGCACCGAGGAAGGCCGCAAGATCCGCGAAGCCTTCATCGCGGAAAAAGGCAATGTCCTCATCTCCGCCGACTATTCGCAGATCGAGCTGCGGCTCCTCGCCCACGTCGCCGACATGGACGTGTTGCGTCAGGCCTTCATCGACGGTCTCGACATCCACGCGATGACCGCCTCTGAAATGTTCGATACGCCCATCGAGGGCATGGACCCGATGATCCGGCGTCAGGCCAAGGCGATCAATTTCGGCATCATCTACGGCATCTCCGCCTACGGCCTCGCGCGCCAGCTCTCGATCCCGCGTTCCGACGCCGCCAATTACATCGAAGCCTATTTCGAGAAATTCCCCGGCATCCGCGCCTACATGGACTCATTCAAATCCTTCGCGCGCGAGAACGGTTACGTCTCCACCATTTTCGGCCGCAAGTGCTGGCTCCCCGCGATCAATTCGAAGAACGGCGCCGAGCGCTCCTTCGCCGAACGCCAGGCGATCAACGCCCCGCTACAGGGCTCGGCCGCCGACATCATCAAACGCGCCATGATCCGCATGCCCGCCGCGCTGAAAAAGGCTAAGCTGAAAGCGAAGATGCTGCTGCAGGTCCACGACGAACTCCTATTCGAGGCCCCGGAAAAAGAGGCCGAGAAGGTGATCAAGGTCGCGCAACAAGTCATGGCCGACGCCTGCGCCCCCGTGCTGGAACTCAGCGTCCCGCTGGTCGTGGAAGCCTCGTCCGGCAAGACTTGGGCGGAAGCCCACTAGCCTAACCCCGCTCATCCCCGCGCAGGCGGGGATCCAGCCAAACCTACAAGCCGGGCGCAGCCCGCCTGAATCCCTCACACCGGCCGCTCTGGATTCCCGCCTCCGCGGGAATGAGCGGGGATTGTGACACCCTCTCGCTGCGTCAGCGTCCGCCAAACTGGGCCTCATCCCCACGCCCGATCGCCCAGACCAGCGCCCGGTTTGACTTTCGCCTACGCAAACCATATACGCAACTTATTGCGCAATTTACTGCGCATATGGTGAGCGCCATGACGCCAAAGAATTTCAGGGACGAGCACGCGCTGAAAGGCGCGTTCGTGTCCAACAAGCTCCTGCGGCTGGTGGACCTGATCGCCGATCAGGGCGACGACCTGTTGCGTGAAGCGCAGATCACGATCCCTGCACGGGCGGTCGCCTGCACGCTGTTCATCGGGGACAATGGCCAGGTGTCCCTCGCGGATATCGCCAAGGCGCTCGATGAACCTCACCAATTGTCGGCGCAACGCGTCGAGGGGCTCATCGAGCTTGGCCTGCTGGAACGCAGGGACGATCCGACGGATCGCCGCCGCAAGGTCCTGCGGCTGACGAAAGACGGCAAGGCGCAATACCGGCGCCTGCTGGTTCGCCTCGCCGAGATCGAACAGGCGCTCGCCGATCTCTATGCGGATATCGGTCACGACCTTTCAGCGATCCTGGATAGCGCGATCGACGCCCTGAACCGCACGCCCCTGCTCGATCGCATTCGCAAGCGCGCAAAGACGGCTGACCAGAAAAACAAGAAGAAGAAAGCCAGATAGGATGACGGTCGCAGAAACAGACAAGCGCGCGGCCTGGAAGGCCATCGCGATATTCCTGGTCATCCTGACGGCGATCAGCGCGGTCGGGCATTTCGCCATTGTCGGCCTCGTGCCGGTCAGCATCTATGTCGGCGCGTTGATGTGGTGCCCGGCCATCGCCGCCTTCGTGACGCTCAAGATCACGGGACGGAAGATTGCATCGCTGCCGTGGCGGATCGGGAACTGGCGCGACAACATCCAGTCCTACCTGATCCCGGTCGCCTACGTGACGATCAGCTACGCCATCGCCTGGACCCTCGGCTTCGGCGGCGCGTTCGACGGCGACACGATCACGGAGTGGGCGCAGGAACTCGGCCTGCCCGACAGCCCGGTCCTGGCCGCCGTACTGATGGTTGCACTGCTTGCAACCGTCCAGTTCGCAAAATCCCTCGGCACGGTCGGGGGCGAGGAAATCGGCTGGCGCGGCTTCTTCATCTGGGAATTGCGAAAAGTGATGCCGTTCGGCGGCGTCGCCCTGACCAGCGGCCTTGTCTGGTCGGTCTGGCACTATCCGATCATCATCGCATACGGCTTTGGCGATCCGCTTTTCCAGATCGCCTGCTTCACGCTGATGATCACAGCCATGTCGGTGATCATGGCGTATTACACGTTCCGGTCGAACTCCCTGTGGCCCGCCGTCTTCTTCCACGGCGCCCACAACATCTACATCCAGAAGATCTTCTCGCCGCTGACCACGCCAAATGACCAGACGCAGTTCTGGATTGATGAATACGGCCTCATCGTCCCCGTCATCGTCACAATAATGGCCGCCTACTACGGGAGGCGCGCAAAAGCCGAGGGGATGTAGGCGCGGCCCTCCCAATGCATCAGAACGCCCGCCACAGAAGAACTCCGACAGGGACTAGCAAGACATGAATCAGAATCCGAAGCGCGAGCGCGTTATCGTGCTTGCAGAAGTCATCGCCGTCGTGGCCATCGCGTTTGCGTCCAAGGCGGCGCTCGATCAGGTCTTCTGGCGGTTTTCCGGACCGGTCTCGCTGATCACGCTTCTGGTTCTCCTGACCGTCTATCTGCACCGCCGCGGCATCCACTGGTCGCAGATGGGCCTGCGCGCGGTTCCCGGCGCGAAGAGCAAATGGCTCATGATTCCGCAGACCCTGCTCGGCGTCATTGCGATCATCGTCACCGGCGTGGTCACGCAAGCGGCGCTGCAGGCCATCGGAATCGACCCACTGCCAGAAGGACAGGACGCAGCAACGGATCGCTTCCGCGGCATCGCCGGCAACCTGCCCGTCTATCTGATGTGGCTTGCCATCGGCATCGTCAGCGGCGGACTGGCGGAGGAAATGTTCTTCCGCGGCTATCTCGTCACCCGGCTGGAGACGGCCTTCAAGGGCGCGCGCCTTGCGCCTGTTCTTGCGGTCTTCATCGCGGCGGCGATTTTCGGATACGGCCACTTTTACTATCAGGGGCTCAGCGGATGGATCGCAACGGGGGCGATCGGGCTGGTCATCGGCCTCCTGTTCCTGTTCTACAAGCGCAACCTCTGGCCCCTGATCATCGCCCACGCGCTTGTGGATTCGCTCGGCATGACCAGCATGTACATGGAATGGGGACTCTGACCGCCCGTCCGCTCTCGGCTGGTTGATTTGCGCTTGCGTTCGCGGAACTCTAGCTTCCACGACAAGAACAAGACGCGCCGGGAGGACAGGCATGCGCACCACCCATCGACTGCTCATGGCGGCGCTCTTCTCGATCGGCGGCGTAAGCGCAGTCGCCGACACGCCGGACAAGGCTTCGGCTGCCGAGGCGACCACCTACGATCGCACCAAACCCTATCCGGCCTACACCGCGCCGCAGCTTGCGATCGGCCAGCCTGACCTGCAGGGCGTGTGGACCAACACCACCCTGACCAGCAGCACGCGCCCGACAGCCCTCGGCGACCGGCTGGTCTACACCGAAGAAGAAGTCGCCGCGCTCGAACAATCGCGGGAAGACGTCGTTGCGCTCGCCTCCCAGCCAACCGACGCTGACGCGCCGGCGGACAATCAGGAGCCCGACGGCGTCAGCACCGCCGCAGGTGTCGGCAGCGGCGCGCCCTACAATGAATTCTGGAAGGATCCGGGCCACACCGTCATGCGCGTCAACGGCGAACCGCGCACCTCGCTCTTCACCACCCCGGATGGCCGCCCGCCCGCGCGCAAGCCCGGCGCCAAACCCGCGCCCGCGCCGGAGCCTTCCGACTTCGTCAAGCTGCTCGGCCCCGGCCCCGCGCAGGGCGATCCCTACGACAATCCCGAATCGCGCAGTTCGGAACGCTGCATTGTCGGCTTCGGTCGCAATGCCGGCCCGCCGATGTTCTCCAACGGCTGGTACAACAACAACTACCAGATCGTTCAGTCGCCCGGCCACGTGATGATCGTCACCGAGATGATCCACGATGCGCGCGTGATCCGGTTGAACGCCAAACACCGCAGCGACGACGCGCGTCCCTGGTTCGGCGATTCCATCGGCTGGTGGGAGGGCGACACGCTCGTCGTCGAGACCACGCACATTCCCTACGAGCAGCAATACATGGGGTCGTGGAAGAACCTGAAAGTCACCGAACGGTTCAGGCGCGTCGCCGACGACCGGCTCTATTACGGCTTCACGCTCGAGGACCCGACCATGTGGAACGAGCCGTGGGGCGGCGAGTACGAATTCGCGGCGCTCAACGGCCGCATGTACGAATACGCCTGCCACGAAGGCAATTACGCCCTGCCCGGCATCCTGCGCGGCGCCCGTGTCCAGGAAGCCGCCGACCGCAGCGCCGGTAAGCCGTAAGGCGCTTTGGCGAACCGGCGCTTCCATCCCATGAACGGACTAGGCGGAGTTTTGCTATGACACTCAGGTTTCCGGCTCTCGCCGCCTTCCTCATCCTGCTGTCGACGCCGTCACTTGCGCAGACGCAGGTCGTCGATCCCGGCGCGCCGCTCAGCGGGTATCCGCGCAAGGCGCTCGGCGCGCCAACGCCGGACGAGCTGACGACCGCAACCTATGTTCGTGACGTGATCTACGGTCACCGCGACGGCATGGCGCTGACATATGATGTCTTCAAACCGAAACAGGCGAACGGCGCCCTGGTCGTGAACATGGTGTCCGCTGGCTGGCGGTCCTCATGGGGGCCGCCGGAGGAACGCCAGCCACGCTACCAATGGCTGATCGATGCAGGGTTCACCGTGGTGGCGCTCTATCACGCATCCGCGCCGCGGTTTCAGGTTCCCGACGCCGTCACCGATATCCGCCTCGGCCTGCGCCATATCAAGCTGCACGCCGCCGAATACGGCGCCGATCCGGAGCGTATCGGCGTATGGGGCGCGAGCGCGGGCGGACATCTTTCGCTGGTCGCCGGGCTGATGGCGGATGACGGCGATCCGGCGGCCGCGAACCCGCTGGAACGATCAGGCAATCGCGTGAAAGCCGCAGTCGCCTACTTCCCCCCGACCGACCTCGACACCCTGCTGGGGAGCCGCGCAAAATCCGGCGCGATTGCTTTCGACGACGAGCTGCGCGCGTCCATCTCTCCCATCCATTTCGTGGACGCATCCGATCCGCCAACGCTGATCATATCCGGCGGGGCGGACAGGGGCGTGCCGATATCCCAGTCGGAGACGATGCACGCCGCGCTCGATGAGGCCGGCGTCGAGAACCAGCTGAAAATCTTCCCGGACGCGGATCACGATTTCTATGTCAAAGGCGACCCGGTAAAGACCGACGCCTATGCGACCGAAGCCATGAACATGATGGTCGCGTGGTTCACCACGCACCTGAACTGACTTTGGCGGCGATGCATTCCAGTTTCTGAGCCGTCGGCTTTCGGCGAACGGCCGAGACCCGCCCGAAGAGCGCCGCACCCCACACCCGCTCATCCCCGCGCAGGCGGGGATCCAGCCAAACACACAAGCCGGACGCAGTCCGCCTGAATCCCGCACACCAGCCATTCTGGATTCCCGCATGCGCGGGAATGAGCGGAGGTTAGGACGGCCCCTACTCCGCCGCCTGTCGCGTCACAGCCGGACGGTAGGTCGCCGCATCGCTGGTGAATTCGGCGTGGCCGTAATTCTTCAGCATCTTGTCCAGCTTGCGCACCAGCATGCGATCAGCCGCGCCCTTCAGGCCCGGCGTGCGGCAGGCGATGGCGTAGGCGCCTTTGCGCAGGCCGATGAAGACGCTGCACGCGCTGAACACCGCCCAGTCGCCGATCCCGATCTTCACGCCCATCTCGCGCGCCTTCTTCTGGTCCCCCGCCATGAAGGACAGGAGGAAGAAGATCTTCGAGAAGCTGCGCTCGATCCGGTCGAACACTTTCGAGCCAACCGATTCATCCGCCGGCAGATAAGCCGCCATCGTCGCACGCACCAGTTCGCCGCAGGTGGCGTCGTCGAAGCCTTTGCGCAGCGTCTGGTCGTACATCATCATCACCTCGACCATTTCCTTCGGCGTGTCGGGCAACAATTCCTCCGGCAACCCCAGCAAGAAGCAGCGATAGCGCGCCAGCTCCACACGCGCGCGTTCTGCGGGCGTGTACTCAAACCGGCCTTTCCCCGTGATCTTGAACGCCAGCAGAAACGTGCCGATCAGCCCCGCCGGCATCTGGTCGATCTGCGGGATGGGAATGCCGAACGTCTTCACGTCCCACACGTTCGAACGCTTCAGCGCGTTGAACCGCACCATCGAGTGCATCAGCCGCACCATCGCCGCCGACTTGAAGCCCGGCCCGTACCGCTCCAGCGCACCGGGCAGGACAGAAGTAATGAAGAAGCTCGCCGTATCCTTCACGCGCCGCCCCGCCGTCTCGTTCGACAACGCCCCGGTCAGCGCCATCGGCAGGGCGGAATACTTGTTCATGAAGGTCGCGATGAACGCGCCGCGAATGACGAAGGGTGAATAGTTCGCCGAATCTTCGCGGCTCTGGCGCGCGCCCTCCTCAACCAGCTCCATGTCGACCCAGTCCGGCGTGGCCTCCATCGCGCGGATGAAGGCGACCAGCTCCTCCGGCGCGTCGGGCACGTTCTCCACGCCCGCATCGCACGCCTGCGTCAGCATATCGACCAGCCTGCGAAAGCCGTATTGCGGCATCAGCGCCGCATAGGCGTCGGCCACCGTATCGCCCAACATGGTGTAGGCGCGGAAGCGGTCGACCAGCGCCGTGTTCTTCATGATCTCCGGCCGCAGGTGATCATTGCGGCTCCTGTCCGGCCCGGTGATCACCGGCTCGTCGGCGAAGCGCTCCGGCTGGATCGAGAAATCGACATCGCCATAAAGCGCCGGCAGCTCATCCCGCTGCGAAGCGACCTTCGCCTTCAGCTCATCCAGGGTCAGTGTCATCGCAATGCCTTCCCGCCAACGTCACCGCGCATGGTTCGGGCAAATCGCCGTCCGCGCAAGTGTGTCGACGAAGACTGCCGCTGCGGCGCCCCGTCGATTTCCGGTCGATCCCGTTCAAAACGGATACGCGCCGCCTTGTTGGCGGAGCGACGGAGAGGCGCATCGATTTGAGCGTTGTCAGTCGTCCAGTGACATGACAATTATCCGCTCAGGGAATCGCAAAGCGAAAAAGCGAGGGTTGGGATGCTCCGAAATGCAATCGGATTGACGTTGATCGCCGTTCTTGGGGCGTGTTCGACGAATTCATCGTACCGCGTGCCGGACCAGCCGCCACCGCCGACTTGGGACGGTCAGGCCGGCATCGCGCCCGTGATCGACACGACGATCAGCCATTCAGGCGAGATGCAGGAAGGCGACGAGCTGATGAGCTTCGCCGTCGAACGCGTCCGGACAGGCGTCTTAACCAGCGACCTCACCTACGAGATCGCGCCTGACAAGTTCGAAACCATACCGGCGGGCACGAAGCTCTACGGCGCCCAATACACGCTGAGCATGCAGACGACCTATAACGGCGCCCGCATCGGGTCGGCGACCAACCTGAACGCACGCAACAATCCGATCGAATGGTGCACCGCGCCGGACGAAGGCGCCGGACAATGCATCTTCTGGCAGGGCGACGACGTCGTCATCATCACGGCCTCCGGCCAGCCGCTGATCGAGCGCCTCATCCGCACCAGCGGCCCCACCGGTCCGGTGCCCGAGATCGACGAGACCGATGTCGATTTCGGCGTCACAGTCAGGACTGAGGTCATCGTCCAGAATCTGAACAAACGGCGGGTGACCATCGCCACGCGAATGAAACGATCGGACGGACCGTCACAGCAGGTCACCGCGATCAACCGTGTCTGGGACGAAGAACGCAGCGCGACGGTTCCGCTCTATGGCGGCCAGTTCAAACTGACCGCGCTGGGCGATCCGGAAGAAACGCCAACCACCGTCAACGTCGAGATCATCAAGGAGCCGGCCAACATGGGCGGCCCCGACACGCCGCCCTCCCCGGAAGAAGCGCTCATGCTGCTCTTGATGCAGGCCCGCGCAGAGCAGGAAGCCGCTGCAGCAGCCGCCGAAGGTGAGGCCGAAGCCGAAACGGACGAATAGCCTCGGCGCCGGTTTCAACGGCCTCGCGCCTCACATCACCTGATCGTTGCTTGCCCCTCTTCTCCAGCCAAGCAACACTTCCCGCACAAGCGCACGAAGAGGCGCACGCCGGGAGGGGCTGAATGGAAAACTACAACGAGCTGTTCACCAACATCGCGACCGGCGGGCTGGTGGCGATGATGTTCGCCATGGGGCTGGGCCTTGCGCCGGCTGATTTCGCTCGCGTCCTGCGCGCGCCGACCGCCGCCATCATCGGGCTCGCCGGTCAGATCGTGGTCCTGCCTCTCGTCGCCATTCTGATCATCCTGATCCTGCAGCCCTCGCCCTATGTCGCCGTCGGCATCATGATCATCGCCGCCTGCCCCGGCGGGGCGACCTCCAACGCCTTCTCCTTCATGGCCAAGGGCGATGTCGCGCTGTCGATCTCGCTCACCGCCATTTCCGGCATGCTCGCCTTCATCTCCACGCCGGTGATCGTCTCCATCGGCGCCAGCATGTTCGGTCAGGGCGATGCAAAGGTGGAGCTCTCCTTCATCGACACGTCCTTGCGCGTACTCCTCACCACCGCCCTGCCGGCGTCTCTCGGCATGGCCGCGCGCGCCTTCATCCCGCTCAAGTGGGACAAGCTGGTGCCCTGGATTTTCGGCGCCGGGCTGGTCGCGGTGCTCGGGCCTTCGGCGCGGATCATCTACAACAATTCCGAGACGATGCTGAACCAGCTCGGCTCCTCCGCCGTCGGCGGGCTCGCGCTCAACATCTCGATGATGGCGATCGGCTTCGGCATGGCCGCCCTGGCCCGCCTGCCGGAAACGCAGCGGCGCACCATCTCGATCGAGATCGGCATCCAGAACTTCGCCCTCGCCGTCGTCATCATCATGTCGATCCTGCAGGACCCGCGCTTCCTGGTGCCGGGCCTGTTCTACCTGCCGGCGATGTACCTCACCGGCGGCGCGATGATCTTCCTCTCCCGCCGCGCCGACGCCCGGAAGCTCGCAAACGCCTGAGCCTCCCCGATCGTCATCCCGGGGCGCGAAGCGCGTGGACTCGAAGGATGGACGACGGCCCGCTCCCTTCCTCCCCCGAGCGGGGGAGGGAAACAATGCACCCCATCTCCATATGCACATCGCGGGAGGGGGACCTTCCTCACCTGCCTGTACTTAGCCAAACACCATTCCCCCTCCTGTCCTCCCCCGCTCGGGGGAGGAACCCGACACTCGACGCGCCGGTCCGTTTTCACCTACACCGCCTGCGCCCACAGCAATCAGCATTGGCTCAAACGCCTTGCCGCCCCGACAAACCCGGCTACCTTCCTCCGCCACGACACGCCGGGAACCAACATGACGAGCCCCTCCACCGCACCGCGCACAACCGGCGCCTTCTATCTCGCCATCATCGTCCTCGGCCTCACCGCCGAGCTGGCGCTGCGCCCGCAATTCTTCAGCGATCCTGCAGGCGCGGCCGACGCAGGCGTCATCGCCTTCCCGCTCGCCATCGTGTTCGACACGCTGATGATCATCTGCGACGTCATCGTTGCGGTCCTGCTCTACCAGCTTCTCAAGCCCGCCGGGCCGACGCTCGCCCTCACCGCGATGATCTTCCGGCTGATGCAGGCGGCGATCATCGGCGCCAAGATCATGTTCGACCTCTCCGCCCTGCTGGCGGCCCACTCCGAAAGCGCCGACAGCGCGCGCATCATCCACGACCTCCAGCTCGCCGCCATCGGCTACGATCTCGGCCTCATCTTCTTTGGCGTGAACTCGCTGATCACGGCGCTGCTGGTAATCCGCTTCACCGGCCTGCCCTCACTCCTCGGCTACGGCCTTGGCGCCGCCGGGCTGGTCTACCTCACCGGCTCCTATCTGCGCATCCTCGCGCCCGCCGCCTACGACGCCTTCGCGCCGGCCTACGCCGTCACCATCCTCGCCGAGCTCGCCTTCGCCCTCTGGCTCGTGATCCGCGGCGCCAGCCCTAAGACGCAGGCGGCGTGATCCTGTAGATCGCGTTGGTCAGGTCGGAGGCGACATAGACCGCCCCATGGCGCTTCGACACCGCCACCCCCGTCGTGGTGTAGGCCGGCAGACCGCCTTCCGCCGCAGGCAGACCGATCTCCAGCCCTTCGGCCAGCGTCTCGCGTGCGCCCGATACCGGATCGAACGCAACCACGCGCTGCGCGCCGACCTCGGCGAAATAGATGCGGCCGTCTGCGCCGATATCGATCCCCTCCGGCCCCGCCAGATCCTCCAGCACGCGTTCAACCGCGCCGCTCGCCAGGTCCACCTTCGCCAGCGTACCGCTCGTCTCGGTCACATAGATCGCGCCGTCGCCGGCTTCCGCCATCGCCACCGGCAGATTCAGCCCGGTCACCAGAACCTTCGGCGTCGCCCCCTCCTCGGCGCCGACCTGCACGATATTTCCCGACCCCGCCTCCAGCGCGATCATCCGCCCGTCCGCCAGTTGCAGCGCATCGGTCGGCGCCACAAACCCGTGTTGCAGCGACAGCGACGCGCCGCTCGCCGCATCAACCACCTGCACGGTCCCCGCCGCCCAGCTGGTGATCAGCACACGATCCTCGCCAACGCCGATGCCCAGCTGGTATTCCGTCTCGTCGCGCTGCATTCGCAGCGGATCGGTGATCGCGCCGGTCGCCGTGTCGATGACGCGATAGGCGAACGTGTCCGCCACATGCAGCACTTCGCCCGAAGGCCCTTCGCCGATCGCGATGTCCGTCGGCGTCGCCATCGGTCCGGACACAATCGTGCGCACAGACCCGGTCGCAGGATCGACCTCATAGACCGTCGCCTCGGCCATGTTGGAGACGTAGATCATGCCGTTGGGCGCCATCGCCAGATTGTCGATCGCCGGCGCCATCGTCGCCACCAGCGTCTTGCCGCCGCTCGCCGGATCGATCCGGAACAGTTCGCCGGTCTTGGTGTCGATGGCGTAGAGCATGCCGTCCGGTCCGAAATTCGCCGCCGCCGGGATCTGGAATCCATCAGCAACCGTCGTCGCTTCGCCGGTCGCCGGATCGACCTTCGCGATCACACCCTGGAACCACAGCGGCCCGTAGATCATCCCGTCCGGGCCGACTTCAAATCCATTTAGCCCGCCCAGCCCCTCGCGGATCAGGCGCGCGCCGCCATCCCCCTTCCAGTCCACCTCGTGCAGCGCATCGCCGAGAAACACCTGCGTCATGTAGAGCCGGCCGTCCTCGGTGAAGGCCAGCGAGTTCGATCCCGGTAGCCCCTCCGCAACCATGCGCGGTTCGCCGCCCGGCTCGAGCACGAATGTCTTGCCGGTCAGATAGCCGGTCCACGCCATCACACCGTCCGGACCCATCGCGATGTCATCGGCCATGCCGTTGGGCGGGCCGATGCGCGTCGTCACATCGCCGGTCTGCGGATCGACTGCATAGATCGCCTGCCCGACCACGCTGCCCGCCAGCACCGTGCCGTCCGGCTCCACCGCCAGCCCGTGCAGACCATGAAACGGCGACGGCCCCACCAACTCGCTCACCGTCCACACTCCCTCGGCGCCGCCTCCAGCGGTGTACCTGCCGAGGGACCCGCCACCGCCGCCGCCGCCCGAGACGCCCGAGACGGCCCTCCGCTTCCTC
>JBHIWT010000098.1:0-12459 GCA_041987265.1 Hyphomonadaceae bacterium
GCGAACCGCCAGCGATTCATCCGGCGCGCCCGCGCGCAGGTGCGCCGCGCGGTGCGCGAGGCCTCCTCCAAGCGTTCGATCAAGGAAATGGGCGAAGGCGGAGAGATTTCCGTGCCGGCCGATGGCGTACACGAACCGGTGTTCCGCCCGGGTCCCTATGGCGGCCACCGCGAATATGTCCTGCCCGGAAACAAGAAGTTCATCTCTGGCGACCGGATTGACCGGCCCGAGGAGGAAGGCGGCGGCTCCGGCGCGAGCGATAGCGGCGATGGCGATGACGAGTTCAACTTCGTTCTCTCGCGGGAGGAATTCCTTGAACTGTTCCTGGAGGATCTGGAACTGCCCGATCTGGCAAAGCGGCAGGTGCTTGGCGTTGAGGAGCAAATACCGCGGCGGGCGGGGTACCGCTCTTACGGTTCGCCCTCTGCGCTCTCTATCTCGCGCACGATGCGCAATTCGCTGTCGCGCCGCATTGCGCTGAAGCGCCCGACACAGGACGAGATCGAGGCGCTGGAAGAAAAGATCGCGACGCTAGAGACCGCCGGCGATACCAGCGACGAGCTGACCAAGACACGCGCCCTGCTTGAGGCCAAACGCCGCCGCCAGAAACTTGTGCCCTTCATCGATCCGATCGACGTGCGCTATCGCCGCCACGAACTGGTGCCGCAGCCCGTGGCGCGGGCGGTGATGTTCTGCCTGATGGATGTTTCCGGCTCGATGGACGAGCACATGAAGGACCTCGCCAAGCGGTTCTACTCACTGCTCTATCTGTTCCTGAAGACACGGTACAAACAGGTCGAGGTTGTCTTTATCCGCCACACGCATGAGGCCAAGGAGGTCGATGAGGACACCTTCTTCCACAGCAGGGAGTCCGGCGGCACGGTTGTGTCCACAGCGCTGGAGGAAATGGCGCGGATCGCCCATGACCGCTATCCGCCAAACCAGTGGAACATCTACGCGGCGCAGGCCTCCGACGGGGATAACCTGCCAATGGATAATCCGCATACGGTGCTGCTGCTCCGCGAGAGCGTGCTGCCGCTGTGCCAGTACTACGCCTATCTGGAAGTCAGTCATGATGCGGGGACGGACGAGGTTCCCGACAGCGAGGCGACATCGCTGTGGCGGGCGTACGATTATGTTGCTCGAGCGGATGAGCGGCTTGCCATGCGACGTGTCGGCCATCGCAGGGACATCTATCCAGTGTTCCGCGAACTGTTCGCCCGCCGTGAAGACGCTGGTGTGGGGGCGAGCTAGTCATGGCGAAAACTCCTGTTCGTTCAAACCAGGCAGGCGGCGCTCGCAAGCGCGGCACGCCGCCGCGCGCGTCCGCCAAGGCGCCTGAGCTTCTGTTTTCGGGGGCGGACTGGAACTTCGACACCATCCAGCGGATATCCGATGCGGTGCAGGAGATCGGTCAGAAGGAACTGGGACTCGATACCTATCGCACGCAGATTGAGGTGATCACTTCCGAACAGATGCTGGACGCCTACTCGTCGGTGGGCATGCCGCTCTTCTACAAACACTGGTCATTCGGGAAGGACTTCGCGCGCAACGAGACGATGTACCGGAAGGGCTTTCAGGGGCTCGCCTATGAGATCGTGATCAATTCTGATCCCTGCATCTGCTACATCATGGAAGAGAACTCCGCGACGATGCAGACGCTGGTGTTGGCGCACGCCGCGATGGGTCACAATCACTTCTTCAAGAACAATTACGTCTTCAAGCAATGGACTGATGCAAGCGGCATTGCCGACTACCTTGCATTCGCAAAGTCCTACATCGCGAAGTGTGAGGACCGATACGGTATCGAAGCCGTCGAACGCGTGATCGATGCGGCTCACGCACTGCAGAGCCACGGCATCCATCGCTATCCCGGCAAGCGCTCGATGGACCTGCGTTCGGAAGAGCGGCGTGAGCAGGAGCGCAGGGCGCACGGCGAGGCGTTGTTCAATGATCTGTGGCGCACCGTTCCGACAAAGGGCAAGCGCGACCGCAGGAAGACGGCCGAAGAACGGCGCCGCGCTATCCTGAAGCTGCCGGAAGAGAACATTCTCTACTTCCTGGAGAAGACCGCGCCGCGTCTGGCGGGCTGGCAGCGGGAAGTGATCCGCATTGTCCGGTTGATTGCCCAGTACTTCTATCCGCAGCGCCAGACCAAGATGATGAACGAGGGCTGCGCCTGTTTCGTGCACCACCGCATCATGACGCGGCTGCACGAGCAGGGCCGGATTGCCGATGGCTCCTTCCTTGAGTTCCTGCATTCGCATACGTCGGTTGTGATGCAACCGGACTATAATGACCGACGCTATTCGGGCATCAATCCGTACGCGCTGGGCTTCACCATGATGCAGGATATTGAGCGCATTTGCCTTGAGCCAACTGACGAAGACCGGGCGTGGTTCGCTGACATCGCGGGCTGTGGAGACGCCTACGGCGCGCTGCGCGATATCTGGGCGAATTTCCGGGACGAAAGCGTGGTGTCGCAATACCTGTCGCCGAACGTCATTCGCAAGATGGGACTCTTTCAGTTGCTGGATGATGAGGACGAGGATGAATACATCGTCGGGTCCATCCACGACGAGCGGGGTTACCGCGATGTGCGCCGGGCGCTGGCGCGCACCTATGATGTGGCGCGACGGGACCCCGACATCCAGATCGTCGATGTCGACCTTGCGGGCGATCGCCGGCTTGAGTTGCGCCACTTCGTGACTGATGGGGTGACCCTGGAGCCGAAGGATGCCGAGAAAGTGATCCAGCACCTCGCGGATCTATGGGGCTACGAAGTGCGGCTGATCGAGGCCGACGACGAAGAGGAGTACGGCGAGTATGTCGCGGCTCCCGCACGGCCGATTCTCGAGGCGAATCCTGTCGTTTGACGTAGTCGGCGCATCATCTAGCGCGGCCTTCACGTCCATAACCTGCAAAAGGCGAGCCCGTTCGCCCCCTTGAAGAGGGGTACTTCACGCGGGCTCTCAATTCGGTAATCTCGCGTACAAATTCGCGGCGGCTGGGTTGGCCTGACACGCGGGTGCAAACGGGAGGAAACCGTGACGCTAGCAAACAAAGCTGCGAACTGGGCCTTTGTGGCTCTGCTTGGTCTGATCGGGGCCTATCTTGCGATCCGGGGTGTGGAACTGGCCATGCTCGGCGGCGCAAAGATCTATCTCTTGAAGGGACTTGTTCTGCTGGCGGTGGGCGCACTGCTGGTTTTGCGTAATGCGTGGACTGCGAAGATCTACGCGGGGTTTCTGGTTCTGGTCACGATCTGGGCGATCTTCGAGTCCGGGTTTGACCTTATGGCGCTGCTGCCGCGGCTGTGGATGTGGCTTGCGCTCGGGCTTTGGTTTCTGACCCCCTGGTATTCGGCCTACATGAAGGGCGACACCGAACCGCCGCCATCACGCGCAGATCCGATCTGGGTCGGCACCGCTGGCATCCTTGGTGTTTTGGTCCTCATTGTGGGAGCTCTGCAGGGCTACAAGGTCGAAGAAGGCACGCAGGTGGACGTGGCCTCTTCGCCGTCCGTGACGGACTGGCGCGCCTACGGCAATTCGACCCGCGGGACGCGCTTCGCCGAGCTGACGCAGATTAACATCGAAAATGTTGGTGAGCTGGAGGAAGCGTGGCGCTTTCGGACAGGCGTTCCATTCGATTTCAAGAATACGCCGCTGATGGTTGGCGGACTGCTCTACACCTGCACGGCCGGCAACATAATCATCGCGCTGGATGCAGCCACCGGCGAGGAAATCTGGCGCCACGACACCGGAACGGAAGTGCCCGGAGCGAATGGCGATGACCTGTCCGGCGCGTCTACATTTGCGCGCTCGTGCCGTGGTCTCGGCTACTACGAAGCGCCGCCGGAATACGAAGGCGAATGCCCTGAACGCATCGTTGCCGGCACCGTCGACGCCCGTCTGCTGACGATCGACGCGCGCACGGGACGGCGCTGCATCAGCTTCGGTTCGGCTGGCGAGGTCAATCTCAAGTCTGGCCTGCGCGCCAGCAGCGAGGACGTGCCGACCGGGCAATTCATGGTCACCTCGATGCCGCTGGTCGCTGACGATGTCGCGGTTGTGGGCGGCTGGGTCACCGACAACCAGGAACTGGGCAACGTCTCTGGTCTCCTGCGCGCCTACGACGTGATGACGGGAGCGTTCGTTTGGGCCTGGGATATGGGCAATCCCGGCTATCATGGCCTGCCGGATGAGGGCGGAGAATACACGCGCGGCACACCGAACGTGTGGTCGACAATGAGCTACGATCCCGAGCTGGATCTGATCTTTGCACCGACCGGCAACGCGTCTCCAGACTATTTCGGGGCCAAGCGCCGGCCGTTCGATGAGGAGTATTCGGCTGCCGTCGTCGCTCTGGATGGTTCGACGGGCGAGCCGCGCTGGCACTACCAGACTGTCCATCATGACATCTGGGACTGGGATGTTCCTTCGCAGCCCACGCTGATCGATCTGACGATCGACGGCGAGCAGGTTCCCGCGCTGGTACAGCCTACCAAGCGCGGGGAAGTGTTCGTTCTGGATCGCCGTACCGGCGAGCCGGTCTGGCCGGCGACGGAGTGCTCGGATGGTTCAACGCCGCTTCCCGGCGGCGAATGTCCGGTGCCTCAGGGACCGATCGAGGGTGAGTGGGTCGCCGAGACGCAGCCCTTCTCCGCATTGCCGAACTTCCGACCGGATCGCTGGGAGAAGGACATGTGGGGCGTGTCGCCGCTCGACCAGCTGTATTGCCGGATCGAGTACAAGAAGATGCGCTATGAGGGCCACTTCACGCCGCCGATGCGCGGCAGTGGCGTCCTCGGAGTAAGCAAGAAGACGGAAGGCGGGACGTTCCAGTATCCGGGCAATGCCGGCGGCTTTAACTGGCCGAGCGTTTCAGTGGACGTCGACAACGGCCTGCTGGTCGCCACGCCGATGCTGATGGGCAACCGCATCATCATGGTGACCCCTGCCGAGCGGATGGCGATGTTCGCTGCAAACCGCCCGACGCCACCGCCGCGCGACGAACACGATGCCGAGGAGGGCGCTGACGATGCGCCGCCAGAGCCGCCACGGGCGCGTGCGCCGCGCAACGAGGACCGCTACACGGCGCAGGGCGAGTGGGACCCGGAAACAGCCCGCTACGGCCTGACGTCGCCGTTCATGTCCAACTGGAAGGCGTTTGGGCTTTTCCCGACCAACATCCCGTGCTTCGAGCCGCCTTATGGCCGCATGGCGGTGATCGACCTCAACCAGAACAAGCTGCTCTGGAGCCGGCCGATCGGGACGATGCGGGAAATGGCGCCGTTCGGCATCAAGCCGAACCTGCCTATCCACGTGGGCACGCCGATCTACGGCGGTACGATGACGACGCGCGGCGGGCTGATCTTCCAGGTCGGCACGATGGATTCAACGATCCGCGCCGTCGATATCCGCACTGGCAAGGTGAAGTGGTCGGACCGGCTGCCGGGCACGGCCAACGGCACGCCGATGACCTACATCGCCGACAAGACCGGCAAGCAGTACGTGGTCATCGTGGTGCCGAACCCGGGCTTCGTCTATCCGCGCGACGGAGCGTCAGAACCCAGTGACGATCAGGGCGGATGGGTCATCGCCTACGCCCTGCCGGATGACGCATAGCGAGGGAACTTGGCATCGAAAAAGCAACGGCCCGGAAGTTCGCTTCCGGGCCGTTTGCCTTTGAATTCAGAGAGTTGGAAGATCTACTTGATCTTGCCTTCCTTGAAGTCGACGTGCTTGCGCGCGATCGGGTCGTACTTGCGCATCACGAGCTTCTCGGTGGTGTTCAGGCTGCGCGGGTTCTTCTTGGTCACGTAGAAGTATCCCGTGTCCGCGGTCGAGTTGAGGCGGATCTTGATGGTGGCTGGTTTGGCCATGGCTCTCGCCTCTTCGTTGGCGGTGGAAACTGGAACGGGTGCTTAAACACGATCTGCCGGGCTGAAGTCAAGCGGGCCGCGCAAATCCTTGTGTTATCTAGATAATTCGCTCGCGCAGGTGGCCCTGGCGGGTCCAGCGCAGGAAGAAGGGCTTGAGCCGTTTGTTATCGATAAGCCGTTGTTCCACCTCGGATATTACGTAGCGGGTGACATTCGGCAGGTCGAGTTCTGAGGCCTCTTCGAGGGTGAACCAGCGCAGGTCGGAAAGCTCGGCGCCGTCGATCGGCGGGCGGTCGTCGATCAGGCATTTCGTGGCGTCGGCCATGAAGAAGCGGGCGTCAAAGCGCTTGTGGCGCATTGGCGGGGTGATGGCGCGGCCGAGAAACCGGAACGACTTCAGGCAGGGCGCAACGCCCTGATCGAAATACTCAGCCCATGATGCAGGGGGCGTGGAGGCGGTTTCGCCGGGGCGTCCGAGGATGAGCCCGGTTTCCTCAAAGGTCTCGCGGATGGCGGTGAGCGGAAAAGCGCGCGGTGTGCGACGGGTGCGGTAGAGGACGCGCTTTTCTTCGGCGCGCGGCAGCTCGCTGAGAGTGGCGATCCGGCCGTCCTCGGTGTCCACCCGCCCGCCAGGGAAGACATATTTGTCGGGCATGAAGTCATGGCCCTTCGACCGGCAGCCCATGAGGATGCGCGGTTGGTCATCATCGGCGCGGTAGAGGACAAGCGTCGCGGCGTCGCGCGGACGCGGAGCGCGGCCGGGCTGGTTGCGGGTTTGCGCATTGATGACGTCATCCTCGCCGAGGATGCCGATGGGCCGGTTCTGCGCCGGATCGTCGTCGGGATCGAATACCCGCGTCATTTCTTCTTTTTCTTCTTGTTCTTTCCGTAGCTCGCCAAGCCGGCCTTCTGGCCTTTCTTCTTGGCAGGCCCGCTCTTCTTCTTCGACAGCCGCACGCCGGGAGGAGGGCCGCCGCGCTTTGGCGGTCCGCCTCTTCTAGGCCCGCGACCGCCATCCCGGCGAGGCGGCTTGAGGTCGCGCCGGCGGGGCCTGGGCGGGGTGTCGATGGAGAAGAGGAGGCCGCCCTGGATGGGAGCGACTTCCAGCAACGTCACTTCGACCGGCATGCCCATCTCGTAGCGCTGCCCGGTCTCCGCGCCGACGAGGGCGCCATATGCCTCGTCGTGAATCCAGTATTCGCCAGAAATGCGTGCAGCAGGAATGAAGCCGTCAGCGCCGGTCTCGTTAAGGCGGACAAACAGGCCGGCGCGGTTCACTCCGGCGATACGTCCGGCGAAGGTGGCGCCGACATGATCGGCCATGAACAGAGCGAGGTAGCGGTCTGTGGCTTCGCGCTCGGCGGCCATCGAGCGCCGTTCGGTCATGGTGATGTGCTCGGAGATCTCCTCCAGGCGCACCATTTCCTCATCGGTCAGGCCGTCCGGTCCGAGGCCCAGTGCGCGGATCAGCTGGCGGTGAACGATCAGGTCGGCGTAGCGGCGGATCGGCGAGGTGAAGTGCGCATAGCGCTGCAGGTTGAGGCCGAAATGGCCGAGGCTCTCAGGCGAATAGCGCGCCTGAGACTGCGTGCGCAGAACGATCTCGTGGATCATGTGCTCGTTTTCCGAGCCTTCTGCGTCTTTCAGGAGCTTGTTGAAACGGTGGCCGGTGACTTTTTCGCCCTTGGTCCATTTCAGACCGACGCTGCCAAGGATGGATCCGAGCTGGGCGATCTTCTCGTCCGACGGCTCCTCGTGCACACGATAGACTGGCGGAACCTTCTTCGCCTCCAGTGTTTCGGCGGCGCAGACGTTCGCCTGGATCATGAACTCTTCGATCAGCTTGTGAGCGTCGAAACGTTCGCGAATGGTGATCGAGGCGATCTTGCCGTCCTCGCCAATGCGTACGCGGCGTTCGGGAAGGTCGAGTTCGAGCGGCGCGCGATCCTTGCGGGCGGTTTCGATGGCGCGGTAGGCGGCCCAGAGGGGCTTCAGGACATTGTCGAGCAACGGCTCAGCCTTGGCGCTGGGCTTGCCGTCAATGGCTTCCTGCGCCTCGTGGTAGGAGAGCTTGGCGGCGGAGCGCATCTTGCCGCGAATGAAACGATGCGAGGATTTGCGGCCGTCCTTGCCGAAGATCATCTCGACGGCGAATGTCTCTCGCAGTTCACCTTCGCGCAGCGAGCATTGATCGGCGGAAAGAGCTTCCGGGAGCATCGGGGAGACGCGGTCCGGGAAGTAGGTGGAGTTGCCGCGCTTGTATGCGTCCTTGTCGAGCGCAGTGCCGTTGCGGACATAGGCGGCGACGTCGGCGATGGCGACGATGACGCGCCAGCCATTCTTGTGCGGCTCGGCGAAGACGGCGTCGTCGTGGTCGCGGGCGTCTTCCGGGTCGATGGTGATCAGCGGGATTTTCGTCAGGTCGTCGCGCTGGGCCTTTGCGGGCTTTGCGTTCTTCGCTTCCTCGATCAGCGCATCGGTGAACTCGTCTGGCACGCCATGGGTATGCATGGCGATGAGCGAGGAGGCGCGCGGATCATCTACATGGCCCACGACTTCAACCACGACGGCCTTCTTGGGGCCGTAGGCTTTGGCGCCGCGTTTCTGGCGGATGCGTACTAGGTCGCCGTCGCGGGAGTCGCGGCTATCTGCCTTTTCGACGATGAAGTCGCCCTTCTCCTTGCGCGAGGTCGGCTCGACGATGCCGCCATGCTTGTTGGCGCGGTAGACGCCGATGATCGAGACATCAGTTGGTGCGTCGAACTTCTTGATTGCGCGCGCCCACCAAACACCTTCGCCATCCTGCTCGACAGAGCAGAGCGCGCGGTCGCCGGGCGCCAGCGTGATCTGGCGGTTCTTTCCCTTGGCGCCGCGATAATAGATGTCGGGACCATAAACGCCGTCGCGACCGGACGCCCGGCCGATCAGCTCGCCATCGTCATCCAGCCGTTCGAATACGACGACGCCCGTGGGCGGCGGCTTGTCGGTGGGCTGAAAGGCGCGCTTGCCCGTCCGGACGAGGGCGCCTTCCTGTTCGAGCTCGTTGAGAATGTCGCGCAGCGCCACTTTGTGTTTGGCTGCAACTTTCAGGTTTCGCGCAATTTCGCGCTTGGACGCTCGGTCCGGGTGCTTCTCGATGAAGTCGAGAACCATGCGGCGCGTCGGCGCCGCCGAATTTTTAGGGGGGGTCATGCCTCTTCTTTATCAGCAGGGGCGTCTGTGTCCCCTGTCTTCTTCTTTGGGGCGGCTTTCTTTTTGGCCGCCGGTTTCTTGGCCTTTGAAGCGGCGGCCCTCTTCTTGGCAGGCGCCTTTTTCTTCGCAGGGGCTTTCTTCTTCCCGGTGGCCTCGGCGCGTGCGTTGACGATCTCGATGGCCTGTTCGAGCGTGATCTGTTCTGGATCCTGCCCCTTGGGAATGGTCGCGTTGACCTTGCCGTGCTTCAGATAGTGTCCGTACCGGCCGTTGAAAAGGTTGATCGGTTCGCCGTCCGGGTGATTGCCCATTTCCTTGAGCGGCTTGGCGGCGCCGCGGCCGCGTCCCGGGTTTGCGCGTTTCTCCGCGATCAGGTCGACCGCGCGGTTGAGGCCAACCTCGAACACATCGTTCGGATCTTTCAGGCTGGCGTAGGTCTTCAGGTGTTGGACGTAGGGGCCGAAGCGGCCGAAATTGGCCTTGATCGGTTCGCCGTCTTCCGGGTGCTTGCCGACTTCGCGCGGGAGCTGGACCAGCTTGATCGCAGCTTCAAGATCAAGGTCGGCGACGTCCCATCCCTTCGGGATGGAGGAGCGTTTCGGTTTTTCGTCCAGCGCCAGTTCGACATAGGGACCGAAGCGGCCTGACTTCAGCAGGATCGGCTTGCCGCTTTCCGGATCGAGGCCGAGTTCCTTGCCTTCCGGAGGCAAATCGGAGCCGGGCTGGTCGCCGCCGAAGGGGCGGGTGAACTTGCACTCGGGATAGTTGGAGCAGCCGACGAAGGCGCCGAAACGGCCCAGCTTGAGGCTGAGTTCGCCGTTGTCGCAGCTCGGGCAGGCGCGCGGGTCCAAGACTTCACCAGTCTTCTCATCAATGCGCTCGGGGAAGAGCTGGTGGCGCAGAACGATGTTCATCTCGTCGATGACGTTGGTGATGCGCAGTTCCGAAACGCCTTCGATATGGGCGTGGAACGCCTCCCAGAACTCGTTGAGGAAATCCTTCCAGGCGAGCTTGCCGTCGGAAACGAGGTCGAGCTTTTCTTCCAGCGAGGCTGTGAAGTCGTACTCGACGTAGCGGGTGAAGAACTTCTCAAGGAAGACGGTGACGAGCTGGCCCTTGTCTTCCGGGTGGAAGCGCTTGTTTTCCAGCCGGACATAGCCGCGATCGGTGAGCGTGGAGATGGTCGAGGCGTAGGTGGAGGGGCGGCCGATGCCGAGCTCTTCCAGCTTCTTGACCAGCGAGGCTTCCGAAAAACGCGGTGGCGGCTCGGTGAAGTGTTGGGCGGCTTCGGCGCTGTCCAGTTTCGGCTTTTCGCCTTGCGAGAGCGCGGGCAGGCGGATGCCGTCTTCCTCGTCACTATCGTCCTGGCCTTCCTGGTAGAGCGTCAGGTAGCCGTCGAATTTCACGACCTGGCCGGTGGCGCGCAGGCCGACCTTGCCGTCGGACGAGGCGACTTCGACCGTGGTGCGCTCCATCACGGCGGTCGCCATCTGCGAGGCGACGGCGCGCTTCCACACGAGTTCGTAGAGGCGGCGCATGTCCTCTTCGAGGAAGCCCATGTCTTTCGGGTGGCGCGAGAAGTCGGTGGGCCGGACGGCTTCGTGGGCTTCCTGCGCGTTCTTGGATTTCGATGTGTAGCGGCGCGGACCGCCTTCGGCGGCGTACTTGTCGCCGTACATCTGGGTGATGGACGAACGCGCCGATGCGTAGGCTTCCTCGGCCATCTGCACGCCGTCGGTCCGCATATAGGTGATGAGGCCGGCGGTTTCGCCGCCGATGGAGACGCCTTCATACAGTTTCTGGGCGGTCTGCATTGTGCGCTTGGCGGAGAAGCCCAGCTTGCGGGCGGCTTCCTGCTGCAGCGTCGAGGTGGTGAAGGGTGGCGGCGGGTTGCGCTTGACCGGCTTCGCCTCGACCGAGGCGATCGAATAGGCGCCTGCCTTGACCTTCGCGAGGGCTGCGTCTGCAGCCTCCTTGTTCGGCAGGTCGAACTTCTGCAGCTTTTTGCCGTCGAGTTCGACGAGACGGGCCGTGAACGCGCCGTTCTGGCCTTCGAGTTTGGCCGAGATGTCCCAGTATTCTTCCGGCTTGAAGCTTTGGATCTCAAGCTCGCGGTCGACGATGATACGCAGAGCGACGGACTGGACGCGGCCTGCAGAGCGCGAGCCGGGAAGTTTTCGCCAGAGGACCGGCGAGAGGTTGAAGCCGACGAGATAATCGAGCGCGCGGCGGGCGAGGTAAGCGTCGACCAGCTGCTGGTCGATGTCGCGTGGGGACGCGATGGCGTCGAGGACGGCCTTCTTGGTGATGGCGTTGAAGGTGACGCGCTGGACCGATTTGTCCTTCAGCGCGCGGCGTTTCATCAGGGTTTCAAGCACGTGCCAGGAGATCGCCTCGCCTTCGCGATCAGGGTCGGTTGCGAGGATGACGCCGTCGGCGTCTTTCACCGCATCGGTGATCGCCTTGACGTGTTTGGCCGATTTCGAATCGATGTCCCAGACCATCGAGAAGTCGTCATTGGGGTCCACCGAGCCGTCTTTCGAGGGCAGATCGCGGATGTGTCCATAGCTCGCAAGCACCTTGTAGCCGGGGCCAAGGTACTTGTTGATGGTCTTGGCCTTGGCCGGGGATTCGACAACGACGACCTGCATGTTTGCTTGAGGTTCCTTGTCTGTTGGGGAGGCTCAGCGAGGGCCGGAAACTGGGCGCCGTCGAGGGACTTGTCAATTCACGGCGAATGAATCGGGCAATCAATTCAAAATAATGTCAGTAAAAACCGGCAGTTGGGCCGTCGGTCATGCTTTCCCTAGGCGCAAAGGCTGGCCTGTCCCCCGACATGGGTCCTAGCCGCGCCATCGAGTTCGAGTTCCGCTATGGCCGCGAGGACAAGCCGCATCGGGGCGTCGACGGCGCGGGCAATCTCATCGACCGAGGTGGGCGTGGGACTGAGGGCTTCGCGCACGGCTTCCAGAAGCGCGGGCGGGATATCGGACGCAGCGTCTTCGTGCATGAAACCACCGCCACTGGGTTCGAACAGATCGGGCGCGGCGAGGCCTTCCATCTGGCGGATGACGTCTTCGGCTGTTTCGATGAGGGCTGCGCCCTGCTTGATCAGGCGGTTCGAGCCTTGCGCGCGCGGATCGAGCGGCGAACCGGGCACGGCCATCACCTCGCGGCCTTGCTCGAGCGCCATGCGGGCGGTGATCAGGCTGCCGGAGCGCTCGGCGGCTTCGATCACCAGTGTGGCCATGGAGAGGCCCGAGATAATGCGGTTGCGTTTGGGGAAGTCGCGCGCGGTGGCGGTGTAGCCGTAGGGCGCTTCGGAGATGACGAGGCCGCGCTCGCAAACGGCGTTATAGAGGTTGTGGTGTTGCGGCGGG
>JBHIWT010000099.1:0-12295 GCA_041987265.1 Hyphomonadaceae bacterium
CGACCACCGCTTCGGCCATGTCCAGCGGCCGCTCGGCCGCGAGGCTCAGGCTCAGCTGCCCGGCATGCAGCCGGTGGCGGTCGAGCAGGCTGTTCAGCAGGCCCAGCGTCGCGCGCGCCGAATGCGCCAGCGCGTTGAACATCGCCTGCGTGAACGCCTGTGTCGGGTTGGCGGCGATCAGCGCCTGGATCGGATCAGCTCCAGGCTCGACGGGCGCGGCGAATGTCTTCTCGGAAATGTCCTGCAGCGCCTTCATCTGGCGCGTGGTCAGGTCATGCTGGGCGGCGGAAATGGCGTCGGGATCGGCGCTGTAAGCCTCAGACATGCGCTGCAGGGCGGCGGAAGCAGCGCTGATCTCGTGGCGCTTGGGGCCGGCGCGCACGACCATCTGGGTTAGCCGGTTCATCTCTTCGCTCAGGCTCGCGAACCGCGCCGAGAGGTCGGAGAGGTCGAAGGCGTCAGCGCCCTCATCGCCGCCGCCGGTTCCGGCGTCGTCTTCGCCCGAATGTTTGCTAGAACCGCTCATGCCCCTCAGTCCCGACAGCCTTTCGTGATATCTGAACATCGCGCTCGCCAAATCGGGCGACACTGATTAGGTAGACCTGATTTGCTGCGCAAGCACAGTCGTCGCCGCAGGGTTTTGAGATGACCATTCGGATAGGTGCCGGAATCGCCGCCAGCCTCGCCATTCTGGGCGGGTGCGCCGATATCATGGGCAGATCCGTAGTCGCGCCCGACTGGTTCGAGGCCAAGGCCGAGGAAGTGAAGGGCGAGGGATACCCGGACCTCTATGCGATTCCGGAGCCGGGAGAATTCACCCCCCGGGAAGACTGGGAAGCGGCGACCACTGACCTTCAGACCCGGGCGGCCCCTTTGCGTGACGCTGCTGCGGCGGAGGAGCGGGCGCTCAATTCCGAGGAAATCCGAGCTAGGGCGGCGCAGCTGCGCGCGGGCGTCACCGACGGTTCTGAGGCTTCTGACGAAACACAATCGCCCTGAACCGGCCCAAATCCGGTGAGATCTTACCGAACCGCCATATTTACTTGGTGACATTGGAATTTTCCGCCCCAACCGCTATGCGGAAGGAGGCGAGCGATGGATACGTGTCATGCGACTGGAGTTTCACAAGATCAGGCGGCTGCCGCCTTATGTTTTCGAGCAGGTCAACCGCCAGAAGGCGGCCCTGCGCGCGGAGGGCGCTGACGTCATTGACCTGGGCATGGGCAACCCGGACCTGCCGACCCCGCCCCATATCGTCGACAAGCTGTGCGAGACAGCTCGCAAGCCCAATGTTCACGGATATAGCGCATCGAGGGGTATTCCGGGGCTGCGCAAGGCGTTGTGCGCCTATTACAAGCGCCGGTTCGACGTCGACCTGAACCAGGACAATGAAGTGATTGTAACCCTGGGGTCGAAGGAGGGCTTCGCCAACCTCGCGCAGGCGATCGCCGCGCCGGGCGATGTGATCCTGGTGCCGAACCCGTCCTATCCGCTGCATTCGTTTGGCTTCATCATGGCCGGCGCCACGATCCGTTCCGTGCAGGCGCACTCGCCGGAAGAGTACTTGTCGAACCTTGGGCGCGCGATCCGCCACTCCGTTCCGGCGCCGACGGCGATGGTGCTGTGCTATCCGGCCAACCCGACGGCGCAGACGGTTGACCTCGATTTCTACAAGGAAGCAGTAGCGTTCGCGAAGAAACACGAATTGTGGATCCTGTCGGACCTTGCCTACACGGAGATCTATTTCGACGAGCCGCCGCCTTCGATCCTGCAGGTCGACGGCGCCAAGGACATCGCAGTCGAAGTCACGTCCATGTCGAAGAGCTACGCGATGGCGGGATGGCGGATCGGCTTTGCTGCGGGCAACGAGCGCCTGATCTCGGCGCTGGCGCGTGTGAAGTCCTACCTTGATTACGGCGCCTTCACGCCCGTGCAGGTCGCCGCCGCAGCAGCGCTAAACGGCCCGCAGGATTGTGTGGCCGACATGCGGGAAATCTACCGCTCGCGCCGCGATGTTCTGGTTGACTCGTTCGGCCGGGCAGGATGGGAGATCCCATCGCCGAAAGCGTCCATGTTCGCGTGGGCGCGCATACCGGAGATGTTCCGGGATGCGGGATCGCTGGACTTCTGTCTCAAGCTGATCACCGAGGCGCACGTTGCTGTGGCTCCGGGGGCGGGATTTGGCGAACATGGCGATGAGTATGTTCGTCTCGCCCTCGTCGAGAACGAGCAGCGCATCCGGCAAGCGGCGCGCAATGTCCGCCGCTTCCTCGACAGCCACAACGCAGCGAAGACCGCGGCCGAATGAGCGATTCCAACGTGAAAACGCACCTGCGCCTTGGCGTGGCGGGGCTCGGCACAGTGGGCGCGGGCCTGCTCAAGCTAATCGAGCGACAGGATGAACTGCGTCTGCCGGGCCGTCTTGAGGTGACGGCGGTTTCGGCGCGCAACCGCAATCGCGATCGCGGCGTCGACATTTCCGGCTATCGCTGGGTCGATGACCCGGTCGAACTGGCGACAGCTGACGATGTCGATGTTGTGGTCGAACTCGTCGGCGGGTCAGACGGCCCGGCGAAGCTGACCGTGGAAGCGGCGCTGAACGCAGGAAAATCAGTCGTCACGGCGAACAAGGCGCTGATTGCGGAGCGCGGCATGGCGATCGCCCGACTGGCCGAAGAGAAGGACATGCACCTTCTGTTCGAGGCGGCGGTCGCGGGCGCGGTTCCAATCGTGCGCGCCTTGCGCAACTCGTTATCCGGCGTCGTGGTCAATCGGGTCAGCGGCATCCTCAACGGAACCTGCAACTACATTCTGTCCGAGATGCTGCGAACCGGTGCTCCATACGAGGATGTGCTTGCGGACGCGCAGCGCCTGGGGTTTGCGGAGGCCGATCCATATCTCGACGTGTCCGGCGTCGATGCTGCGCACAAGGTGCTGATCCTCGCCGCGATCGCGTTTGGAGCGCAGCCGGATTTCTCGCGTGTCTTCGTCGAAGGCGTCAGCGAAATCGAGACGATGGACCTGCAGCTTGCCGACAAGTTCGATTATCGCATCAAGCTGGTCGCGGAGGCCTACCGCGCCAACGGTCATATCGGTTGCCGGGTGGCGCCGGTGCTGGTGCGCAAGGATCATCCGCTGGCGCAGATCGGCGGTCCGCTGAACGCCGTGGTGGTGGAGGGCGAGCCGATCGGCCGGTTGACGTTCACCGGGCCCGGAGCGGGCGCCGGACCGACGGCGGCGGCGGTCATGGGCGACCTGGCGCGGCTGTTCGAGGGGCGGTCCGGCCCGCCGTTTGGAAAGCTGACCGGGGACCTGGATGAACGCATCGCCGATACGGCTCCCGACACCGATATGGCGGCCTTCTTTATCGGCGCGCGTCTGGCTGACCGGCCCGGCGTGTTCGCGGCGCTGACAGAGGCGCTCGCCGAGGCAGGCGTGTCGATCGACAAGATCATACAGGATTCCGCCGGAGACGACGAGACCGCGCCGGTTGCTATCATTACCCACCCAAGCGCGCGTTCTGCGCTGGAGGGGGTCATCAAGGTGATCGCGGAGCGCGAGATCACGGCGGACAAGCCGCGGCTATTCAGGGTTGAGACGCGGGTCTGACCATCGGATTGGAACTCCGCGCCGAATTCGGGCTATCTTCCCGCCCCGTCCGGCGAAAACCGGACCGTGGGAGGAGCAACGTCGGAGGTAGAGGTGAAGTCGCACGGAATGCCGGCGAGCGCTTTGGGAACCGCGCTCGCACGCGTCAGTGAGCTCACGGCAATCGCCGCCGAGGCGTTTGTAGGCCGGGGAGACGAGCAGGCCGCCGATCTCGCCGCCGCGCGGGCGATGCGTCAGGCGCTGGACGAGACATTCGTGCGCAGCCGGATCGTGGTCGGTGACCCCGACGTACTGGATGATTACGAACCCGTGCTGCCGTTCGGCCTGGAGCTTGGCGTTGAGACCGGCCCCGAGGTCGACATCGCGCTGGATCCGATCGAGGGAACCACCATCGCCGCCAAGGCAAAGGCGAACGCCATATCGGTGATCGCGGCCACACAGCGTGGCGGGTTCATGGCCATGCCTGACACCTACATGGAAAAACTCGCGATTGGGCCTGGCCACGCTGCGGATCTGCTGGATCTGGATGCGCCCGCCGGCGAGATTGCGTTACGCCTGGCAAGGTCCCGCAATGTAGACATTGGCGAGATCACCGCCTGCGTGCTGGATCGCCCCCGACACGAGAAGATCATCGCCGATCTGCGTCGCGCGGGTGCAAGGGTCAATCTGATTGGCGACGGCGATGTCGCGGCCGTGATCCAGACAGCAATCCCTGACAGCGGGGTCGACATGTACGCGGGCGAAGGCGGCGCCGCGGAGGGCGTGTTGGCCGCTGCAGCCCTGAAATGTGTTGGCGGCCAGATGCTGACGCGACTGGTCGTTCGTTCGAACGAGGACCGGCGCAAAGCCGAGGAAGTCGGCCTGACCGACCTGCAGACGCAATACACCGCCGACGACCTTGCTAAGGGCCCGACGGTGTTCGCCGCGACCGGCATTACGCGCGGGAGCCTGCTGGAGGGCGTGATCAGGACGGCGCGACTGTTCGAGACGCATTCGCTGGTCATGACGTCGGATGATGGTGTTGTGCGTCGCGTGCGCAGCCAGATCCCCAGACCACCGCTGGATGCGGGGAAACATGACTGAACGCGGCGAGGCTTTCCTCGGCGTTGAATCCTCGCTGTCCGGCAGGCGGTGGCGGGCGGTTGCGGTTGATGAGACGCTGGCGGCAGAGCATGCGCGCCGGCTGGATGCGCCGGATCTGGTGGGGCGGATGCTGGCGGGGCGCGGCGTATCCATTGAGGACGCCGACCTGTTCCTGAATCCGACGCTGAAGGATCTGTTTCCCGACCCGTCGACCTTCGCGGATATGGATGTTGCGGCGGGCGTCATTCTCGACGCGATTGTCGACGGCAAGCCGATGGCGATCTTCGCGGATTATGACGTCGATGGCGGTACGTCGTCCGCAATCCTCACGCGCTACATGCGCGCCTGGGGCGCAGAACCAATCCTTTATGTCCCTGATCGACTGGCCGAAGGCTTTGGCCCAACCCCCGGGGCCTTTCGCAATCTCAAGGAACGCGGCGCAGAACTGGTCGTGACGGTCGATTGCGGAGCGGCGGCGATCGATGCGCTGCGTACCGCCAACGAGATCGGTCTCGACGTGGTGGTGATGGATCACCACCTGATGCACGATCCCGAAACGCCGCCAATCCGGGCGCTGGTGAACCCCAACCGTCCTGATGACCGATCCGGCTGCGGTCACCTCGCCGCCGCCGGTGTGGTCTTTGTTCTGGTCGTCGCGCTGAACCGGCTCGCGCGGGAGCGGGGGATCGAGCCTGAGGGCGGCTTACCGGACCCGATGAACTGGCTGGATCTCGCAGCGCTGGGCACACTGTGCGACATGGCGCCCCTTAAAACAGTCAATCGCGCGTTGGTGACCCGCGGACTGGCCGTGCTGGGGCGGTTGGAGAATGTCGGACTGTCCGCCCTGGCGCAGGTCTCGAACATCGACGCGCCCAAGAGCGTCTATCACGCAACCTTCGTGCTTGGACCGAGAATGAATGCGGGGGGACGGATCGGCGATCCTTGGCTGACGGCGAAGCTGCTCGCGACCGATGATCGCGCCGAGGCCGTTGTGCTCGCGGAGAAGCTCAATCAGCTGAACGCCGAGCGCAAGGAAGTCGAGGCGGCCATTCTCGAGGTCGCATCCCAACAGGCAGAAAACCGGTTGAAGGAAAAACCGGACGCCGGCGTGATCGTTGCGGGCGGTGAAGGCTGGCATCCCGGCGTGATCGGGATTGTCGCGGGGCGGCTGAAGGAAAAGTTTCATCGCCCTGCAGTGGTAATCGGCTGGGGTGAGGATCTCGGACCGGTTGCGCGCGGCTCTGGACGGTCGGTGCATGGCGTCAATCTTGGCGATCTCATTTCGTCAGCGGCCAAGGAAGGCGTGATCCTGGGCGGGGGCGGGCATGCAATGGCGGCAGGCCTGAGCTGTGAGCCCGATCAGGTGGACGGGCTGCGGGAGTATCTCGAGGCGCATACGGCAGGCGCCCGCAAGGAACTGGCGGAGGCGCGGGTTCTGGAAATCGATGGCGCAATGGCGCCGCGCGCGGCCAATGCCGACCTTTTGGAAATGATCGAACGGGTCGGTCCATTCGGGTCAGGGGCGCCTGAGCCTCTGTTCGCCGCGCCGAACGTGACGCCCGGCTTTGCCCGGCAGGTTGGCGACAACCACGTCTCGTTCGAAATGATCGGTGAAGACGGCGCGAAACTGCGCGCAATCGCCTTCCGCGTGGCCGATGGACCGATCGGCGAGGCGATCCTGGCGAAAGCGCGGCTCCACGTCGCGGGACGGCTGCGCGCCGACACATGGCGGGGCAAGGGGGCGGTGCAGCTGGAGGTCGTGGACGTCGCCCTGGCGGATGGCTCGTCGTGACCTCACAATCCGCCGTTCCGCCAATGGCTTCACAGGCACTTGCGCCAGCCAACGCATCCGGATATATCCGCGCCCTCCACTGGATGGGCCCTTCGTCTATCGGTTAGGACGCCAGGTTTTCAACCTGGAAAGAGGGGTTCGATTCCCCTAGGGCCTGCCATTATCCTTTGGAAGCAAGAAGTTGGCGCGATGGGGGTCGCGCAGCGCGGTCACGGATATTCAACTTGTGACTCGCGCCGGGGGATGATCAGCATAAGGATCGGGACTGTTCGCGCTAAGCGCGAGTCTATGGTTGTGAAAAGGGCAGACACGCACGGAATTGTGCTGCACTCGCGCATAGGGATAATGAGTGGTGAATAATCTACGCGCCGGGTTGTGTGATGAGCGGGGTGTCATGTTAGGGTCACATGCACTGGGGAGTGTCGGGGCTGATGCGACCGAACGAACAAAAAGACGAAACGCCGATGTCTGATGAGGAATCGGTCGTCCGGGTCGCTGGGCGGGTCAAATGGTATGACCCTGCCAAGGGCTATGGATTCATTGTTCCTGACAGCGCTGATGCGGGCGCCGGCGTCAGCGGCGATGTGATGCTTCACGTCTCGGTGATGCGTGAGTTTGGCTGCGACACAGCCTCCGAGGGCGCGCGCATCGTCTGTGATGTCGCACACCGCGAGCGTGGCTTTCAGGTCTCCAAGATCATCGAACTGGCCGCCAACGAGAACCAGACGGCGCCGCCGCCGAACGTTCCGATGGAGGTTCTGACGGTGAAGTGGTTCAACCGGACCAAGGGGTTCGGGTTTGTCCAGCGGGCGGACAAGGACAAGGACATTTTCATCCATATGGTCGTCGTGAGACAGGCCGGACTGGAAGACCTTGCTCCCGGGCAGGTTCTGATGGGCGCCACCGGCGAAGGCCCCAAGGGCGAACACGTCACCCACATTCGTCAGCCCGACGAACGCTAAGCGCGCTGCCGGGCGGTGCGCTCCGGTATTGGCTTGCCTTCTCTCCCGGCGTATTCAGGCCCCATGAAAAAGCTCATTCCCCTCGCGTTTCTGGCTCTGGCGGCCGCAGTTCCGGCGGCTGCCCAGGAATTCTCCCCGCTGAAGATCGAAAGCGGGGAAACAACCCACGAATTCCAGGTTGAACTTGCAGATGATGACGCCGAGCGCGAACTGGGCCTGATGCATCGCGAAGAAATGGCGCGGGATCGCGGCATGTTGTTCACCTACAACCAGCCGAGGCGCTCAGGCGTCTGGATGAAGAATACGCTGATCCCGCTGGATATGCTGTTCCTTGATGCTGACGGAAGAATTGTTGTAATCGCCAAGAACGCCGAGCCCGGCTCCGAGCGGATCATCGATTCCGGCTTCCGGACCAAGGGCTTCCTGGAAATCAACGGCGGGCAGGCGGATGAGCTGGCGATCAAGCCGGGCGACATCGTTCGGCACGAAGCTCTTGGCAACTGGGCCGACGAACAAAACTGAGGAACTGATGGCCTTTCGTTTCCGGCGGGTTCGGTTATAACCCGCCCGCATTCTCAGGATCGGGGCGTGGCGCAGTCTGGTAGCGCATCTGCTTTGGGAGCAGAGGGTCGTTGGTTCGAATCCAGCCGCCCCGACCATTGGGAAGCCGGTAGTCAATCCAATGAGAAGCGCCGTTGAGCGAACCGCGTCCGGTCGTGATCCTCGCAGCGCACGGCGAGCGCGGCGGGGCGGGTGACAATCAGCGACTGCAGTCGCTGGCGGATGCGGTTGCGGCGGACCTGCCCGAAGCAGATGTCGCCTGGGTGCTGGTCAACGATCCGGAAGCCGTACCGCGCTTTCTGGAGGCGATCGGAGAGCGGCCTGCGGTTTTCCTGCCGCTCCTGTTTTCCGATGGGTTTTTCTACCGCGAACGGCTCAAACCATATGTGATCGGTTCCAGCCGCCATCTGAGCGAGCCGTTGGCCTTCTGGCCGGAATTCTCGGTGTTTCTGGCGGACAATCTTGCGTATCGTCTGGCGGCTCAGCTGGCCGATCCCCGGATAGTGCTGGTGGCGCATGGTTCGAAGTCATCTTCGGCCTCGGCGGACGCCGCTCGCGGCGTCGCTGGCGCCTTACAGGGCCGGTTCGGGAGGGTGGAGCCCGCCTTCCTCGAAGAAGCGCCCCTGGCTCAGCAGGCGCTCAAGGAGGTCGATCCGCCATTCGCCATGATCGGGTTGTTTTTCGGCGACGGCGTGCACGGCGGCGAGGATTTTGCCCGGCTCGTATCCGAAGCGCCGAATCGGCCTGTCGTCGGCTTCACGATTGGCGAACTGCCGGGGCTTGCAGATCTCGTCGGGCGCAAAGCCCGGCAGGAGCTGGAGAAACTGCGGGCAGGTTGAAAAACCCTCGAATTGCGGGCATGTCGTGCGCGGTATCCCGCCCTCCCGGGGCGGTCGACGGAGAGAACACATGGGCGCGAGAATCTATCGGCCGGCGCGCAACGCCATGCAGTCCGGCAAGGCGAACACCCGGGAATGGCTTCTGGAGTACGACACGATCGGCTCCCGGTCGTCGGATCCGCTGATGGGCTGGACGTCGAGCAATGACACGCGAAGCCAGGTCAGGATGAAGTTCGACACGCGTGAAGAGGCCATCGCCTTCGCCCAGCGCGAAGGAATCGAGTTCACGGTCAGCGAGCCGCGCGAGCCCAAGCGGATCATCAAGGCCTATGCGGACAACTTTGCCGCGAACCGTCGCAAGCCCTGGACACACTAGCAGACCGGTCAGCCGGGCAGGCCGAGCTTTTCTGCGAAGTCGCCGTAATCGATCGTCAATTCCTCCCCCGCCGCAATGTCGCGGAGTGCGGTGAAGCTGACCGTAGACGTGTCCGCATCGACCTGAAATGAGCAGTTCGCGGGCCGTGCGTGGTTGATGAATGAGATCCGGCTCATCGCCAGCCCGGTAACCGACTTGCCGCTCTCGGCGGGGTCGTCGCTGACGTGGAAGACGTAGTGAGCGGCGCGCGTCTGCTGCAGCGCAGGATATTCGTCCAGGCCAAAAATCAGAAGCTCGGCGGTGTGGAAAGGCGCCCCCGGGCTCAGCGCCTGCGTGGCGAAGACGCCACGGCCTTCGATAGGTGAGGACCGGACTTCAATCATCTGCTTCAGACCGCAAGGTTAAAAGTGGCGCTGTTTAATGTATTGCGCACAATCGCAACAGACCCAATTGCGGGTGTCGGATCCGGATGGGATCAACCTCGGCGCACGCACTGGTTTCGGGTCGCGAAGCCGACTATGACGCAAGCGGCCGGTCCCGTAGCTCAACCGGATAGAGCATCCGCCTTCTAAGCGGACGGTTGCAGGTTCGAGTCCTGCCGGGATCGCCAGCCGCCGTATCAATGAAATGTGAGCGGCTCTGAACGCAGTTGGAGAACGCGCGTTTGCGCGCGCAAGCGTTACGCGAGAAGTGCTTGAGTGGTCGGGATGCTCCCCGGAGTCCTGCACACAGTCAATTGCTGCGGTTCGCAATCTGGCAATCGGTGCGGCGACTGCCATCGCCGCGGGCGCCTGAAAACGCGGTGACATCTACAACACACAACTGCAGATGAATCGCTCAAAACCGCATGACGGGGGAAGGCAATCAGCATATTCTTTGCTTATCTGCCAGTTGTGTTCGTGAAGTTGTGAGCAGTCTGCCCCTTCCAATCGCCGGCGATCAGACCGACATCTGGAAGCAGCAAAGCGTTTCACGAGACTGGAACTGCGCGTGCTCGTCAGCGGACTGGTGCGCAAGAAGGGAGACTATCTCGCAGAGGGAAGGAGGCCGGGGGGCTGAATTTTAGGTCCGGCGAACGCCGCAAGGCGCCGCTGAACACTCAGGGAGATCAGATGTCGCAAGACCTCTTCGACAGTTACACAAAGGCCTTCGAGACGCGTCGCGAGACGGTCATGAGCCTCACGGACTATCTTGAGGGCTGCCGGGATGACGCGCTGATGTACGCAGGGCCGCATGAGCGGTTGCTGGCGGCGATTGGCGAACCGGAAATGGTCGACACGTCCAAGGACGCGCGGCTCGGCCGCATTCACGCCAACCGCACGATCCGCGTCTATCCGGCGTTTTCAGAATTCTACGGCATGGAAGAGACGATCGAACGTATCGTCGCATTCTTCCGCCAGGGCGCGCAGGGGCTCGAGGAGCGCAAGCAGATCCTTTACCTGCTGGGTCCGGTTGGGGGCGGCAAGTCATCGCTCGCCGAGCGCATCAAGCTCTTGATGGAAGACCAGTACATCTACGTGCTGAAGGCGGGCGAACAGCTGTCGCCGGTGTTCGAGAGCCCGCTCGTGCTGTTCGATCCGGAGACCCAGGCTGAAGCGATCGAGTCCGAATACGGCATTCCCAAGCGCCGCCTGACGGGACTGATGTCGCCCTGGGCGTTGAAACGCCTTGATGAGTATGGCGGCGATATCACCAAGTTCACCGTAGCGAAGCTGAAGCCGTCACGGCTGCGCCAGATCGCGATCGCCAAGACCGAGCCGGGCGATGAAAACAATCAGGACGTCTCTTCGCTGGTCGGCAAGGTCGACATCCGGATGCTGGAAATGCATTCGCAGAACGACCCGGACGCCTACTCTTATTCGGGCGGCCTCAACCGCGCGAACCAGGGCGTTCTTGAGTTCGTCGAGATGTTCAAGGCGCCGATCAAGATGCTTCACCCGCTGCTGACGGCGACGCAGGAAGGCAATTACGTCGGTTCGGAGAACATTGGCGCGATCCCGTTCACCGGCATCGTCATGGCGCACTCCAACGAGGCGGAGTGGCGTTCGTTCAAGAACAACAAGTCGAACGAGGCGTTCATCGACCGTATCTACGTGATCAAGGTGCCGTATTGCCTGCGCGTGACGGAAGAAACGCAGATCTACGAAAAGCTGGTGCGTTCCTCGGAGCTGGCCGAAGCGCCTTGCGCGCCCGGCACGCTGGAAATGCTGGCGCGCTTTGCGGTGCTCTCGCGGCTGAAGGATCACGAGAACTCCAACCACTACGCCAAGATGCGCGTCTACGATGGCGAGAGCCTCAAGGAGGTCGATCCCAAGGCGCGGACGCTGCAGGAATACAAGGACGCAGCCGGCGTGGACGAGGGCATGGAGGGCATCTCCACCCGCTTCGCTTTCAAGGCGCTGTCAGCGACGTTCAACCACGATACCGAGGAAGTCGCCGCCGACCCGGTCCATCTGATGTATGTGCTGGAGCAGGCGATCCGGCGTGAACAATTCCCGGACGACACCGAGGCGGAGTATCTGGAATACATCAAGGCCGACCTCGCGCCGCGCTACGCGGAATTCATCGGGCACGAGATCCAGAAGGCGTATCTCGAGAGTTATCACGATTACGGGCAGAACCTGTTCGACCGGTATGTCGATTATGCCGACGCCTGGATCGAGGATCAGGACTTCAAGGATCCAGACACCGGGCAATTGCTCGACCGTGAACTGCTCAACCAGGAGCTGTCCAAGGTCGAGAAGCCGGCCGGCATCGCCAATCCGAAGGACTTCCGCAACGAAGTGGTGAAGTTCACGCTGCGCGCGCGGGCCAACAACAAGGGCCGCAATCCGTCGTGGACGAGCTATGAGAAGATCCGCGAAGTGATCGAGCGCCGCATGTTCTCGCAGGTCGAGGAATTGCTCCCGGTGATCTCCTTCGGTTCGAAGAAGGACTCCGACAGCGAGAAGAAGCACGACGAGTTCGTCCAGCGCATGGTCGAACGCGGATACACCGAGCGCCAGGTCCGCCGTCTGGTGGAATGGTACATGCGGGTGAAACAGGCAAGTTAGCCGAGGCGACATGCACATCA
>JBHIWT010000100.1:0-12289 GCA_041987265.1 Hyphomonadaceae bacterium
CGGGGTTCCCAGGACGCCGACGGCCTGCGCCTCGGTCTGGATGGCGGCGATGTAGTCGATCCGGCCCGGATCGTTGACGCAGGTCATGGTCTGCTCTTCGGACAGGTCGAACGTGTCGCCGAGATCAACCATCGCCTGGCGGGCTTCACCCTGCCGCGTCGCCATCTCGATCGGGAGCTGGTCTTCGAACGCCTTGTCGAGCACGTCGTAGAAGCGATCCGGCCCGGCGCACAGGCCGATGCCGGCGATTGCGGCGTCGACAGGCGGATTGTGCGAGGGGAGGACGCGGAACTCAAACCGGATGAGGTTGGTGTCGATATAGGCGGCCTTCAGGGGTTGCCAGAAATTGGCGTGCCAGGCGCCGCAGCCCGGGCAGGTGGGGGCGCCATACTCGATCAGTACGACTTGTGCATCCTCCTTGCCGAGGAAGGGACGGAGATTGCCGTCGATAATCGCTTCCGCCGGCGCAATGGTTGCGGTCTGCGTTCCGGCTTCCTGGGAGCAGGCGGCGGCGATGCCGATCGCAAGCGCTGCAAATCCCCAACGGATGACCATGCGTGTTCTCCAGAATCTCTTTCGGCGTTTCGGGGCGGAACCTAGTGGGCGCGGTGGTCGAGGTCGAGTCCGCGTTGCGCCTCTTGCAGCACTGCTTGCAACAGCCTAACCGGCGTTCATGACCGGGAACCGCAAGCACTGGCGCATTCGTTCGGCGCGTAATGTCTATTCCAACCCGTGGATATGCGTGCGGGAGTACGACGCTGTGGCGCCAACCGGTAAGCCCGCGCAGTATGGGCTGGTGCATATTCGCAATATTGCGGTGGGCGTGCTGCCAATCGATGACGAGGGACGCACGATCCTGATCGGCCAGGAGCGCTTCACGTTCGGCCGGTATTCCTGGGAATTGCCGGAGGGCGGCGGAGATCCGGAACGTCCGCCACTGGACAGCGCGAAGCGGGAATTGTCGGAGGAAGCAGGCCTTCGCGCGGACAACTGGTTCGAGATTCTTGCCGATGCGCACACGTCGAATTCGATCACGGATGAGCGGGCGTACGCCTTCATTGCCTGGAACCTTGCGGCGGATACGACCTTCGCGCCTGATGGTTCAGAGGATTTGACGGTACGGCGTGTGCCTTTTAAGACCGCATTGCGGATGGCGGAAACCGGCGAGATCACGGATGTGTTCTCCCTTGTGATGTTGCTGAAGGCCTCCCATCTGGCAATGAACGGCCAATTGCCCGAAGACCTTACGAGGCTGTTGAAGGGGTAGGCCGGCATCGCGTGGCAGCGTGATGTTTGACGCTGAAAGGGAGACAGCGCATGGCGGATTCGACCCGGAGCGATGTGGACGCATCAACAAAGGGCGCGCCAGCGCCGGTCTGGCAAAGACTGCGCGCCGATGCGAAGGCGGCCGCCGAACAGGAACCGGCGCTTGCCAGCTATCTTTCTGCGTCGGTTCTGAACCACGACACGTTCGGCGAGGCGCTTGCCTACCATCTGGCGCACAAGGCGGGCGGCAAGGAAGTCGGCGCGCTGCAGCTGCGCGAGATCTGCGAAGAAGCCTACAAGGATGAGCCCGCGATCGTAACGGCTGCGGAGCGGGACCTGCAGGCTGTGCTGGAGCGGGATCCTGCTGCGCGCAACACGTTGCAGCCTTTCCTCTATTACAAGGGCTACCTGGCGTTGCAGACGCACCGCGTGGCGCACTGGCTGTGGGGGTGGGGACGCGAGGCGCTGGCGTTCTACCTGCAAAGCCGCATTTCGGAGCTCTACGCTGTTGACGTCAATCCGGCGGCGAAGATCGGGTCTGGCGTGTTCATCGATCATGCGACCGGCATCGTGATCGGCGAGACGGCCGTGGTTGGCGATGATGTTTCCATGCTGCACGGCGTGACGCTGGGCGGGACGGGCAAGGAATTCACCGACCGGCATCCGAAGATCGGCAATGGCGTGCTGCTTGGCGCCGGCGCGAAGGTGCTGGGCAACATTCATGTTGGCGATGAGGCGCGCGTTGGATCCGGTTCGGTTGTGCTGACTGATGTGCCTTCGCGGTGCTCTGTCGCCGGCGTTCCGGCAAAGCCGGTCGGCGGGCCGTGCGCGCAGCCGTCGCGGACGATGGACCAGAACTTCGATCCGACAATCTGATTCTGTCCATTCGGTCAGGCTGGCCGGCCAGGGGTTGGCGCCGTTCCGGGGCGGGGATAAGGCTGGGGCGTTCACACGCATCCAGGAGTCCTGTCTCGTGAATCCAGACGTTGTCCGCGGCATTGAAGCCTATCTCAAGAAGGTCATGAATCCCGGCGTGACGGTGCAGACGCGGCCGCGCGTCACTGACAGCGTCGAAGTGCTGTCGGGCGGGGAGCACGTTGCGGTTGTCTACGTAATCGAGGACGAGGGCGAGACGTCCTACCAGCTGCAGATGACGATCCTTCAGGAAGACCTCGACGACATGCAGGGATGATCCCGGCGCTGTCCTAAGGTCAGCGTTGCCGTAGCGTCGGGCCGGCGTTAGCCTGCACGGAAACAGAGGGAGGCTGGCCGATGCGGCGTGCTGGATTGATTACCGTTTCAGGTATGGTTTTGGCGTTGAGCGCATGCGCGCCGGATGGAACGCAGCCGCCTGCTGGCGAAGTGGCGACGCAGGACGACACCGCCAATATCGCAGCAGTCGAGGACAAGTACGCCGACAGCGACGGCGTCAATATCCACTATGTCGCCAGCGGCGAAGGCCCGCTGGTGGTGATGGTTCACGGCTTTCCTGACTATTCGGGTTCCTGGTCGCAGCTGATGCCCGCATTGTCAGACAGCTATCGCGTCGCGGCGATGGATACGCGTGGATATAACCTGTCTGATCAGCCGGAGGATGCGGCGGCGTACGCGATGCCCAACCTGGTGGCGGACGTGGCGGCGGTGATCAAGGCGGAAGGCCGCGACAGCGCGACGGTGATCGGTCATGACTGGGGCGCGGCGATCTCGTGGAATTTCGCGTTCACGCATCCGGAGATGCTGGACCGGCTGGTCATCCTGTCGGTGCCGCACCCGACCTCGTTTGCGGCGGAGATGGCGGATCCGAATTCCAAGCAGAACGAGAACGCGGCCTATGCGCGGAACTTCCAGCAGCCGGGATCGGAGAACAACCTGACGGCCGAGGGTCTCGCCGGCTGGGTGCAGGACCCCGAGATGAAGCCGAAATATGTCGAAGCGTTCGGCCGGTCGAGCTTTGCCGGGATGATGAATTATTACCGGATGAACTATCCCAGCGGCGACAACCTTCCCGCCGCCGATGCACCGCCGCCGCCGCCGATCGACGTGCCGGTTCTGGTGATCCACGGTATGAAGGACACGGCGCTTCTGTCGTCCGGACACAACAATACCTGGGAGCATATCTCCAAGGATACGTCGATGCTGATGGTGCCGGACGCCGGCCACTTCGTGCAGCATGACGCTGCCGACCTGGTGAACGCGACGATCCGCAGCTGGCTGGATATCCGTTCGGGTCAGTAAGTTGGGGCGCTGCCGACAGCGGCGGGATACCTAAAACAAGCGGCCGATCGCCGGTCGCCGGACAGACGAGGCGCGTGGGGCGTGAAAGCCGCGCGCCTAATCGGGTCGGCTTACACATCGGGGACGAGATGGACGGTAGCCTGGACAACAGCGAAGACGCCGGTTTCCCGGCGATCTGGGAGGCGTGCCAGCCCTATACGATGACCTCGTTCGAACGTGGGCTCGCGCTCTACAGGAGCATTCGCTACCTCGTGGAGAATGAGGTGCCGGGCGACTTCGTTGAGTGCGGTGTGTGGCGCGGCGGTTCAGTCATGCTGATGATGCGGACATTGCAGGCGTTGGGCGCTGATCCCCGGCGGATCTGGCTGTTCGACACGTTCGACGGGATGACGCCGCCGAGCGAGGTGGACGTCGACTACAAGGGCAACACGGCCAGTATGCTGCTGAACGCGCGTGAGATCGCGCGTGAGGACTGCCACGTGACCGCCTTCGCTGCTTATGAAACCGTGGTCGAGAACGTTTCGAGCGTTGGATACCCGATGGATCTTGTACAGTTCGTTCGTGGAGACGTGAGCAACACCATTCCGGCAACCCACTCAGAGATTGATCGGCTGGCGTTGTTGCGGCTGGACACGGATTTCTATGACAGCACGCTCGTTGAGCTGCAGCACCTGTATCCGAAACTGCAGCAGCATGGCGTGCTGTTGATCGATGATTATGGTCACTGGGAAGGCGCGCGGCGTGCGGTGGACGAGTACTTCGCCGCCCGTCCAGGCGTTGCGCCGTTCTTTCACTGGATCGACTATACGGGCCGACTGGTCGTGCGTTTCGATCAGGCCGATACGCCGGCGGCTCAGGCAGAGGGCGGTCTTGAGTGATGTCGGGTTCTCACGAATACGATCCGAATGCGCGGCCCGAAGGGGTGCAGCACGGCGCGAGTGACGATTGGGTGACTCCAGGCGAGCCGCGTTCTTTCAAGACCGCCTTCGAGCCGGATTTCCTGGCCAGCTATCACCGCGGAGTGATGGCCTACACCTACAAGGGTGTGTCGTGCCTGAAGAGCCCGATCGACATGGCGATCTACATGCTGATGATCTACGAGCTGCGGCCGGGAACGATTCTGGAAATCGGTTCCTATCATGGCGGCGCGGCTCTGTTCTATCGAGACATCTGCCGGAACTATGGTCTGGAAACCGACATCGTCACGCTGGATTTCCAGGCGCGTGATTCACAGGTCGCGCTGAAAGAGGATTCCGGAATTGGCTTCATCGAGGCCGATGCGACGAAGCTGGAGGACAGCGCGTTGCATGACAGACTTGGTGAAATGAAGCGCCCTTTAATGGTGATCGAGGACAGCGCGCATACGCGGGATGTGACGTTGGCGGTGCTGGAATACTTCAAGGGCGTGCTTCGCACAGGAGAGTTCATGATCGTCGAGGACGGGGTTATCGAAGACCAGGGCGCAAACGCGAACTATGGCGGCGGCCCAAACCGGGCAGTCTATGAGTTTCTCAAGTCGAACCCGGGCGTCTTCGAAATCGACACGCGATACAATGACTGGTTCGGCGTGAACGCCAGCTTCAATCCAAACGGATATCTGCGCAGGGTGTAGGCCCGGCGTTGCGGTGTCGATCGGGATTGGCGAGCGCTATTGCAGCGCCTTCTTCACCGCTTCGAGGCTTTGGGCGAAGTGGTCTTCGCCTGACTTGCCGGCCATCGCTTTGGTGAGGACCTGCTCGGCGGCTTTCGACGCGGTTTCGATCGCAGCGAGTTTAACATCGCGCAGGGCTTCGGCTTCGGCGCGGGCGATGCGCTCTTCGGCCAGTTTCTGGCGACGATCGATCGATTCCTTGAGGCTCGCGGCGGCGCTTTCGGCGAGCGCTTCAGCTTCGCGCTGAGCTGCGGCGACGATTTCCTTCGCGTCGGCTTCGGCGGCGGCCTGACGCTTCTTGGCGTCGGCGAGTTTGGCTTCGGCTTCTTCGCGGAGCGCCTTCGCGTTGTGGAGTTCCGACTTGATCTTCTCGGCTCGGTCGTCGAGCGATTTGGTCACCAGGCCGGGCACGTTCCGCCAGACGAGGAGCGCGAGAAAGAGGAAGAGACCGATCGACGCCCAGAAGGACGGGTCTTCGAACAGCGGCAACGCCTCTACCGCGTGAGCGGCTTCGGTGGCGGCGTGGTGGATGTCGTCTTCGTGTTCCATCTAGCGCCCGTCCATTACGTTGGCGACGGCCGACTTGACCGCTGCAGGATCCGCGGCGCTTCCGGTCAGTTTCTCGACGATCGCCGAAGCAGCGTCACCGGCGACGTCGGCGACGCCCGCCATCGCCTTGGCGCGAACCTCGGCGATTTCGGTCTCCGCCTTTTCGAGCTTGGCCGCGAGATCGGCTTCGACCTTTGCGGTCTGTTCCGCGATCTTCGCGTCGGCTTCGGCTTTGGCTTTCGAAGCTGTGTCGCGGGCGGCGGCGCGCGCCTTGGCGATGTCGGCTTCGAATGCGGCGACGGATTCGTCGGCTTCCCGGCTGAGGGACGCCGCTTCGTCGATGCTTCCGGTGATCGCCGTGTCGCGATCCTCGAGGCTTTTGCGAACCTTGGGCAGGAAGACGTAGGCCATCACGAAGTAGAGCAGGCCGAACGTGATCGCCAACCAGAAGATCTGGGACGGGAACGTGTCGATCTGATCGAACGGCGGAAAGCTGCCGCCGGATTCGTGGGCTTCGGTTTCGGTCGCCAAGGTTCGTGCTCCGCTAGGGGTCGGCTGGTTTGGTCAGCCGACTAGACGGCGAAGATCAGAACCAGCGCGATAACGAAGCCGAAAATGCCGAGCGCTTCGGTAACGGCGAAGCCGAAGATCAGGTTGCCGAACTGCTGTTGAGCGGCAGACGGGTTGCGGATCGCGGCCTGCAGGTAGCTGGCGAAGATATTGCCCACGCCAACGGCGGCGCCGAGCATGGCGAGACAGGCGAGGCCAGCGCCGACGTACTTGAGTTCTTCCATGATACTTCTCCTTGGAACGGAAGGTTCTTAGGGCGCTAGTGGCCCGGATGCAGCGCGTCGTTGAGATAGACGCAGGTTAGGATGGCGAACACGTAGGCCTGCAGGAAGGCTACGAGGAATTCCAGCGCGGTGATGCCGACAACCATCGGCATGACGAGCAAGCCGCCCATGAGCATGCCAATTCCGCCGAGGCCGGCTGCGAGCGAAGGGATGAAGCCGGCGAAGACTTTCAGGGCGACGTGGCCGCCGAGCATGTTGGCGAACAGACGCATGCCGAGGCTGATCGGGCGGGAGAGGAACGAGAAGATCTCGATGATCATCACGAACCAGAGGATGTAGCCCGGCACGCCTGACGGCGCGAAGATCTTGAAGAACTTGAAGCCGTTCTTCCAGAGCCCGACGACGATGACGACGGCGATCGTGAAGAGGGCCAGCGCGCCGGTAACGGCGACATGGCTGGTCGGCGTGAAGGTGTGCGCGCCAGGCAGCGGCAGCGAGAACATGCCGAACAGGTTGGCGATGAATACGAACGAGAAGAGCGTGAAAACGAGTGGCACGAACGGTTTGCCGTCGTCGTGGTTCACATCGCGCACCATGCCGTCAACGAAGCCGTACCAAAGTTCGGCCAGCGACTGCAGGCGGGTCGGGATGGTGTTCATCTTGGCGGTTGCGAACGCGAAGAAAGCGATGACGAACAGCACGCCGATCACCATCCAGAGCGCGGAATTGGTGAAGGACAGATCCCAGCCGCCAATCTCGAACGGGATGAGCCGCGAGATGTGGAACTGGTGCATCGGGTCGGCGGCGACCATCATGCGTTATCGTCCTCGTTCTCTCCGGCAGGCTGGCCTGCCTTCTCGTTCGCCGTACGCATGATCATGCGGACCCCGGCGCTGAAACCCAGTGTCAGGCATACGATGAGACCCCAGGGCATTGTCCCGAAGAGCGCATCTATACCCCAGCCCAGGACTGCGCCGACGATGATGGCTGCGACGAAGTCGGACGCCATCCGGTAGCCGGTGCTCCACCCTTTGCCGTCCGAGCCGTTGCGGGGGCGCTTTTGCGCATCCAGCTTTTCCTGAGCTTCGGCGATCCGCTTGTTGAGATCGTCGCTCATGAAAGCCGTCCACCGTGGGGCTTTTTGACCGGCGCGGGAGGCATAACCCTGCGCACAGGCGAGCCTGACGGCCCGTCCGCGCGCCAGCTATAGCTGTGGGGACATTTGCGTCAAGCGAAAGCGGCGCGAGAGCCGTCGCTAAGTTGTTGATTTTCTTTGGTCAAACTGGCGGCGGTCCTGCGAGATTACGCCGCAGCCAGCCGTTCTGCGGCTTCAAGGTCGACCGAGACCAGTCTGGAGACGCCGGGCTCCTGCATGGTGACGCCGAGCAGGCGGTCCATCCGCGACATGGTGACGGCGTTGTGGGTGATGACGATGAAGCGGGTCTGGGTGCGTTTGCGCATTTCATCGAGGAGGCGGCAGAAGCGATCGACGTTGGCGTCGTCGAGCGGGGCGTCGACCTCGTCGAGTACGCAGATCGGGGCTGGGCGGGAAAGAAACACCGCGAAAATCAGGGCCGTGGCCGTGAGCGCTTGTTCGCCGCCGGACATCAGCGAGAGGGTGCCGAGGCGTTTTCCGGGGGGCTGGGCCATGATTTCGAGGCCGGCGTCGAGGGGATCGTCGGACTCGGTGAGGCGCAGCTCTGCGTGGCCGCCCGCGAAGAGGGAGGTGAAGAGCGAGGAAAAGTGCTCATTTACAGAGTTGTAGGCTTCGAGAAGGCGGGCGCGGCCTTCTTCGTTGAGCGCGTCGACGCCTTCGCGCAGGCGGGCGATGGCGGCGATGAGATCATCGCGTTCTTCCACCTGTAGACCAATTCTGCTTGTGATTTCAGTAAGTTGCTCGTCGGCTTCGATGTTGACCGCGCCGAGCTGGTCGCGCTGGCGGCGGAGGGTGGCGAGGCGGGTGTCTAGGTCGGTCGCGGAGGGGGCGTCGGGGGTGTCCGGGGCGTCTTCTGGTTCGGCCGAGGCGACGAGCGCTTCGAGGTCTTCCAGCGAACGGTCGAAGGCTGAGCGGACGGTCTCCGCGACCTCGGCTTCGCGGCGCTCTGCCGCTTCGAGGCGGGCTTCGGAACGGACGAGGGCTTCGCGCGCGGCGGTGTTGCGATCGCGGCAGGCGCGGGCGGCGAGTTCGGCTTCGCGCAGGGCGGCTTCGGCCTCGGCAAGGTTGTCGGCTGCGTCCTGGCGCGTCTGTTCGGCGGCGGCGGTGTCATCAGACAGCGCATCGAGCCGGGACTGGATTTCGACCGGACGGGTTTCGGCGGAGGCGTAGGCTTCGTTGGCGGCGGCGAGCTCGGCTGCGACGGCCTGAAGGCGGGTGGTCATCTGTTCAGCGCGGGCGGTCCAGTCGTCGCGTTCACGGATCAGCGTCTTGCGCTGGAGTTCGTCGCGGTCCTTGTCGCGGCGCCAGGTTTCCAGCGCGGTGATGGCGCGGCGTTCTTCTTCCCGCGCTTCGGCCAGGCTGGCGGCTAGCTGGTCTAGCTGGGTGGTGTCGTCGGGTTGGGGGGCGGCGGCGAGGGCCGCCTTCGCCGCCTGCAGGCTGGCGGCGCGATCTTCGCGATCGGCTGTAAGGCGCGCGTGGGTTTCCCTGAGCGAGGTCTCGCGCATGGCGTGGCGGTCGTGTCCCTGTTCGGCGCGTAGGAGGGCCTCGCGCGCATCGGCGGCGGCGCGCATGGTTTCAGGCAGGTTGCGGCGGCGCTGCATCACTTCGAGTTCAGCCTGAGTGAGCGCCTCGGACGCTTTCGTCCGGGCTGTCGATGCGGTCTGAAGCTCGGCGTTGGCGGTCTTGAATTCCGCTTTCAGCGCCTTGCGCCGCGCGTGGTTTGCGAGGCGTTCGGACGCCGTGAGGCTGGCGTCGGCGGTGCGGACGAACCCGTCCCAACGCCATAGATCGCCTTCGCGCGAAACGAGGCGCTGGCCCTGGCGGAGTTCGGACTGGAGGCGTTCGCCGTCAGCGCGGTCGACAACGCCGACCTGCGAGAGTCGCGCGGACAGGACGGGCGGCGCATCAATGAGGGTTGAGAGCGCGGTTGCGCCTTCTGGGAGGTCGTTCAGCGCGGTCGTGGCGCGCAAGGTCCACCTGGACGAGGCGGCGGCGTCTTCGGATGCGTCGAGATCTGCATCGAGGGCTGCTGCGAGCGCGCGGTCCAGGCCTTTTGGATCAATGGCGTCGGCGACGGGCGTGTGGGCTTCGCTGGCGCCCGTGCGCAGGAGACGTTCGAGCGCGGCAAGCTCGGCCTCGATTTCACGGACGCGCTGTTCGGCGGCCTGAAGCGGCGGCGTCAGGCGGGCTTCTTCATTGCGCGCGGCGTCGACATCAGCGTTGGCGCGGGCGAGGGCGGCCTGCGCTTCGGTGGCGGCGGTGTCGGCGGTCTGATGCGCGGTGCGCGCTGTTTCGAGCGCGGCGGCGAAGGACGCGGCGTCGCCGAGCGCGCGTTGCTCGGTCTCGATGCGGTTGAGGTCGGCGGTCGCGCGGTCGAGACGATCCTGTTCGATGTCGATGCGTTGGCGCGCGGCTTCGGCGGCTGCTTCTGCGCGGGCGTGCGCCTGCCGGCGCTGGTCGAGTTCGGCTTCGAGGTGTTCGCGGCGGGTACGCGTGACCTGCAGCGTTGCGCCGAGTGCGTCTTCGGCTTCGCGTTGCTGTTCGTAGGTTACTTCGGGCAGGTCTTCGAGCGCGACGGACGCTGCTTCGACGCGCCGGCGTGCATCGGCGGCTTCTTCGGTGAGGCGGGCGTGTTCGACTTCGTGGCGGACGATGTCCTGTCCGATGCGCTGGACCGCTTCGGTCGCGGCGGCGCGTTCGGATTCGAGCCTGGCCTGCTGGAGCTTCATCGCGCCGAGTTTGCCGGCGGCGTCGGTCTCGGCGGCGCGCAGCGGTTCGAGGCTCTCGCGGGCCTTGAGTTCTGCGGTTATGGCGCCGGTGGATTGAGTGGCGGCGTCCTGTTCTTCGCGGCGGGCGTGTTCGATGGCGGCGCGGGCCGCGATCGTCTCGTCGACGGCGCCGCGCCAGCGGACGGCGGAGAGGCGCGCTTCGAAGGCTGCGATTTCGTCCGAGAGCGCGCGGTATTTGCGCGCCTTGCCAGCCTGGCGCTTGAGCGCATTGGCCTGGCGTTCGACCTCGGCCATGACTTCGCCGATGCGGTCGAGGTTTTCCTGCGCAGCCTTCAGTTTCAGTTCGGCGGCGTGGCGGCGGGCGGCGAGGCCGCCAATGCCGGCGGCTTCTTCAAGGATCTTGCGGCGGTTCTGCGGTTTGGCGCCGATGAGTTCGGAGATCTGTCCCTGGCGGACAAGCGAGGGAGAGTTGGCGCCGGTGGATGCGTCGGCGAACAGGAGCTGGACGTCGCGGGCGCGCACGGTGCGCCCGTTGATGGAGAAGGACGAGCCGGCGCCGCGGCGGAGCGCGCGGCGGATTTCCAGCGTATCGTTGTCATTGTATTCGGCGGGCGCCGTGCGCGCGGTATTGTCCAGCAGGATGGTGACTTCGGCGAGTTCGCGGGCCGGGCGCATGTCGGTGCCGGAGAAGATGAGATCGTCCATCTCGCCGCCGCGCATCGCCTTGGCGGAGACGGCGCCCATGACCCAGCGCAGCGATTCAAGCAGGTTGGACTTGCCGCAGCCGTTGGGGCCGACAATGCCGGTGAGGCCGGGTTCGACCGGCACGTCGACGGGATCGACGAAGGACTTGAAGCCCGCGATTTTCATGCCGACGACGTGCACGCATTATCTCCGATGCAGCCGTCGCCGCCTGAACGCCGGGCGCCTATTCAGCCGCTTCGGTCTCTGCGGGGGCCGCGGCTGAATCGGGATCAAGGATGGCGTCGATCGCAGCGGACAGGCTGGCGTAGTCGTGAGGTGAGACGACCTCGCCGTTGACGAAGATGGTCGGCGTGGCGGTGACGCCCTTGTCGACAGCTTCGGCGACAACGCCGTCGATGTATTTCTGGACGCCTTCGTGGTTGATGCAGGCGCGGACTTCATCGGTCGAAAGGCCGGCGCGGCCGCCGATTTCGACCAGCAGCGGGAGGGCGCCGGTGTTGGAGCGCAGGGCGTCCATGATGTCGTGGTACTGGGTGAAGACGTCGTCGACGACGTCGTAATAGCCGTCTTCACCGGCGCAGCGCGCGATCGCAGTGGCGGCGACGGCGAGTTCGACGGGGGCGGTCGGGAAGTCCTTGAGGACGTAGCGGACGCGGCCGGTGTCGATGTAGTTGGTCTTCAGGCGCGGAAAATCCTGTTTCCAGAAGTCGCGGCAGTGGGGGCAGGAAAGCGACGCGTATTCAATAATCTCGACCGGCGCGGATGCGTCGCCGAGGGTGACGTCTTCGAGGTAGGGATCGACATCGACGTCTGCGTAGGCGCCGCCGGATGAATTATCCGAACAGGCGGCGAGCGCGAGGCTGGCTGCGGCGGCGATTGCGGCGAATGCGCGGGGCATGGTGTTGAAATTCATGTGTCCTGACGCTCCGGGGCGAGGTGTCCGTCGTTTGGCAGCGGAACCTAGCGGGTGTCAGGCAGGATTTCGAGTCCCTTGAGCGGTCAGCGTTTGTCGCTGGCGCCGGCGGGTTGTGAGGCAAGGACGGCTTCGCCGAGTTCGGCGAGGGCGTTGCGCACGACGGGCGAGTCGATGCCGGACAGCGCGTTGACAATGTCCTTGCGTTCCTGCGCGGTGAGCGCCCGCTCGGCGCGGGCGTTGCGGGCCGCTTTCGGTTTTCGCGCGCTGGCGGTCTGGTCGATCTTGATC
>JBHIWT010000101.1:0-12065 GCA_041987265.1 Hyphomonadaceae bacterium
GGGGTTTCGATCCACGCCCCCGCGAAGGGGGCGACCGATAGCCGCAAGATTTGCGGTTCTCCGTCGATGTTTCGATCCACGCCCCCGCGAAGGGGGCGACATGTAGAGAGGCTGCCATTCATCAGGAAAAACCGTGTTTCGATCCACGCCCCCGCGAAGGGGGCGACGCCGATGGTCGACATCAGCCGCGAGGACGCGCAGTTTCGATCCACGCCCCCGCGAAGGGGGCGACCCGCCCTTTTCTAAGCCTGTCTTGCAACGAAGGAAATCCGGCTCGCGGCGCGAAGGTCCGCCGACAGACCGGTTTTTCGCCGGTGCGCGGTCCTTGCCGGAAAAATCCATCAACGATTTCAAAGATCGGAAACCGGTGCGAACCGCCCCGGAATCGCCGGCACGCTTGGGGTTCGCGCCGTGTCAATGCCGGCCCGCTGCGCGGGTCAGACGATGAGAGGCCCACCCAGATCGGCGGCCGGCTTGGCGCCGACATGCTCCACCCGCCGCTGGCCGTTGGCGCCGAGATAGTAGTAGCGCAGGCTGTCGCATTCAGGCTTGATGATGCCCTCCAGCCGCGCCTTGAGACTGGTCCACTGAGCCGGGTCGACCTCTATCTCGAAAACCGAATATTGCACGCGCTGGCCGAAATCGCGACAGGCCTTCGCCACGGCGCGCAGGCGGGCCGCGCCATTGCCTTCGGTGGTGTTGACGTCATAGGTGACGAGCATCAACATGCCGTTCTCCTATTTCCAGAACCATGGCGGATAGGCGTCAAGATCGCCGCGCAGATGGCGCGCCAGCATCTGCGCCTGAAGATAGGGCACGAGCCCAAGGGGTGCCTTTTCCGCGAGAAACGGGTGCAGGCGCTCCTCCTTCTTGCGCTCCTGCCAGGCGGTAAGCACCGTCTTGCGTGCGTCATCCGACATCATCACTGCGCCGCCGTCGCGCGTTTCGAAATCCCGCGCCCGAAGCTGCCGACGGTTGACCAGCGACAGCGCCAGCCGGTCTGCGAGTACCGGGCGCAATTCCTCCATCAGATCGAGCGCAAGGCTCGGGCGGCCCGGCCGGTCGCGGTGCAGAAATCCGACAGCCGGATCAAGGCCCACAGCCTCGCAGGCCGAGCGGCAATCGTGGGTGAGCAGCGTATAGACAAACGACAGGAGCGCGTTGACGGGATCGAGAGGCGGGCGGCGGGAACGCCCTTTCCAGCGCATAGCCTCGTCGGGCGAGCGAATGAGGTGGTCGAAGACGGAAAAATACAGCTGTGCCGCCTCGCCCTCGGAGCCGCGCAAGGCGTCGAGCGTGCCGTCGGACAACTGGATGCGGCGGAGGATGCGGGCGAGCCTATCGGTGACCGCGTCGATCGCATCCCGGTCCGCTTCGGCGAGTTCCGGCCCGTAATCGCGCAAGCTGCGCATCAGCACGGCGCGCTGGTTCGCCACCTTGCTGATGAGCAGCGAGCGGACGATCTCCTCCGGCGCGTCGGACATCCGGTACTGGGCTCGCCGCAGCAGGACATTGCCGGTAACCGGTCCCTCGATGCGGGCCTGAAACCGGCCATTGCGCCCCAGCAGCACCAGCGTGATGCCGGCGTCGGCACAGGCCGCGATCAGCGCCGGGGAGACGTAGATGGCCCCGAACAGGACGACCGAGGCCAGCATGTGGAAGGGAACGCGCGCCCGCTCCTCGCCCTCGACCTCCGCCACCAGGTTCTCGCCGTCCTTGCGCAGCGAAGCGCCTTCGGTAGTGACGAAAACGGTGTTGAGCAGCTTCTTCACGGCCTGGCGTCCTGCCCCAGCAGCGTGTCGATCATGCGGTCGCGCCAGGCCTTCGCGGGTCTCGACACCGCATCGGGCCGGCACAATTCGTTGAGCGAGCAGGCGCGGCAGCGTTCGCGCCGCGTGGTGGGCGGCGGCGTGGCGCGGGCGGCCAGGACAAGCGCCAGTTCCGCGACGGTCTCCTGTGTCAGCTGGCGAAGCCCGGCGTCGAAGGGAACGCTCACGCGCCGCTTCTTCTCGGCATAGAACAGCGCGCCTTCGGGCACGGGGCGGCCCGTCATCTCCTCGAGGCACAGCGCCTGGGCGCAGAGCTGCACCTCGTCGGCGCGATGCAGCTTGGCCTTGCCGCGCTTGTATTCCACAGGGTAGGGCGTTTCGCCGCCATCCTTCGATGGATGGAACTCGACGAGATCGGCGACGCCGGCAATGCCGAGCCGCTTGCAGGCGATCGGCAGCGCCATCACGCGGCGCAGCCCGCGCGCCTTGCGCTTGCCGCCCTTGTCGGCGACCGCGTGCAGCACCTCGCCCTCGGCGGTGAAGCGGTTGTCGGCCCAGACCCGCTCCAAATGGATCAACGCCGCCTGGCGCAGGCAATAGACGGCGTGCTGCAGCGCGGAGAGCGGAATGGGCTCGCCCGGTTCCTGCGTCCCGGCTTCAGCCGCCGCCATTGCCTACAGCCTCTCGATGATCTCGACGCCGGCGGGCAGGTCGTCGCGGTCGATCTCGATGATGTAGTCGGAGAACTTGCGCGCCGGCGGCTCGTTGCCGATGCGCTTGTCGTCGATCGCGCGGAATGCGCCGTCGACATTGCGGCCGATCCGCACCCGCTCGAACAGGAGATGGGCGGGCGCATTGCCGAGGGCGTTTTCGTGTTTGAAGACAATCAGCTTGCGGGTCGCCATCTCGCCGCGGGCCGCCGACCTGTCATGCTCGAACATGTTCGTGAGCGCCTCGAACACCAGTTCCAGATCGCCTTCGGAAAAGCCGGTGCGTTCGGCGAATTTGGCGGAGATGAAGCCATGCGCAACATAGAGGCCGTAGGGGACGATGTATTTGCGGCCCATGGTGCGGTTGTCGGTTCGCTCTGTGCTGTCGTCGCCCTCCGCCTTCTGCTTCAACTCAGCCGCATTGGTGGCCGCCATGCGGGTGATGGAGACTTCGAGCGGCATGATCGGCTCGACGGAGGAGGCGAAGCCCATCTGCACCGGCCCCTTGACCTGTCCGCAATTGATGCCGGTTGACATCACCGCGCCGAAGGTGCGCACATCGAAGAAATTGGCGCACATGAAACCGGTGAGCGCCTTTGCCTCGGCATCGTCTTTCGGGTTGAGCTTGGCGGCCGCTTCTACCTTGTCGTCGCCGGGCCGCCTCGCCTTGTATGCCTCGCGGTGTTTCTCGTTCAGAATCGAGCCTTCCTCGACATAAATGTGAAAGCCTTCCTCGCCATGATGGGCGAGATCGACATAGTTGCGGATCTTGCGCTTGAGCGAGACGTCGGTGACGAGCCCCTTGTTTGTTTCCGGATCGAGGCGCGGCAGGTTGCCGGCATCGGGATCGCCATTGGGATTGCCGTTCACGACCTCGAAGATCAATGTAAAATCATGGCGGTTGGCGAGGATGGTCATTCTTCTGTCTCCTCCTGGGTAACGCTCTGCTCTGACTTGCGCGTGAAAAACACGCTGTGCTGATGATGATAGCCAAGGCCGAAAAGCGCCTGCTCCTGTACGGCCAGCGAGGAAGGATAGGGATCGTCGTTCGGGTTCATCCGATCCATGATCTCCTCCTGAAGCTTCTTCAGGTTGTATTCGCGCCCCGGGCTGGTCTTGCGCACCTTGGCCAGATGATTGGCCGAGTTGCTTTCGAGCACGGCGAAGACCTTGCGCGGCTGGGCCGAGGCGGAACCGTAGAACTTGTCCCTGATGGTCGCATTGACCTTGCCGCCAAGCGCGGCGCGCTGCATTTCCTCGTATACGGCGAACAGACGCCCGAGTAGATATCCCCTGTCTCCATTTTCCGGATCAAGCGCCACCGGAACCTCCTTCATGTTGAAATTGCGGATGAGAAGCGCCTTCAGAATGGCGACGCGTGGCGCGTTGACATCTCCGTCGGCGCGGATGCGCGTGAGAACCGCCGTCATCAACGAAAGCGGATAGCGGGTCCCGGCGAGGATGGCGCGCATCCATTCGCCCGCCAGATTGGGCGGCACGTTCTCCCGCTTGCCGAGCACGGCCAGTTCGGTCAGGTATCGCCACAGCGGCGGATATGCCTCGCGCGGACCCGGCTCGATCCGCATGTCCTCGACGAAGCGCTGGTAATTCTTCGTCAGAACGCCGAAATCGTCCTCGAAATGGAATCGGATCGACAGCCGCGCGGCGTTCGGGGCGAGGCCCAGTACGTAAAAGCGAACGCCTTCGGTCAGCTTCGGCTCGACGGTCTCCAGGTGCTCGCCCCTGCGGATGCGTTCCAGCTGGATGGCAACCCGCTTCGTCTGGGCCGTGTCGCTCGCCGCATCCTCTGTGGCGGGATCGACGAATTGGGCGAAGAAGCTCTCGGCCGTCTCCGCCACCGCCGCGTCCGACGCGTCCGCCCAGAACACAGTCGAGGCATCGCCGATCTGCACCCTGTGGCCGCTGTCGCGTTCGAGAAAGCGGTTGAGCGCGGTGGTATAGGCGAAGGCCGCGGCTTCGGAGACGGGCGCGTTGTCGCCCTGCTCATGGCCATAGGAAGTGAAGGCGTCCAGATTGAAGGAAACCAGCGCCGCGCCAGACGACTGCGCGCCCCATACCCCCTTGATAGAGGGGTGCAGGCGTGCGACCGGCCCGCGCTCGCCGCTGACGAGACAGATTTCCGCAACGCCGTCCCCATCGGCGGCAAGGCGCGCCCAGGCGGATTTCGCCGCCGGCCGGTCGTGCAGCATGACGTTGCGCCGCGGCTCTCCTTCCAGTGCGAAAACGACGTTCTGGTCCTTGAGATCGTCTGGCCAGTCAGGCTCGACGAATTGCTCAGGGCCCCATTGCCGCAGGAACAGGAGGAAGGCCTTCAGCCCGACATCCTCCACGCCCTGTAGCGCCTTCTCGTGCCGGTCGACGAAAGCGGCGTGCTCCTTGGCCGTCCGCTTGCCGGCGCCTGCCGTCACGCCCAGCACATAGGATGTCTTGTCCCAAAGGAAATTCGGCGCGATGCCGGCGGTGCGCTTGACCGGCTGCGGCACAAGCATGGGGCGCGGCCGCTTCTTCCTGCCTTCGCCCTCGCGCCAGTCGGTGACGCTCGCCACCGTTCCATCCTCGTTCAAGCCGACGATGACGCCAACCGGCTGCATGGAATAGCCAAACGGGGGCGCGTCCGGCAGCTGGTCATAGGCCTTCACCACCGAAGCGAGGATGCTCATCGGCGGATCTCCGGCGAAGCGGGGGAGGGGACGCGCATCACGCCATTGTCGAGCACCGCGCGGAAGAACAGTGACGGCCGGCCCTCGGCGGCATGGTCGATGTCCCAGAGCATGAAGCCGAGATCGCGCGGGGCGCCGAACCCGAGCCCTGGCGATTTCTCCTCAGGCTCCGGCGTCGGCGCGTCACCGGGGATCGGTTCGAAATGCGCCGCGAATTCGCGCGTGCCGAGGCAGGGCTGGTGGAAGCACTGGCCGCGCGCGGCCCGCCGGTTGAAGGTGTCGAGATGCTTGCCGTCATTGTCTTCGGCGCCGGCCTTGCCGCTCAGTTCGAAATGCGCGGCGATGACATAGGCGGGCCGCACCAGCACGGTGGCGGCGCGCTGCTGGCGGTCCGCGTCCACCAGCAATTGCAGCCCGGCCAGATCGCCGCGCTTCATGGCGCTCTTGATCTTTCCGGCCGGCGCCTTGTGCCCGACCTCGTTGCGGCGGATCGACTGGAAGCGGATCGGCTCGAGCACATGGATCGCGTCGATTACCCAGCGGATCGCCGGCTTCCAGTGGATCGCCTCGAGAATGCCGCGCGCTGCTGAGGGCGTCATCACGTCATAGGAAACGCGCTCGACCTTCATTTCCGGACGGGTGAAACAGGCGTGCTCGCCCCAGACCTTCAATCGGATGCCGTACGTCAATGCAACCTCTCCCCACCTTGTCGGCTTTCGTCTTCAACTTCTCTGTATGCGAAGCATTATGTTATTCAAATGCATTGACCGCAGTTTGTTATACAGTTATGTTCGCACTTGTCCAGCCAAGGAATTGGACCCCTATGCGCAGAAGACGTTACGCCCTAAGGATCAGCGTTGGACCGCTCAAAATCGAGATCGAACTCGATCTTGAACCTATATAGCTGATCGGCAGCTGTCATTCCGCGGCCGTGGAATGTGGATCGAAACTCTGTATGCGACGCAATGATGTTTATTCAGCGCGGGCGAAAGGCTCCTGCCGCGAGTCTTTCGCCCGCATACTTTAAATCACTGTGTTCTCAGCCGACAAATACTTCGCATTCTCCCAAAGCAGACCGACGTCTTCCCGATAAAGGCTGTCCGTTTGCAATACCTCGAACTGATCGCCGCGCAACTGCGTGGAACGGAAACCCGCGTGGCCTCCGGAAATGAGAAGACCGCGTGCAATTGGCGAAACCTGCACGGCGTAGCCTTGCAACTTTCGGGCGAGGACGCCAGACGAAACCGACGGATCGGCGAGTTCGTCCACCGCTTTGCGGGCGGCTTCATCGCGGGCGACGATCACTGGCGCCATGCCGCTTTCAATCATGCGGAAATCCTGCGCCACGGAGCGGTAGGCGAAATCGGTGCCGGACCGGCTGAGGGTGAGGCGCGGCAGGATGTTCCTGCCGTCGAGCCGTGCACCCATGCGCCAGTAAACCTCGCCGAAATAGGCCTCGATGGCCTCGAGCGACAACAGGTCGGCTTCGGCCGAAAGCGCGCGCCGCGCGTCGGCGATCAGGCCCCGGATCTCGGCCGGGGGCGGATAGCCGGGCGCTTCGAACACCGTGACGATGCTGTGTTCCTGTGCCAGTCTTCCCTCGCGATTGCAGCGTCCCGCCGCCTGTACGATCTGGTCGAGCCCCGCCTCGGCCCGCCAGACCTTCGGAAAATCCACGTCAACGCCGGCCTCGATCAGGCTGGTGGCGATCACCCGGCATGGCTGCCCCGCCTCAAGGCGGGCCCGCGCGTCGTCGAGGATCGCGCGGCGATGCACAGCGTATTGGCGAGTGGTTAGGTGGATGAGGCTGTCGAGGCCCTCCGCCTGCGCCTCCTTGAAGAGTTCAAGCGCGTGCTTGCGGCTGTTGACGACGACGAGGGCCTGCGGCTCTTGCTCAAGCGCCGCGATCAGCGCGGTATTGTCCATCGGCCCCACTCGGCGGATATGCGCCCGGCGCAATTTCCGCGCGAGAGATGGTGGATCGGGCGCCAGTTCCCGGCCCTCCAGCGGCAGGCCGCCCTCGAGTTTGCGCACGTCAAGCGCCGGCTGCGTCGCCGTGCACAGAATGATGGTACAGCCGTAATTTTCGGAAAGCTCCTCCAGCATGCGGATGCAGGGCATCAGCAGGGGGCGCGGAATGGTCTGGGCCTCGTCGAGAATAATTATGCTGCCGGCGATGTTGTGCAGCTTGCGCGCCCGCGACGGCTTTGCTGCGAACAGGCTTTCGAACAATTGCACATTGGTGGTGACGACAACGGGCGCGGCCCAGTCCTCCATGGCGAGCTTCAGCTTGTCGCGCGCCTCGCGCCGCTGTTCTGGGTCGGGCCTTTCCTCGTCGATGGCGGAATGGTGCTCGAGCACGTTTGCATCGCCGAGAATGCCGCGGAAGATCGCCGCCGTCTGGTCGATGATCGAGGTGAAGGGAATGGCGTAGATGATGCGGCTGTGCCCGTGCGCGGCGGCATGGTCGAGCGCGAAGCCGAGCGAGGCCAGCGTCTTGCCGCCGCCTGTGGGCACCGTCAGCGTGAACAGGCCGGGGGCCTCCCCGGCCTTGCCGCGGATATGGGCGAGAATGTCGCCGCGAAGCCGGTTCAGCGCGTTGTCCGGCGCGGGCATGCCGGCCATGTGCGCGTCAAAGGCGGCGCGAAACCCCGGCAGGAGACTTTGTAGGCTGGCCCAGTCGCGGTCCGCGCGCCGGCCCTCAAGGCGGCCATAGAAGGCTTCCGTGTCCTTGAAATCGGCATCCACGAGACAGGAGAAGATCATCCGGCCCATGACAGAGAACTGGAACGCCGCTTTGTCCTTGGCGAACCGTGCGGCGAACGCCGGGACCAGCCCGGCCAAGTCGAGCGGCAATTCGTTCCGCCAGGTGGGGTCGAGCGTGTCCTTGAACTGCTCGACGCGGCGCTCAAGGCAGGCGGCAGTGTCGTTCAGCCGGTCCGGCAGTCCGGCGTGGTGGCCGAGAATGGCATAGCCGATGATTTCGGCGATTGCTTTGTCGTGACCATTGGCGATCGCTGTCAGCATGACGGCGCCGGCCGTCGAATGATCGACGCGGATGTCAGCGCCCGTCAGGCGCCTCTGAAAGCCGGCGGTGTATTTGCCGAGGTCGTGAAACAGCCCGGCGAGACTGGCTGCCTTTTCCAACCCGAGCGGTGCAGCCATCGTTGCCGCGAGTTCGGCCACGGCCAACAGATGATCTCGCAGCGGTTGCCAGTCGCTTTGGTCCCTGCTGGAGCCAGAATGCGCGAAGAATGTCACTTATCTCTTCACCTTGGAGCATTGACCAGCTCGAATAGCATCTCTACGGCAACATCAGCAAATTCAGTCAATTTAGTTCGTCTCTTTCTCCGCATTCGAGAGCATCGCCAAGTTTACTCTAATTCCCGACGATCATCCCCTCGGCATCGCGAAAATCATTGTGAGGTATACGCTTTCCGCTCGACTTCTCCCGCAAAGGAAGCGGTAGTCGGTTGCGGTCGCGGGGACAGCCTCCGACTTGCTCCAGCCCGGTGACGGGCTCTACTCGGTAGCAGGCCGGATTGGCTGGCCTGGACAACGAGTGGAGCCACACCATGGACCATAGCAGCACGATCGACTCGAATCACGATGCGGAAGCGCCGGCTTGCGCCGCGCATCGTGGTACGAAGAAGAAACCGAAACCGACCGCAGTCGAGCCTGCCGCTGCCTCCAGCGATCAGTCGAGTCAAACCGGTCGGTCGATTGCGAAACGGACCGCTGTCAAACCGATTACCGCGAAGGGCGTTGCAGTCGGCAAGGCGAAGAAGAGCGCCAGAAAGCATGCTGACGCAAAGCCGGGCACCAAGAGCCGCGGCAAGTCGAAAAAGGAACAGCTGATCGGACTGTTGTCGAAGCCGGGCGGGGTGCGGGTTTCGGTGCTCGTCGAACGGCTCGGGTGGCAGGCTCACACGGTGAGGGCGGCGCTGTCGGGACTGCGCAAGCAGGGATTTTCGATCGCAGTGTCGAAGTCTGCCAAAACCGGTGAAACGGTCTACGCCATCACATCTGCGCCGGTTACTGCCAGGACTGAAGAGGCATCAGCATGACCGAGTCGCCGTCAATCTCTGACCATGACGGCGTGCAGCCTACCAGGGTCGCGGCCTCGGATGGAGGCGGGCGCAAGCCCGTCTCCTTCGACCATGGGGCGATCTTGTCGCTCGAACGCCCGGAGTGCATCGACCGTTGGGTCCGCCGGTTCGGACATATGCCACCCAAACATGTCTCGGTCCAGTTCATGCGCAAGGTACTGGCCTACGAGGAACAGGTCAGATTGTTCGGTGGGCATTCAAGAGTGGTTCGAAAGGCGCTCAAAACTGCCTTGAAGAAGGGAAAACCTAGGAAAGAGTCGGTTTCCAGCACGACGCCCTTCGTACAGCTACGCCCCGGCACGCATCTCGTGCGCGAGTGGAATGGCCGGACCTATCAGGTCGAGGTGCTGGACGATGGCTTCCGGCTCGATGGCAGGACCTATCGCTCATTGAGTGCGATCGCCCGCAAGATCACGGGTGCGCACTGGTCGGGACCACGGTTCTTCGGATTGGGCTGATGAAGAAGATCCGCTGTGCCATCTACACCAGGAAGTCATCCGAGGAGGGACTGGAACAGGAGTTCAACTCGCTCCATGCCCAGCGCGAGGCGTGTGCATCCTATATAGCCAGCCAGAAGCATGAGGGCTGGGTGCTGTTACCGGACCAGTATGACGATGGCGGCATCTCGGGCGGAACGCTGGAGCGGGAAGCGCTGCAACGGTTGATGCGGGATGTCGATGAGGGCCGGGTCGACCAGATCGTCGTCTACAAGATTGACAGATTAACTCGGTCGCTAGCCGACTTCGCCAAGCTGGTCGAACGGCTCGTTGCAGCAGAGGCCTCCTTCGTCTCGGTGACCCAGTCCTTCAATACCGCAACCAGCATGGGACGGCTGACGCTGAACGTCCTGCTGTCCTTTGCCCAGTTCGAACGGGAGGTCACGGCAGAGCGCATCCGCGACAAGATCGCGGCCTCGAAGAAGAAGGGACTCTGGATGGGCGGCAACGTTCCGCTCGGCTATGAGCCGGATGGTCGGACGCTGAAGATCAGGGAAGAGGAGGCCCGAACCGTCAGAGCGATCTTCGGTCTCTATCTCGAACGCCGATCGATCATTGCCGTCATGCACGAGGCCGACAACAAAGGGCTGCGAAGACGCAGCGGCGCAACCGGCGAACCGCAACCATTTGGTCGCGGCCATATCCATTACATCCTGACCAACCCGATCTATGCCGGACGGATCCGCCATCGCGACCAGATACATGAAGGTCAGCATCCGCCGATCATCGATCCAGACCTTTGGGAGAGGGTGCAGTCGATGCTGACGCAAGGCGCTGCCCGGCGCAGAGGCAATGGGAAGTCATCGTCGAGCAACACTTCGCCACTTTCTGGCAAGCTCTTCGACGAGACCGGCGACCGGCTGACGCCGTCCCATGCCAACAAGAAGGGGAGGCGCTATCGCTATTATGTCTCCAGCCGGCTGATCACCGGAGCGGATGGCCGGAAGAGCGCGGGCGCATCAGATTGCGGCTGGCGGCTCCCGGCGCAGGCGCTGGAGCAACAGATTGCAGATTATTTTCAAAGACACTTTCGAGAGCGCCTCGCTTCCGACCTGTTGATCGACCCGACAGTCGACATCATTGCCGGGGTATGTAGCACGCTCGATCGGCTGGGTGGCACCGAGACCCCTACGGAAAGTGTTATCGGCTGCATCGACAAGGTCAGGATCGGTCCAGGCCAGATCGAGATCGGGCTGGATCGCGCTGCGGTTGCGTCAGTCCTGGGACTGGACACTTCGAACATCTCGCCAGAAGCAATGACCATCGTCGCACCGTTCCAGCGTCGCAAGCGTGGTGTCGAGGCCAGGTTGGTGATCGGCGAACAGGCGCCGACCTCGCATGACGCAATCCTGATTCAAAACATCGCCAAGGCGCATCGATACTACGAGGCGGTCACTCAGGGTTCGACATTCGAAGAACTCGCCGCAGCAGAAAACCTTACAGTGAGGCGTATCCTTCAGGTCATCGAACTCGCCTTCATCGCCCCCGATATCGTGAAGTCGATAGTCCGTGGCGAGCGGCCGGTCGAACTTACGGCCAGGTGGCTCGGCCAGAACCCTCTGCCGTCCGACTGGAAAAGCCAGCGGCAGGCAGTCGCCGCACGCTGACCCGCCACTTCGCAATACCACAAGGAAAGCTGATCGGTTCGCCATCAGACTGCGATGGATTACCGATGCTGTATCCGCAAACTGTCAGTCCCGAATTGCCCGACTGAGACTTTGCCCGGAATCCGGGCCTGTGAGCGGTCGCTTTGGCGTCTCTGTTGCCCAGCGATCGCGCTAACGCGCGGAAACTAGAACGTTATTTGGGGAGAAAGGCGAAGTCCTGGAAAGAGCAGGACTGGTTGGCTGTGCTGGTAGTCATCAGCGAACTGGTCTCGGTTTGATAATTCCCTGATAACAGGGAAAGAACAGGGAATTCGGGTAGAATTGCCGGATTTCGACGGGGTTCGTCGACATTTCTCTATGCAATTACAGTAGCTTGACAGCAGATTCCCTGCACGATGGAACAGGGTATTTTCCTGACGTTTCAGGGAAACCACCGTCTGTAACAGGGAATTCCCGTTGTCGTTATGCGGGATGGCATTGCCGTTGCGCGGGATCGGATTGTCGTTAGCCGGGATCGCATTGTCTTGAGCCGGGACGGGAATGTTGTTTGGCGGTTCCCGATTGCGCTCACGCGGGATGCGATTGTCGATAGATGGTTCGGTATTGTTTTTAGAGGGAATCCGATTGTCGTAATGCGCATCGGGTTGACCTGTTACCAGTCTGATGAAAACCAGAATGGACGATCATCTCAA
>JBHIWT010000102.1:0-12025 GCA_041987265.1 Hyphomonadaceae bacterium
AGAGGCGGCGCACCTCAGCGAGATCGGCGGCGGCGCGGTGGTTGCGATCCTGCGCGCTCTGCATGGCGGCGAGGCCGGGTTTGACGCCGAGGTAGAAGGCGGCGATCAGCGCGGCGACGCCGAGCATGATGGCGGTGAGCGTGCGCTCGCGCACGGTGAGGGCGTTCCAGCGCTGGAGGATGGGGCTTGAACCGTCGATCATGGGTTGGGCCTCACGGTGAGATCGATGGCGGCGAGGCCGTTGTCGGTGTCGCTGGTCGTGTTTTCGACGGTGTAATTGCGCAGGGCGAGGCGGTCGCGCAGGGGGGCGATGGCGTCCGGCGTTGCGGCGGTGAGGTTGGCGCGGACAAGCGGCGTGTCGGCGTCGGCGTCGAGGCGGGCGATGGAGACTTCCGGCAGTGCGGTGAGTTCGCCCAAGAGGACCGAGGCGGTTTCGATGCGCTGGCGACCGTAGGTGTGGGCCAGCAGGGCGGCGCGCAGCTGGGCGCGGGCGTTGCGGATCTGTGCGGCGTTGGGGAGCGCGTTTGCGGCGATGGCTTCGGCCTGACGCTCCATTGCGCGGGCGGACATGTCGAGGCGAATGGCGTTGGCCCAGGGCGCGGCGATGGCGAGGACGAGCGCTGCGGCCATGGCCCATGCGATGCGGCGCGGCTGGCTTGTGTCCTGTGATCCCGCGCGGGCTGATGGAAGGACCGGCAGGAAATCGGGAAGCGTTGTGGAGGGCGCGCGCAGGGTGCGGGCGGCGTCGGCTTCGAGCGTGGTTTCGGTCTGCGTGGCGCTTGCGAGGAAGGTATCGAGCAGATCGGGTTGGGTGACGAAGGCGGCGTCGGCGGCGCGCACGAGCGTTTCGCCATCGTGGTGGGCGATGGCGACGTCGGATTCCAGCGGCGGGCTGAGCAGGCAGACATCGGGAACGATGGCGTCGGGGTCGAGCTTGCGGGCGCGGGCGTTGGCGAGGAAGTCCTCTGCCGTTGCGCGCGACATGATGGCGACCTGACGTTTGTGGTCGCGCGTTTCGCCGAGGGCGGCGATACAGTCGGCTGGTTGCTGGGCGAGGTCGGGCGCGAGCTGGGCGAGAGCCGCGGCGCGGATCTGTTGCGGCGTCTTGCCGGCAATCTCGATCCAGCGGACGAGAACGTGTTCGCCGGGGATGACGAGGATGGTGCGATCCTTCCCCTTTGTTGCGGACACGGTGAAGCTGCGCCAGTCGGCGTTGGGGCGCGGGTAGATGGCGAGGCGGATCGTGCTCATGCGTCTTCGCTCCAGCGTCTGGAGGCCGTCAGGAATGTGCCGCCATTGAAGACGAGCAGGCTGGACATCGTGGCTTGGGCGTCGAGGTGGGTCACGTGGACGGTGAGGTCAAGATAGCGCGGCGTGAGTTCGGCCTGTTCGATGGCGGCTTCCGGCGCGCCAATGGCGACGACATCGCGGCTGGACCAGAACTGGCCGACATCGGCCCAGCCGGTGGCGGGGCGGTTGGCGATGATGCGGCGGGCGGTGGCGGTGTTGATGCGGCCTTCGAACAGGGCGGCGAGGACGGGCGCATCGTTTTCGGTGAGCGCGTTGAGGTTGATCTTGGACGGGCCGACATTGGGGTGGGCGCAGACGAAAGGGCGCAGCTCTTCGTAGATTTTCGGGGTGAAGCCGCGGATGGCGCGCAGTTCCGAGACTTCGGCGAGCGGTTCGCGGCCGGTCATGTAGGACGGGGTTTGCGAGAGATAGGGACTGTCGTCGCGGCCGGTGGCGCCGCGGCTGTCGGTGGAGTCGATCCAGGCGATCAACGAGTTGGTGAGTTCCTTCGCCTGCACGTCGGAATAATCGAGCGCGGTGAGCAGGGCGGTGAACTGAGCGGCGCCGACTTCGTGGCGCTGGAAGGTGTTGTTGGCGCCGGCGACGACGCCGTTGAGATTGATGCAGGTGGAGCCGTCGGCGACGCGCAGGTCCATGAAGCCGTTATCGAGCGGGAGGGTCTGGACGATCTCGCCTTCTGCGAGGGCGATGCCGGACAAGGGGTTGGCGTAGAGGTCTTCGGCGATGAGGCGGACGAAGCTGTCGGCGCCAAGGGCGTACCACTGCGCCTGCGCCAGTGAAGAAGCGTTGGCGGACAGGCGCTGGCCGCGTTGCAGGGTTTCCAGCGCGGCGACGGAGACGGCGGAGAGAACCAGCACGACGAGGAGCGCGGTGAGGAGCGCGACGCCTTTTTCATTGGATTGAAAACGTTTCATCGGGCCAGCTCCGGCAAGAGGAAGAGCTGGGAGAGTTCGGCGCCGTCGGTGAAAGCGATGTCGATGCGTACGGCGTCGGGCAAGGGGATGGACGCAGAGCCGGCCCAGTTCTGGAGCCACTGGTCGTGCTGCAGGTAGGCGAGATCGACGTCGGCGACGCCGTCGATGAGGACATGTGGCGTTTCGGTGTCGGCGCCGTCGAGGTGGCGGCGGTGGCGGCGTTCGATGTGGCCGTCGATGAAGGCGTATTCGACATACTGGAGCGAGGCGCGGCCTTCGCCGGTCGGGTTTTCCCAGCCGCGGCGGACGAGCGCGAGGAAGGCGTTTGAACTGACCTGGCCGGAGCCGAGGAGCGCGATCTGGGGCTTGCGCCCGCTCTGGTCGCGGGCGCGGCGCGGGGCGGCCTGCGTCAAGTCGGACTTGAGGGCGGCGCGCAGGCGGAGGAGATCGGTGGCGTCGGCGTCGCGTTCGGCGACGGTCGCGCGAGCGGTGACGGCGAAGTCGGTCATCATCATGCCGGCGCCGGCGAGGATGGACAGCGCGGCGAGGGCGACAAGGGTTTCGATGAGGGAGAAGCCGGCGTTTTTTTGTCGGGCTGGATCCCCGCCTTCGCGGGGATGAGCGAGGAAGGGATGGGGATTGTTTGGTTTGTCATCCCGGACAAGCGCAGCGCGATCCGGGATCCATCTCGGCGTGTCGGGCTGCTGGGGAATGGATCCCGCATCTTCGGCGCGTTGCGCCTTCGTGCGGGATGACAAGCGAGAGCTGCTTTGACGGCTGGGTTCCGCTTCTGTGGCGGTACGCGCATTGGTGCGGAATGACGTGTTAGGGCGTTGCAGCATCATTGCGCCGCCCGGAAGCTGGAGAATTCGGCAACGGTCTGCGGCTGGCCCTGTTCGCGGACGCGCACGTCGATGCGCAGAATGCGGGGTTCTTCGGTGGGGGCGATGGTGCGCTCCCATTCCCATGTGCGGTTCATCGCCTGTTCGGTTCCCGACTGGCTTCCCTGTTGCGGGGCTTGGCGCAGGGCCATGACTTCGACGAGCTGGTTTTCGGCGACGATGCGGGCGATGGCGCGGGTCTGGTTGGCTTGTTGCGAGCGGGTGCTTTCGCCGATGACGTTGAGCAGGGCGAGCGCGCCGAGGGAGAAGACGGCGAGGGCGACGATGACTTCGAGGAGGGAGAAACCGGCTTCTTCTTGTTGGGCTGGATCCCCGCCTTCGCGGGGATGAGCGGTGAAGAGATGGGGCTGAGCGGTGCGCATGCGTTTCATCACGCGCCCTCGCGGGTGACGTTGCCGGCGCCGTCGATGGTGATGCGTTCGGTGCGGCCGTCGCGGATGAGGGTGATGCTGGTCGGTTCGGTGAGGCCGATCGCGTCGAACATGATGGCGGCGGGCAGGCGGCCGGTGGGCAGGGTGACGCTGGTGCCGGCTTCCCATGGCGAGGAGGCGGGCATGTTGGCCGGGGTGGTCCAGCCGGCGAAGGTGCGGATGCGCTGGGTGTAGCCCTGATCGGTGATGTCGAAGAGGACGGCGCGGTTTTCAATCAGGGCGAGGTCGCGGGCGTTGGAGAGGCGCGTGGCGAGGTGGTCGGCTTCGCGGTCGAGGCTGGGCGCGCCGGGCGGAGCGGTCATTACCACGATGGCGGAGGCGAGGCCGACGATGAACAGCGTGACCATGACTTCCATGAGGGAGAAGCCGGCTTCGGACGCTTTGGGCGCCGGCCGCTTATTCTCGCCGCCCAATGTCACTGATCGAGATTCCACGTGCCGATGTCGGCGTCCTGGCCTTCGCCGCCTTCGCGGCCGTCGGCGCCGAGGGAGTAGATGTCGTATTCGCCGTAGCGGCCGGGATAGGCGTATTGGTAGGGATTGCCCCACGGATCGGACGGCAGAGAGCGGATGTAGCCGCCCTGGCGGTAGCGGTCGGGACGGGTGAGCGACGCGGGCGCGCGCACGAGCGCTTCGAGGCCGTCTTCGGTGCGCGGGTAAGTCTGGTTGTCGAACTTGTAGTCAGTCAGCGCGGTGGCCAGCGTGCGGACCTGGATGCGCGCGGTTTCCGATTTGCCCTGGTCGAGCGCGGGCAGGACGTTGAAGGCGATGACGGATGAGACCAGGCCGATGATGACGAGCACGACCATGACTTCGATGAGGGAGAAGCCGGCTTCGGGGTGGGCTGGTGGATCCCGGCTTTCTCCGGGATGAGCGGGAGTGTGGCGGCGTCTCTTGCTGCTGTCATCCCGGACAAGCGCAGCGCGATCCGGGATCCATTTCAGCATGTCGGATTGCTGAGAAATGGATCCCGCATCTTCGGCGCTTCGCGCCTGCGTGCGGGATGACAATTGTGAGGTGCGAAAATTCATCAGTAAGCCAGTCTGTTGATCTGCAGGATGGGGAGGAGGATGGAGAGGATTACAAGGCATACGATGCCTCCCATGATGACGATGATGGCTGGCTCGAGGAGGGAGAGCGCGATCGAGGTGGCGGTGCGGAATTCGCGTTCGAGATAGTCGGCGGCGCGTTCGAGCATCTGGTCGAGCTTGCCGCCGGTTTCGCCGTTCTGGGTGAGGTAGATGAGGAGCGGCGGGAAGGCGTTGGTGCGGCGCATGGCGGTGGAGAGCGCGGCGCCTTCGGCGACGTTGGCGGCCATTTCGCGCATGGCGCGGGCGAAGACGGCGTTGCGGGCGGTGCGCGTGGAAAGGTTGAGCGCATCCAGCGCGGGCAGGCCGGCGCCGAGCATGGTGGAGAGCGTGCGCGCGAAAGCGGCGGCTTCAACGTCGCGGGTGAGGCGGCCGATGATGGGGAGCGACAGGACGAACTTGTCGACGGCGAACTTGAAGGCCGGGATGCGTAGGGCGAAGACGAAGGCGGCGATGGCCGCGGCCAGCCCCGCGAGGAGCGCGAGTCCCCATTGCTGCATGAAGGACGAGATCGCGATGATCGCCTGCGTCAGCGCCGGGAGCGTCTGGCCGGAGGTGTTGAACTGGTCGACGACCTTGGGGACGACGAAGGTCATCAGGGCGGTGATGACGATGACGGCGACGATGGAGAGGACGATCGGATAAACCAGCGCCGAGGTGATCTTTGCGCGGATGTCCTGTTGTTTTTCCATGAGGTCGGCGAGGCGTTCGAGGACCTGCGGCAGGGACGAGGAGCTTTCGCCGGCGGCGATCATGGCGCGGTAGGTGGCCGGGAAGGCGCCGTTGCGGGCCATGGCGTCGGACAGGCGCTGGCCTTCGACGACGCCTTCGTGGAGTTGCATCAGGGTGGTGCGGATGCGGCGGTTTTCGGATTGGGCGGCGAGCGTGCGCAGGGCTTCTTCGACCGGCGCGACGGTGATCAGCGTGGCGAGCTGGCGGGAGATGAGGGTGAGCGCCTTGCCCGAGAGCTTGCCGCCGGTTTCCTTTTGCGGCGTGGCGCGTGTGGATGCGCTGCCTGCGGCAAGGCGGGTGAGAACGAGGCCGCGCTTTTCGACCGCGCGGCGGGCCGTGGCTTCATCGAGGCTGGAGAGCTGGCCGGTCTTCGTGCGGCCGGCCTGGTCGATGGCGGTGTATTCAAACGTCGGCATCGGGGCTCGCCTCCTGCCGGATGACGCGGACGGCTTCTTCCACGGTGGTGAGACCGTTGCGGACGTCGTCGCGCGCGGACTGCGTGAGGGTTTGCGCGCCGTTGTTGAAGGCGAGGGCGGCGAGTTCGTTTTCGTCAGCGCCGGCGGCGATCAGCTTGCGCATGGGTTCGTCGATGCGGACGAGTTCGTAGAGACCGATGCGGCCCCTGTAGCCGGTGTGGCCGCACTGATCGCAGCCGGTTGCGCGGTGGATGGTGGTTCCCGGTTCGACGCCAATCAGGGCGGCGGTGGCGGCGTCGGCTTGTTCCGGCTTGCGGCAGGCTTCGCACAGGCGGCGGACGAGGCGCTGGGCGACGATGACGCGCAGGGTGGAGGCGAGGAGGAAGGGTTCGACGCCCATGTCGCGCAGGCGGGTAACCGCGCCGATGGCGTCGTTGGTGTGGACGGTGGAGAGAACGAGGTGGCCGGTGAGAGAGGACTGGACCGCGATCTGGGCGGTTTCGGTGTCGCGGATCTCGCCGACCATGATGACGTTGGGATCCTGGCGAAGGATGGCGCGCAGGCCGGCGGCGAAGGTCATGCCGACTTTCGTGTTCACCTGGGTCTGGCCAACGCCTTCGATGGCGTATTCGACCGGGTCTTCGATGGTGAGGATGTTGCGGCTGGAATCGTTCAAGAGGCGCAGGCCGGCGTAGAGGCTGGTGGTTTTGCCCGAGCCGGTGGGGCCGGTGACGAGGACGATGCCGTTGGGTTCCTGCAGCGCCTGTTTGAAGGCGGCGACGACGTTTGCGGGCATGCCGAGATCGTCGAGGGTTAGGTCGGCCTTTTCGCGTTCGAGCAGGCGGAGGACGACGCGTTCGCCGGCCTTTGACGGCAAGGTAGAGACGCGGACGTCGAGCGTCTGGCCGCCGAGTGCGAGCGAGATGCGGCCGTCCTGCGGCAGGCGACGTTCGGCGATGTCGAGCCGGGCCATGACCTTGACGCGCGAGACGAGCAGCGGGCCGAGGCGGGCGTTGAGGCGGGCGGCTTCGGACATGACGCCGTCTTTCCTCATGCGGACGATGAGGTGGGCGTCGTAGGGTTCGATGTGGACGTCGGATGCGCCGGCGCGGGCGGCTTCGGCGATGACGCCGTTGATCAGGCGGATGATGGGGGCGTCGTCGCGGGCGTCCAACAGGTCGGCGGCTTCGGGCATGTCGCCGACGAGATCGGCGAGGCCTCCGGTAAGGCCGATTTCTTCGGCTTCGTCGATGCCGAGGCCGGACGCGGCGTAGACCTGCGAGAGTTTCCTGTCGAAGTCGGACGGCGTGGCGGTTTCAATGGCCAGCCGGGCGCCGCCGAGGGCGCGGCGGGCTTCGATCAGGGCGGCGGGGTCGGCGCCCTGTTTCATGCAGATGCGCGCAGGCGCGTCGCCGCCGAGGTCGATCAGGCCGTGCTTGCGGGCGAAGGCGTAGGGCAGGCGGGTAGCGGCGGCCTGCATGGATCAGAAGCCTCCGCCTGCGGCTGGCGCCGGGGCGACCTGCGCGTCGGCGACATCGGCGCCCGGATCATTGGGGGCTGGCTCGTTGAGGGAATAGGGCAGCGGGCGCGCATCGGTGTTGGGGACGATCTGGTCGAACGGGACGTGTTCGAGCGGGCCGGGCGTCTGCAGGAGGCGCATGCGGTCGATCGAGGGCTGGGTGACGGTGCGGGCGCCGAGCGCGTCGCGGACGATGACCGGGCGCAGGAATACGACCAGGTTGGTCTGATAGCGCGAGGTGCTTTCGGAAGAGAAGAGGCGACCGAGGCCGGGAATGTCGCCGAGGCCGGGGACCTTTTCGACGGAGGTGGCTTCGTTCTGTTCGAGCAGGCCGCCGAGGACGACGATCTCGCCATCGTCAACGAGGACCGAGGTTTCGATCTCGCGCTTGTTGAAGATGAATTCGCCGCCGGTGAAGTCGCTGCCGGGGGCGATGGAGGACACTTCCTGCTTGATGTCCATCGTGATCGAGCCCTGGGCGTTGATCTGGGGCGTCACGGTTAGACGGATGCCGATCTCCTTGCGGTCGATCGTGCGGAAGGGGTTAGAGAAATCGGAGGAGAGAACCTCGCCGGTGGAGACGGGGACTTCCTGGCCGACGAGGATGTGGGCCTCGCGGTTGTTGAGCGTCATCAGCGAGGGGGTGGAGAGGAGGTTCGATCCGGAGTCGCGTTTGACGAGGTTGAGGATGGCGCCGAAGAGCGTGTCGCCGGACTGGCCGCCGCCGCCGAGGACGCCGCCGGTGGCCGACAGCAGGCTGTCGACGGCGATGCCCTGCAGGTCGTCGAGCAGGCCGGAATCTTCCGGCAGGTTGGCCGAACCGATCAGCGCGCTGGAGAGGGCGAGGATGTTGGGCTGGGCGTTGGAATAGGATGTGGCGAAGAAGGGCAGGCTGGAGCTGTCGGTTCCTGACAGCATGAACTGGACGCCGAGATCGCGGGCGGCGTCGTCGGAGATTTCCACGACGATGGCCTGGACCTGGACCTGGTCGGAGCGCTTGTCGAGCTGGCGGATGATCGCTTCGACTTCCTGCTGGATGGTCGGGTCGGCGCGCACGACGATGGCGTTGGCCTCGACGTAGGGCGCGACTACGCCGCGTTGCTGGCCTGTGATGGCGCTGGCGGATTGGTAGGGCTGGGCCTGGACGCTTTCGGGGCCTGCGACTGCGGGGCCGGCGTTGAGGCGCGGCTGGTCGAGCACGACCTGCAGCAGGCTGGCGATTTCCACCGCATCGGTGTGCTGGAGGAAAATGACGCGCGTGTCGCCGGTGGGGCGGGCCTGCAGATCGAGCGTGTTGGCGATGGCGCGCAGGCGGGCGACGGTTTCAGCGGGGCCGCGAATGACGAGCGAGTTGGAACTGTCGACGGCGGTGAAGTTGGCGGCGGAAAAGGACTGGCCGGGTTCGCCGTTTGGTCCGGCGCCGGCGCCGGTGATTTCGCGCAGGGCGGCGGCGAGGACGGAGGCGCGGGAATTCTGCAGCGGGAGGATGTCGATCGTGTCGGTGTCGCGGTCGAGGTCGCGAACGAGGCCGGCGAGGCGGGCGACGTTGTCGGCGTAGTCGGTGATGACGATGGCGTTGGAGCGCGGGGCGGCGGAGATCTGCCCGCCGGCGCCGATGAGGTCTTCGAGGATCGGGACGACGGAGGCGGCGTCGCGCGTGTTGAGGCGCAGGATCTGGGTGACGAAACGTTCGCCGCCGGGAGCGGAGGGCTGGCGGGCGGCGTTGCTGTCGGGCGCGATCCGGTAGGCGCCGGACGAGGTCGGGATGACGACATAACCGTGCGCGCGCAGGGTGGTGAGGAAGACCTCGTACATCTGGTCTTCGGTGAGGGCGCCGCCGGAGGCGATGGTGACCTGGCCGTTGACGGCGGGGTCGATGACGAAGGTGCGGCCGGTGACGCGGGAGACATCCTGGATGAAGGCGCGGATGTCGGCGTTCTGGGCGTTGAGCGTGGGGTCGCCGTTTGGTTGCTGGGCGAAGGCCGGGACGCTGAGCGAGACGGTGAGTGCGGCGAGCGAAAGCGGCGCCAGCGCGGGAAAGCGGGGACGGAACATTACTCTAGTCTCCAATCCGCGTGGTCATCATCTGACCGGCGCGTTCGAAACGGATCTCAACGGGCGCGCCGGACATGATGGCGCTGCGGTGGTCGGCGAAGGACTGGGCGTTGATGGTCTGTCCGTTGACGCCGAGGACGATGTCGCCGGGGGCGAGGCCGGCGCGGCGCAGGACGGCGGGGTCGCCGCGCGGGACGATTTCGAGGCCGAGATTGCCGTCGGCGCGCTGGACCGATTTCAGCGACATGGCGTTGATCAGGTCGAATCCTTCGGCGCGGGTTGGCGTGGCCGTGACGGCGGGCGCGGGTGGGGCGGGGGTGGTGATGACGCCGGCGCCGGAACCTGCGTCGGGAAAGGCGATGCGGATGCGACGTCCGCCGCGTTCGAGCTCGACGTGTCGGGGGCCGACTTCGACGAGGCGCGCGTCACCGATGGTTTCGCCGATCAGGTAGGATTGTTGCGGCAGGCCGCTGGCCGAGAGGATGGCGGAGGAGCGGTCGCCGAGTGCGCGGATGGAGTGGAGCGTGAAGCCTTCGGCGGAGGCTGTGCCGGGCGTGGTCGGCGTTGTAGCGATGGGGCCGGAGCGCAGGAATGGGTCTGGCCGGGCGCGCAGGGCGGCGATGTCGGCGGCGAAGGATGACGGCGGTGCAGGCGCGGTTGCGCCGGTGGAGCCGGTCGGCGTGATGAGCGACCAGGTCAGCCAGGCGGCTGCGCCGCCGGCGGCGAACAAGCATGCGTATTCGAGCGCGACAAGCGTCGCGCCGCGCACAGCCTGCATGGCTCCTGATCGATCGTGCACCATCACTTTATCCGACTGACGCGCAGTATACGGATAAACTGCGCGCCGTCGCTGACCTAGCAGTCCCAAATGACAGTTTTGAGACTTTGTCGCCCCAATAGGAGTCTTTAGAACGCCGTAGACAATCCGAAGGAGAATGTGCGGCCGAGATCGTAGCGGTTGATCACGATTTCGCCGGAGTCAAACGTCTGGAACTCGTCGTATTCCTGATCGAGCAGGTTGGACGCCTTGAACTTGAACGTCAGCGGGCGACCGAATTGCTCGAATTCCTTGCGGTAGTTGAAGTCGAGAATAATTCCCGGATCCTGGATGAAGTCGGGATTGCCGGCGCCGCCGCGCGCAGTGATGCGCTCTGACGCGTAGTTGACGATGAAGGTCGCCTGCGATCCGGCGACCTCGTCTTCATAGCCGAACTGCAGGTTGGCGATGTGCTCGGACTGACCTTGCAGGGTCGAGCCGTCGATGAAGAAGTTGGAAGCCGGCTGCAGGGAGCCGCCGTTCCGGGTCGCCACCAGATCGGTTGGCGAAACCTTCAGCTTGCTGTCCGTGTAGGTGTAGTTCGCCTGGACAAGGAATTCCTTGGTCGCGAGCCAGTCCGCGCTGAACGGGCTGTCCCAGAGCTTCTTGATTTCGATCTCCCCGCCCACAAGCTCGGCGGCTGGTGCGTTGAGGAAGGATTGCTGGTTGGTGATCGTGGAGATCACGAACTGTTCGATCGGACGGGTGATGTCCTTGTAGAACACGCCAGCGGTGAAATACTGCTCGCCAGCGAAGAAATACTCGTACCGCGCATCGAAGTTCGTAAAACGCGTATCCTTGAGATACGGGTTGCCGATGAAGGTGCGGTCGCTTTCCGGGTCGCGGTAGAATTGCGGCGCCAGTTCGCGGAATTGCGGCCGGCCCAGTGTCTGCGACGCGCCGAGCTTGAGCTGCATGTCCGGATAGAAGTTCCAGGTGAGCGTTGCGGCGGGCAGGATGTATTTGCCCTTGCTGCCGCCGAGCTTGACGGTCGTGACCGGCGTTTCGTCGCGCAGGCGGGTGATCACCGTCTGGTTGCCCTGTTCGGCGCGGACGCCCAGTGCGAGGCGCAGATACTGGATCGGTTCGAAGTCGACCTTGGCGTAGGCGCCGGTGACTTCGAGTTCGGCGTCATAGAGGTTGTTGCCGCCCGACGGCGTGCGTTCCTCGATGACAAAACCGTTCTCATTGATGTTGAAGTCGGAGAACAGGAAGTCGACCCGTTGCTGCTGGACTTCGAGCGGCGGGTTGCCGCCTGTGCCGATCCAGCGATAGCCGAAGCTGCGCAGCGAGGAATCGCGTGACTGGCTGGAGTGTGCGATCCCGGCTGAGATCTCCGCATCGCGAACGTTTCCGTATGGAAGCGAATAGGTGAAGTCGATCCCGGCGCTGTCGACCTGATCGTTGAGGTCGGAGAAGTCGGTCTGGTTGGATGCGCCGCCTGAACCGCCGACGTTGTAGAGGAAGCGCTCCAGGGTGCTGTCAAACGGGAAGGTGTAGGAGCGTTCGTAGGGGGCTTCTCGTGTGGTGACAGCATGGGATGCGCGCCAGTCGACGACGAGCGATCCGAAATCAAACTTGCCGTCCAGCTGGTGGGAGAAAAGCTCGCGCTCGTACCAGCCTGTCCGCTGCAGCAGTGCGTTGTCTGAAATGGAGTCCAGCAGGCCATAGGCGAGGCTGGCTTCCTTGGTTGTGCGGCGGATCCAGAGATTGGTGAAGTTGATGTCGTGATAGCCGAATTCGGCGCCGACGCCGAGGAGGCCGTCCCATCCGACATTGTTCTGCGTTGTGGTGTAGTTGAAATCGTCGGCGGCGATTGCGCCGCCGCCCACGAGCGTGGC
>JBHIWT010000103.1:0-12023 GCA_041987265.1 Hyphomonadaceae bacterium
AGGAGGACGTGGAGGCCGATGAGGAAGGTGAGGAAGATGAGGCCACGGCCTCTGATCAAGCCGGCGAAGATGAAGATGATAGCGGTTCGCGCAGGAAACGCCGGGGACGCCGCGGCGGTCGGCGGCGGCGCGCGCGCGAGGAAGCGGCGGGGCAAACCGCAGATGGGGCGGAGGCGTCAGGCGACGCCGCAAGCGGCGGCCGCCGCGGTCGCAACGGGCGCAACCGCACGCCAGACATCGCTTTGGACGGGGGTGAGATGCTCGACGCAATCGCCTCAGCGCCATTCCTTCCGCCCGTTGAAAACGAGCCCGAACAGGCAGTTGCCGAAGACAGAACCGACGACACACCGACGAACGAAGAGCAGGACGAACCGCGCACCCGCAAGCCAAGACGCCGACGGCGGCGCGGACAAGGCGAAAAGGAAGAGGCGACCAGCACGAAGTCCGAGGTCGACTCTTCTGATAACTCGTCAGACGAAGACGATTCTGTCGACCCAGAGTTGGAAGCGGAACCTGTAGCCAGTGAGCCGTTCGTCGAGGACGCTATCGCCGCCGAGACCACTGCGATGGCCGATGATCGGCCTGCGGAAACTACCGCAACACCGCAGCCGGCTCCTGCCGAGCCTGAGCCTGCTGCTGATCTTTCCTCCCACCCGCTACACGGCCAAACGAGCGGTGATGGGGATGGCGACCCGCCCAAGAAACCGCGCATGGGCTGGTGGTCACGACGCAAGGCAGGCTAGCGCTGCAACCCTGCCTTGTTTCCGCCATTCGAACACATAGTTTGAATGGCATGCGAGGGGAGATGCACGGAGTCGACTGCATGAAGACCGTACGCACCTGGCTCACCCTGATGCTCGCGTCGCTCGCGGCGATGCTGGCCGCTCCTGTCGCGTCGGCAGTATGTCCCGGTCCCTGTATTCGCGATGCAGAAATCGAAGCGATCTTGCGGGAGTATTCGGATCCCATCTTTGAGGCCGCGGGGCTCAACGCACCAGATGTCGATATCTACCTGATCAACGACCCTTCGTTGAATGCATTCGTTGGCGGCGGCCAGAACGTGCACATTCACACCGGGCTGATCATCGCCTCTGAATCCGTTGAACAGCTCAAGGGCGTTATCGCACACGAGACGTGCCACATGGCCTGCGGTCACATGGTCACGCGGTCGCAAGCCATTCAGGCAGCCGGCAACATGTCGATGATGTCGATCGGCCTTGGCGTGCTGGCTCTGGCCGCCGGCGCTCCTGACGCCGGCATTGCACTGATCGGCAGCTCGTCCCAATTCGGCTATCTCACGTTCGCCAAACACACTCGTTCGGAAGAGAGCGCCGCTGACCAGAAGGCGGTCACATATCTGGAAGCGACGGGTCAGTCCGCCGACGGGTTGATCGAGTTCTTCGAGAAGTATCGCTATCAGGAGCTGATGTCTGACGGACGCCGTTTCCCCTACTTCAGCACACACCCGCTGTCGGGCGAACGAATTGGCCAGTTGCGCAGGAGGGTCGCTGAAGCCCGCGTGAAGGCCAATCCACAAACGCCGCGCGCGATCGACCAGATGGACCGGATGAAGGCCAAGCTGATCGGCTTCCTCGAGCCCGCGAACAAGGTCTATCGTGAATACCCTCCTGAGGATCTTTCCATCCCAGCCCGCTATGCCCGGGCGATCTCTGCGTACCGCGTGCCGGACATTGGAACCGCACTCCGTGAGATCGACGCCCTGATCGAACTGGAGCCGGAGAACCCCTATTTCCACGAATTGCGCGGCCAGATCCTGTTCGAAAGCGGACAAATCGTGGAGTCGATTGCTCCCCATCGCCGTTCGGTCGAACTGGCGCCTGACCAACCATTGCTGAAGGTGAACCTGGCGCGCTCACTGACGCAAGAAGGCTCTGAGGCCAATGTTGAGGAAGCGGTCGGTCTCATGATTGATGCGTTGGCGCGTGAGCCGGAAAATGCTTTCGCGTGGAACCAACTGGCGCAAGCCTACGGAAAGCAGAACAAGGTTGGCGACGCAGATCTCGCCACCGCCGAAGAGGCCTATGCGATCGGCGATGTTCGGCGCGCGCATGTCTTCGCAGGTCGTGCGGTGCGTAAGCTGGACCCCAACTCGCCCAACGGGCGCCGCGCCTCCGACATCGCTGCGATCACCGATCCGAGAGCTACCGGGCGCCGCGGTTGACCACCGTATCGACTGCGGGCATGGCGATTTTGGCTTGATTTCACCGGATATCGGCGCGCGGTACGGATCGTGCTCGTCGCAGCCGATCGTTTGCGGAGTGTCTGACAGATGAAACAACTGCTCGTTTGCGGCGCAACGGCCTGCCTGACACTGAGCGCGTGCTCGGGCGGTGGCGGCGCGCCGGATTCGGTGGACCGGATGGCGCGAAGTGAAGTCGAAGCCATCGTGAAGGAGTATCTCGTCTCAAACCCGGAAGTGCTTCAAGCCGCCCTGGTTGAGGTCGAAGCGCTTGAGCGCGACCAGAAATTTGTCCAACTGCTCAGCGCGCCGGGCGACCCGACGATCGGGCCCGCCGACGCACCGATCACGATCGTTGAGTTCTTCGACTACAATTGCGGGTATTGCCGCCAGGCGAATGACTGGCTGTTCGAGCAGGTTGATGACCGGCGTGGTGATGTGCGGGTTGTATTCAAGGAATACCCGATCCTCGCACAATCTTCGCTGGACGCGACCAAAGCGGCGATGGCCGCTGAGCGCCAGGGCAAGTACCGCGAGATGCATATCGCGTTGATGAAATCACCCGACGTGACCGCCGAGCGTATTTCCAGCATCGCCAAGTCGATCGGGCTGGACGAAAAGAAGTTCACGGCCGACATGGAAGACCCGGCCATCCTCGAGCACGTCCAACGCATTTATGCTGAAGCGGAGGCCGTCGGCGTGAATGGCACGCCCGGCTTCTTTGTGAACGGCGCTTTCCAGAGCGGCTTTCGTGAGGACGTTATGGAAGCGATGCTCGAGACCGCACGCAGCGCTCTCTAACAGCCGCCTAGATCAATCCCGCCAGCGGCGAGGACGGATCCGCATAGCGCTTCCTGGGCATGCGGCCCGCAAGATAGGCCTCTCTACCAGCGATGACTGCGTGCTTCATGGCGCTCGCCATTTTGATGGGGTCGCGCGCCTCGGCGATCGCGGTATTCATCAGGACTCCGTCGCAACCAAGCTCCATCGCCATCGCAGCGTCCGATGCGGTGCCCACGCCGGCGTCGACGATCACTGGGACCTTGGCCTGTTCAACAATAAGTCGGATATTCACCGGGTTCTGTACGCCAAGACCGGAGCCTATCAGCGAGCCCAACGGCATGATCGCCACGCAGCCGACGTCTTCGAGCTTGCGCGCGTAGACAGGGTCATCAGAGCAGTAGACCATCACTTCGAACCCGTCGGCAGTCAGGGCTTCGGCTGCTTTCAACGTCTCGGCCATGTCCGGATAAAGGGTCTTCTGGTCGGATAAAACTTCGAGCTTTACCAGGTTCCAGCCGCCAGCTTCGCGCGCGAGGCGGAGCGTGCGCATGGCGTCGTCCGCTGTGAAGCAACCGGCAGTGTTGGGCAGGTATACGTACTTCTCCGGGTCGAGGTGATCGACAAGCCGCTCTGAGCCGGCGTCGGCAACGTTCACCCTGCGCAGGGCGACCGTCACCATTTCTGCGCCGGCCGCCTCTGCAGCGCGCGCGTTTTGGGCGTAGGTCTCATACTTCCCCGTGCCGATGATCAGGCGGGAGGAGAAGCGCCGCCCAGCAATCGTCAGGGTATCGGTGCTTCCAGGGCTTGATTGGTCGGGCATCAGCCGCCTCCGACAAACTGCACGATTTCAATTCTATCGCCATCGACCAGCTCTACCTTGTCGTAGGCGGACTTTGGCACGATTTCGCGGTTTCTTTCGACCGCCACGCCCTTGCGCGGAAGCCCAAGGTGGTCGAGAAAGCCCGCCACAGTCGCCGATTTTGGCGCCTCAGACGCTAGGCCGTTGAGATATACTTGCATTGCTCGAGCCTTCGATTCCCGAAAAGGTGGTGGGCGCGGGATGGAATTTTCCCCTTAGGTAAGGGCTAGTCATGAGTTTGACCATCTATTGCCTGAACGGCCCAAACCTCAACCTGCTGGGTGAGCGCGAACCGGAAATTTATGGTCACGCCACCCTTGATGACGTCCGCAAATTGGTCGAGACCCGCTGCGCCGAAGCCGGGGCGAGCGTCGTGTTTCGTCAGACCAACAGCGAGGGCGAACTGGTCGACTGGATACAGGAAGCCCGCAAGGAGGCAGAGGCCGTCATTCTGAACGCCGGCGCCTACACGCACACATCTATCGCCATGCACGACGCCCTGAAAGCCTTGACGATTCCGGTCGTGGAGGTGCACCTCAGCAATCCGGGCACCCGGGAAAGCTTCAGACGCCGAAGCTTTGTCGCGCCGGCAGCATCTGGGCTGGTGGCGGGATTTGGGGCGTTTGGCTATCGCCTCGCGGTCGACGCCGCCATCAATCTGGCGGAACAACGGAGTTAAGCCGTAATGTCTGATAAGTCCTCAAAGCTCGACACTTCGCTGATACGCGAGCTTGCCGCCATACTTCGCGACGGCGACCTTGGAGAAATCGAGGTTGAACAGGGCGAATTGCGCATCCGCGTTTCCCGGAATGACGGGACCATCCTGCACGCTGCCGCGCCTCAGTATGTTGCAGCCGCCCCTGCCCCTGCGCCTGCACCCGTCGCTGCGGCCGCCGCTCCGGCGAGCGCCGCGCCTGCAGCCGCCGCTGCTGATGCTTCACACCCCGGGCTGGTGAAGTCGCCCATGGTGGGGACCGCGTACCTGACGCCAGATCCGGACTCGCCTCAGTTCGTCAAGGAAGGCGATACGGTCAGCGAGGGCCAGACCCTGTTGCTGGTCGAAGCGATGAAGACGTTCAACCCGGTCACGGCCCACAAAGCCGGGACCGTCAAATCCATACTTGTCGGGAATGAACAGCCGGTCGAGTTCGGCGAACCGCTCGTCATCATAGAATAGTGCGGTGAAGATGTTTCAGAAGGTCCTGATCGCGAACCGAGGCGAGATTGCGCTGCGCATTCACCGCGCGTGCAAGGAGATGGGCATCTCCACCGTCGCGATCCACTCCGAGGCCGACAAGGATGCTATGCATGTGCGCCTCGCCGATGAGAGCGTCTGTGTGGGACCAGCGTCATCGGCCAAATCCTATCTCAATATTCCAGCCATCCTGACGGCGGCGGACATTACCGGCGCAGAAGCGATCCACCCGGGCTATGGCTTTCTGTCGGAGAACGCAAAGTTCGCCGAAATCGTACAGGCGCACAACATCACCTTCATTGGCCCGACGGCCGACCATATCCGCATGATGGGCGACAAGATCGCCGCCAAGGACGCGGTCAAGGAAGCGGGTATTCCGGTGGTGCCCGGATCCGATGGCGGTGTTGAAAGCGTCAAGGACGCCATGAAAGTCGCCAAGGAGATCGGCTATCCTGTTCTGGTGAAGGCTGCTGCCGGCGGCGGCGGTCGCGGGATGAAGGTCGCGAAGACCGAGGCCGATCTGGAGACAGCGTTCAAGACCGCGCGTACCGAAGCGAAGTCAGCGTTCGGCGACGACGCCGTCTACATCGAAAAGTATCTGGAAAAACCACGCCATATCGAGGTGCAGGTCATCGCTGACAGCCACGGAAATGTGGTGCACCTGGGCGAGCGCGATTGCTCGTTGCAACGACGCCACCAGAAGGTGTTCGAAGAGGCTCCCTCGCCTGCAATCAACGCATCGACCCGCGCCTCGATCGGCAAGACCGTCTGCACGGCGATCAAGAAGCTCGGCTATCTCGGCGTCGGGACAATCGAGTTCCTTTACGAGAACGATGAGTTCTATTTCATCGAAATGAACACCCGGCTTCAGGTCGAACATCCGGTGACCGAGATGATCACGCGGATCGACCTGGTACGCGAGCAGATCCGCATCGCTGCTGGCTGCAAACTTCCTTTCGCGCAGAAGGATGTGAAGTTTACCGGTCACGCGATCGAATGTCGGATCAACGCGGAAAACCCGGAAACCTTCGTGCCCTGCCCCGGCGAGATCACGGAGTTTCATGCACCGGGCGGACTGGGCGTGCGGCTAGATTCCGCTGTCTACTCTGGCTATCGCGTGCCGCCGCATTACGACAGCCTGATCGGCAAGCTCATCGTGCTGGGCCAGACGCGGACCGAAGCCTTGATGCGTTTGCGTCGTGCGCTTGGAGAAATGGTTGTTTCCGGCGTTGAGACGACCCTTCCCCTGCATCGCCGGCTGGTCGACAATACCGATGTGCAGAACGGCGATTATGATATTCATTGGCTGGAGAATTTCCTGGCGCCGAAGAAGACGGAGTGATCTGTCGTGAGCCGAGCGTTCGGCCCTGAAGAGTTGCTCGACTGTTACGCCCGCGGCGTGTTTCCGATGGGCGACAGCGCAGATGATCCCAGACTGTTCCTTGTCGATCCGGACGTTCGCGGCGTCCTGCCTCTGGACGCCATGCACATACCCCGCAGCCTGCGAAAGGTTGTTCGGTCCGATCGGTTCGACATCCGCATCGACACCGCGTTTTCGAGCGTGGTGGAGGCGTGCGCCGCGCCCGCTGAGGGCCGGGAGAAGACATGGATCAACGCGCCCATCCTGAATCTATACAGCTCGCTGCATCGGATGGGCCACGCTCACAGTGTGGAATGCTGGCAGGATGATCAATTGGTCGGCGGGCTGTACGGCGTGAGCCTGAAGGCGGCTTTCTTTGGCGAGAGCATGTTTTCACTCGAGCGGGACGCCTCGAAGGTCGCTCTAGTTCATCTGGTCGCGCGGTTGAAGCTGGGCGGATATCGCCTGCTGGATACGCAGTTCACAACCAGCCACCTCGAACAGTTCGGCGTGCGCGAGGCCTCGCGCGTGGAATTCCGAGAAATGCTGAGTGACGCGCTTCAGAGCGATGCCGACTTCTCGATCGGCAGGCGGACGCTTCAGGGCGCAGAAGCGGTGCAGGTGATCACCCAAACGTCGTAAGTGGGATGATCCAATGCATTGAGGCCGGGTGATGACGCGAACATCCAGCCCGAGAAGATCTGTCCGTCGGCGTTCGCACCTGTCTGACTCGCCGTATCTACATCCTGGCCGCCAGGGAGCCGAGCGCGTTCTTCGGGCGTGTTGGACTGCACTTCGATGAAGGCGGCTGATTCAGGCGTATCCTCGGGCGGGGCCTGGAAACAGGCGCGCACGGTCAGCTCGAGCCGGCCAAATTCGATCGTGCTGCCAACGGAAGTGCGTAGATCGGTAGAGTTGCCGGTGATCTTGTCGAGCGCCCGAAGGACAACGCCAGCGCGCGGCTCCAGCGCTGTCGCGGCGGGGGCCAGGCCAGCTATAAAAAGTATTGAAGTGAGAGCGCCTGCTTTCAAAGGATCCGCCTCCTATTCGCCAGCTGCGCCACCGTCAGCGAAGGCCGCCAGAACCGAAAGCAGGTCGACCGGTGAATTCGTGTACTGGAGCTGGTCGCCAGGCAGCAGCGTCTCAAACGATCCGCCAATCATGATGCTGACATATGCGCCGCCAAGCAGACCATCCGACACGATCTGCGCCGTGGAATCATCCGGGATACGAAACTCTACCGCTTCGCTCTCGTGTGCGATGGTGTTGGGAAGCGTGAAATCGACAACGGCGCGGTATGTCGTCGGATCAAGGTCGATTGACGAAACAACGCCAACCTTCTTGCCCGCGACGCGCACATCGCTGCCAACGCCGATGCCGTCGACGCGATCAAAGCTGGCCGTCAGAACGTAGCTGTCGCGCGGCGCGGCTTCGCTGCGCTGGTTCATCGAGAATACGAGAAATACGCCCGCGACGGCGACAACCACCAGGCCGACGATGGATTCAAACAGAGATTCACGCATCCGGTCGCCATGCCTCGTAGTCGCTTGTCGCCTTCGCCCGCTCGCCGGTTTCAGCGAGACTTCCCTGCGGGTGGTAGGCGTGGATCGTGCCAGTCAGGTTTGGCTTGTGGTCTTTTTCCCAGGTCTTGCGGGGAAGCGGCGCATCGGTAGGCGGCGCATCAAAGGTATAATGCAGCCAGCCGTGCCAGTCCGCCGGAACCTTCGACGGCTCAGCTAGACCCTTGTAGATCACGTAACGGCGCTTGCGGCCTTCCTGGCTGGGGCGGCGCTCCTCAAAATACTCATTGCCCATATCGTCGCGACCCACGCGTCGGGCGCGCCGACCGATATCGAAACGCGCGCCAAGCGTCGCATCGTTCCACCAGCTGAATATCGCCTTGAGCATTAGGTCTCCACGAATCCCGTCACGAACGTCGGTTTCTGCCGCGGCGGAAATATGGCGCCCGGGCATGCCGGGGTCCAGTTACCACACTGACGCGCGCGTGCGGCATTTTCTTGTGTGCAATCGCGCCAAATCACGCCCATCATGTGGCCGATTCGCTGCGCTCCCGGCACTCTGCCGCGAGCATTATGTGGAGTCGATTCATGCCCGAATCCCGCACCGGGTCGCGTCCAAAGGCAGCCGAAAAACGACTGGCGCGGGTGCTGGAGTCCGGCGAGACGCTGCTCGGCGCTGTTGAGACGATCGAAAAGACCGCCAAGCCGCTGAAGGGCCATTTTGCTGCGATTGGCGCGCTGCACGATAACCCCGAGATTTCGGAGATCGCGTGTGATGCGATCCGCGCCCGAAAAATGACCCCAATCGCCCCATTGGGCTCCATCATCGCGGCGCTGGCCAAGCCGTGCGCCGCACGCACAGTCGCCAGCACGATATCGGAGGCCGCCTCCAGCGCGACTGCTCGCGATATTGCCGCCCAGGCGATGGTGTCGCTCGCCGACGCGCTCGAATCCATCACGGTCGACACCGATGACGCCGGGCGCCCGTCCTCCGACAGCCTGATTGATGCCTTCCGGTCCGGTGCGGACGCGGAACTGATCGAATCCGCTTTAAGCGCACCGGGCGGTCCCCGTGCCGCAGCGCTGACCCTGAGGCGGCAAGCGTCAGGCGTGAGCGAGCCTGCGGGCGTGTGCCTGTCGACAGATTCCTGGAGCGATGCATCTGTCGATGAGCTTGCCGAAGCTGCTGACCGCCTGTCGCGTAGTCGGCTGTGGGCGGAGGTGCGGATTGGCGCAGACGACCCTGACGCCGCCTCGCCCGCCGTCGCCGTCAACCTGGCGCGATATTCCGCGCCGGACTCGGCAGAAGACAGTGATGTGCTCTCCGCAGACCTCGCCGCCATCGCAGCCATCGTCGGCGACTGCACCGTGGTGCTGGTTGGTTTGGGGGCAGCCATTATGAGCCGCGGCCTGTCGTATTCGAGCGAGGAAGGGATTGCCGCAGCAGTTGAACTCGTCACCGCCGCTGGCGAGTGGCGTCGTGCAGCGGCGGACCCAGGCGCTGCGGACAAATCTACCCTACGCTTGGTGGTCCAGCGCGCGTCCGGCGCGGCGATGAGCTGGACCGAAGCGGAAAGCGTTGGCGTTGAGCCAGTCGCGATCCTTCAGAACGTGGAGGATGAAGCGGTTCCGCGTCTGGCGAACTGTGTTAACCGGGCGCTGGATGTGGTCGCCAGCGAGGCGCAGGCGCAAGATGTGCGCTTGCGCATTCTCGGCGCCCGAAAGCTCGATCAGATCGACGGTCTGGAGCGGGCGCGTCTGGAGGCGCGCGGGCTGACAACGGATGCAAGGGACAGGATCGAGGGCGCCCTCAGCGACGGCCTTGCGATCTCCGCTGCATTCTCCAGATGGGTGGTCGGCGACGACGTGATCCGGGATCGCCTACAACTCGAACCGGAAGCATTCGACACCGACGGGGAAGCCCTGTTGCGGGCGCTGGGCGTATCCGCAGCCGAGATTGAGGACGCGCGCCTGACGGTAGCGGGCCGACGACGCCCGGTCTCCGACCCCAAATCGCCGATCGCCGAAATTCTCAAGCGTGAAGACGACATAGATCTGGCGAGCCGTATTTCAATGGCGGCTGCGATCTCTCCCCTGCTCGCAGCACCGCCGACAATCCGCTGTGCTAGGGCTGAGCGCGAGGCTACGGGATCGCGGCAACTTGCGAACGCCGTTCGCGCCGTTGTGGGCGCAGGGCTGGGCATCCGGCTTGAGGGCGGTGGCGGCGTGGTCGACGCGGAGTTACGTGCGCGCATCCAGGACGCGCGCAAGAAGGCGCGATCGCCATCCGGACTCGAGCCGTCTGAAAGACGCATCGCACCACAAGTGCGCGAAGTGGACGAGTATTATGTTGCGCAGCGCCGTCGCCTGCCCGATCGGCGCAAGGGATACATCCAGAAAGCGACTGTGGGCGGACACAAGGTTTACCTCCATACCGGCGAGTTCGAAGACGGCGAGCTGGGCGAGATCTTCATCGACATGCACAAGGAGGGCGCGGCCTTCCGGTCGCTGATGAACAACTTCGCTATCGCGGTGTCGATCGGGCTGCAGTACGGCGTGCCGCTGGAAGAGTTTGTCGACGCGTTCGTGTTCACACGGTTCGAGCCAGCAGGCGAAGTGACCGGGAACGACTCGATCCGGCGCGCCACGTCGATCCTTGACTATCTGTTCCGCGAACTCGCCGTGTCGTATCTTGATCGTGAGGACCTTTCAGAAGTTGAGCACCTGTCGACGGATGGTCTTGGGTCTGGCGAAGGCGAAGGCGGCGCGCCGGCTCCGCGTGCGGAACAACTGATCTCGCGCGGTTTCTCGCGCGGCCTGGTGCCCGACAACATCGTCATGTTCGAGAGCCGGAAGGATCGCGACGAAAACCGGACGAGCAAGGAATCCGCTGCGACGACGCCGCAGCACGGCGAGGGCTATCTGGGCGACGCCTGTCCGAACTGCGGTCACTTCACTTTGAAACCGGATGATGGCGTTGCGATCTGCGACGCTTGCGGGAGCATCGTGCAGACCGCCTAGACGGCATGTCAGGCAATCAAGTCGCTCAGCCGGCGTCCGCCGGATTGCCGACGACCGCGTGGATGCGGTCTATGAAGCCATCTTCCAACAGTATGTCGCGTTGGCGTTCGCGGATACGCAGGAATCGGGACTCGTAGTCCACAAACTCGGGATTGTTGCGAAGGTGATCGAAGGCGACGTCGTTCAACCCGAACAGGATATAGCCATTGGCTTCCGCCCGATCGAGATGCTGGAACAACGTCTGCAGATCATTGCGCGCGGCCGCCGCGAACGTCTTGTACGGCAAGAACAGCACGTCGCTTTCATCGCCATCGCTGGTCAGCTTCTCGATCTCCTGACGGATTTCGGCATCAAGCCTGTCAGCGGCTTCGACCTCGCCGGACTCGCGCAGCGCCAGTGACAAGAAGGGCTTGTAGTCGTTGGGGTGTTCAACGAAATGCGATCGCTCGTTGCGGTCATAAAGTCGCTGCAGCCATGGCAGCGCGCCTTCCAGATCGTGGTTCAGCAGATACATCTGCGCGCGTTCGACGGTCGATGGGCGCTCCTGCAGATCAACCGCCATCTGCGCAGCGACCGCGTTCATATCCCCGCTATTGTGCAGGGCGCGCAGGCGCGGAATGGCGATGTCAGCCAGCGCGACGGCCTCGTCGGTGAAACCCGCCTCGCTGATGATCCAAGACAGGAAATAGCGCGTGCCGGAATCGCCCGGCGCATCCTCGAGCATCGAAACCAGTTCGTTGATACCGCCTCGATATTCGCCCTTCTCGGCAAAGGCGTTGACGCGCCAGAACCTGAGCTGCAGCGCGCCGGGGTGGAATACAAGCGCGTGGTCAATGCGCTCGAGCGCCTTTTCCGGTTTTCCGCGCCGGTTGAAGATGCGGGCCAGCTGGGCGTTGGTTTCTATGCCGATCGGGTCGCGCTCGATGATTTCATCGGCAAGCGCTTCGGCCTCGGTAAAACGTTGCTGGATGATCAGCGTCCGTAGCCGCGCCGCATAGTCGAGCACCTGATCCCGGCGCGGTTCGTTCGGCCGGGACAGCCACTCCGCCGGCAGGCCGTCAGCCCGCAGATGGTCGTTGAAGACC
>JBHIWT010000104.1:0-11801 GCA_041987265.1 Hyphomonadaceae bacterium
GCCGTCGAGGCCGAGATGTCCGATATACGGCTCCGAAGTGACGAACGTCATCGGAACCCGGTCGCGCAATTTTCGCCGGCGCAGCTCAGTTTCCAGAATGAAGAGGAATTCGTAGGCTGGCCCGAAGCACGAGGCGCCGTGGACGGCGCCAACAACAATCGGACCGGGTGATTTGCAGAAGGCTTCGAAGGCCTCGCCTGCCTTTTCGGCGTGATCGACGTGGCAGATTGACTGGGTAAAGCCATTGGGACCCAGCCCCTCGATTTCGTCGAACGCCAGTTCCGGGCCTGTCGCGATGACCAGGTAGTCGTACTGGATGTCGCTGCCGTCGTTAAGTTCGACGCGGTTTTCTTCCGGATGGACCCGTTTCGCACCCACGCCCGTGAAGTTGATCTTCTTGCGCTTCATTACTTGCTTGAGATCGATCTCGATGGCGTCGCGCTTCCGCCAGCCAACGGCGACCCAGGGGTTGGATGGAACGAAATGCCAGATATCTCCGTTCGAAACGACGGTGATGCGGTCTTCTGAGCGAAGCTGCTCCTTGATCTCGTAGGCTGCGATCACGCCGCCTAGCCCAGCGCCAAGCACGACAATTTCCGACACGTTTGCCTCCCTGTTAAATGGGTCGAACGTTTCAATCCCTTATTGACATATATTCGAATATACTAATATACGCAAGTGGCAGCGTGGTATATTGAGCGCACCTGAATTTCTAGGGCCGGATGCGGCGCCGCGCTTTGAGCAGGATCAACAGTCTGGGGCTGAGAGAATGACAACAGATTGCCATGACCCAGACAGGCCCGTTTCCAAGACCTGCGCCGCACCACGGTGCAATGAACGCGCGTCGGTTCAGTTCGCGATCTACATAGGAGCCTAGAGATGCAAGCTCACGCTGCGTTCCGGACAATTGTTCTTTCGCTTGCCGCAATCGGCGTCGCGTCCTGCGGCGCAGAGGTCGAACACGACGAAGCCGTTGCGGTAGTCGATAGCAGTCAGGCGCTTCTGGTCGAGGAGATCGACGCGCCCGACTTCCGGATCGTCGCCGCGATCATGACCAACCGCGACGTTGGCGACGCCCGCGCGAGGATCGGCGGAACGTTGACGCGCCTGCTGGTCCGTGAGGGCGACACCGTCGAGAAGGGCGAGCTGGTGGCAGTCATCGGCGACGACAGGATCGACGCAGAAGCGCGGGCGGCCAGCGCGGCGGTAACCGCCGCCGCGGCCACAGCGGAGCGCACGAAGAGCGCCCTGGAGCGCGCCGAGCGGCTGTTCGCGGCGCAGGCGATCGCGCGCGCGGAGATCGAACGGGCGCGGACGGAGGCCTCGGCTGCCGAGGCCGGGCTGAGGGCGGCGCGGGCGCAGGCTGCGGCGGCGCAAGCGGTCAAGGAACAGGGACAGGTCGCCGCGCCGGCGGATGGTCGAGTGACCCGTGCGCCGATCCCGCAGGGCTCGGTGGTCTTGCCCGGCGAGGTGGTCGTCGCGATTTCGACTGGCGCACAGGTCCTGCGCATCGAACTACCCGAATCCGAGGGCCGGACGCTGGAGCAAGGCCAGGAGCTGAGGATTGTTGAAGGGGCGAACGGCGCTGAAACCGCGATTGTGCGGCAGGTCTACCCTGCGGTGACGCGCGGCCGCGTGACGGTCGACCTTGATGCGCCCGGCGTGTCGGATGATCTGATCGGCTCGCGGGTCCGCGTCGCCGCACCGTTGGGCGTGCGTCGAGCGATCGTGATCCCTGAACGCATGATCGTGACACGGTTTGGCGCGGACTATGTCCGGCTGCTGCGGGCGGGCGACGCGGTGATCGAGGCGCCGGTACAACGCGGCGCAGATATCCCGACTGATGAGACGCCGGATGGCGTCGAGATTCTCTCTGGTCTCCGGGCCGGCGACAGAATCCTCCCGCCGGAGACAGCGCAGTGAAACTCGGCGTATCTGGTTCAATCACGCGTGCGACCATAAACTCGCCGCTGACCCCGCTTTTCCTGCTGGCGGCGATTGCGCTCGGCGTTCTGGCGTTGTTGACCATCCCACGCGAGGAAGAACCGCAGATCAGCGTTCCGATGGTGGACATTCATGTCCGCGCCGATGGCCTGCGGGCGGTCGACGCCGCAGAACTCATCACCAAGCCTCTCGAGACCATCGTGAAAGGCATCGGCGACGTTGAGCACGTCTACAGCCAGACGATGGATGATGCGGTCCTGGTGACCGCGCGCTTCATGGTCGGCACAGACGCCGATGACGCAGTGCTGCGTATCCACGAGGAGATCCGCGCCAACTACGACCGCATTCCGGCGGGTATTCCCGAACCGCACGTCGTTGCGCGCGGGATCAGCGATGTGCCGATTGTTGTGATTACGCTGGCGCCCGAAGCGGGCGCAGCGGATCGATGGGACGACCAGTCGCTCTATCTCGTCGCCGACGAACTGCTGGCCGAGCTCATGAAGGTCGATGATGTCGGATTGTCATTCATTGTCGGTGGCCGCCCCCAGGAAATCCGCATCGCCCCGGATCCCGGACGCATGGCCCTATACGGCGTATCTCTGAAGGCGCTGCTCGATAGTATCGAAGGTGCAAACCGGAGCTTTCCAGCCGGGGACCTACGCGAACGCGGCAGTACGTTGTCCGTCGCTGTCGGCGAAACGCTGAACAACACCGCGGAGATTGGCCTGCTCAGCGTCCCGGCGCTTGATGGCTCCAAGGTCTACGTTCGAGATGTCGCTGACGTCACGTTGGGTCCGCGGGAGGACCAGGCGCGCGTCTGGCGCTTCACATCCTTCGATGACGGGCTTCGTATGGCGCCGGCCGTCAGCATAGCGCTGGCGAAACGCGACGGCGCGAACGCCGTGGTCGTTTCAGAAGCGATCGAACACCGCCTGCATGAGCTGGAAGGGCGGCTGATACCGGACGGCGTCGAGGCGGCGGTATCCCGCAATTATGGGGAGACGGCCAACGAGAAGGCCAACGAGTTGTTGTTCCACCTTGGTCTGGCGACGGTGTCGATTGTCGTCCTGATCGCGTTCGCCATCGGCATACGCGAAGCGCTCGTCACCGCCATCGTGATTCCGACAACAATTCTGCTGACGCTTTTTGCGTCCAATCTTATGGGATACACGATCAATCGTGTCAGCCTGTTCGCATTGATCTTCTCGATCGGGATCCTCGTCGACGACGCCATCGTGATGATCGAGAACATCGCACGTCACTGGGCGATGAAAGACGGGCGCTCGCGCCGCGATGCAGCGATCGAGGCCGTCGCGGAAGTGGGCAATCCGACGATCATCGCGACGCTGACTGTTATCGCCGCACTTCTTCCAATGATGTTCGTGTCCGGATTGATGGGCCCCTACATGGCGCCCATTCCGGCCAACGCCTCGGCCGCGATGTTGTTCTCCTTCTTCGTCGCCGTCGTGCTGGCGCCCTGGCTGATGGTGCGTTTCGCTCGCCGTGTGCTCGAAGACGGCGCATCTCATCATGAGGACGAGGGTCCATTGGGTCGGATGTACCGCCGCGTCGCCGGTCCGGTACTGGCAAGTCGCAAGCAGGCGGGCCTGTTCCTTGCTGCAGTAGGGATTGCAACACTTCTAGCATGCGCACTTTTTGTGACCGGAACTGTGCGCGTGAAACTGCTGCCGTTCGACAACAAATCGGAGTTGCAGGTCACCGTCGATCTGCCCGAAGGCGACAGTCTGGAATCCACCGAACGTGTGTTGATGGATGTCGCCGCCATCGCAAGCGGCATTCCTGAGGTTGTTGCGATCGACGCCTATGCGGGCGCCGCGTCCCCGTTCAATTTCAACGGCCTCGTGCGCCATTACTACCTGCGCCAGCGACCGGAGCAGGGTGATCTGCAGATTACACTCGCGGCCAAGGACGACCGCGACCGTGCAAGCCACGCAATCGCGCTCGATCTTCGCGAACGGTTGAAAGCCGCTCCGGCGCCGGAAGGAACCTCGATCCGCGTGGTGGAAGTGCCTCCAGGACCGCCGGTGATCGCGACACTTCTGGCGGAAATCTATGGGCCCGACGCTGATACACGCCGCGCAGTCGCGCGCGAGCTGCGCCAGATTTTCGATGACATCCCCTACATCGTGGACGTGGATGACAGCTTCGGCGAGCCGCGGCCTCGGTTGCGCCTGACGGTCGATCAGCCCTCACTAGAGTTCTTCGGCGTTCCGGAAACGGATCTGATGGATTCGATGGCGTTGGCGCTGGGCGGCAAGGTTGTCGGTTACTCGCATCGCGGCGAGGGGCGGAACCCTATCGAGATCTCGGTGCGGTTGCCGCAATCGGCGCGCGTCTGGTCGGAGAGTCTCGCCGCTATGCCGGTCGCGGCGACGGCAGATCGTGGTCGTCTCGTCGAGATGGGCGAACTGGTTTCGGTGTCAAACGAGGCAGGCGACTATCCGATCTTCCGGCGGGACGGGCGCTACGCCGAGATGGTGATGGCCGAGCTTGCCGGCGCATACGAAGCGCCGATCTACGGCATGCTGGACGTCGCAGCCGCGGTCGATGCGCACGACTGGGGAGGCCTGCCCAAACCCGACATTCGCCTTTACGGACAGCCGGACGATGAAACGACGCCAACCTTGCTGTGGGATGGGGAGTGGGAGATCACCTACGTCACGTTCCGCGACATGGGCGCAGCATTTGGCGTGGCGATCCTCGGCATATACGTGCTGGTCGTGGCGCAATTCGGCAGCTTCCGCCTCCCGCTGGTTGTGCTGACGCCGATACCGCTGACGCTGATTGGTATCGTTATCGGGCATGTCCTGTTCAACGCACCTTTCACCGCGACCTCGATGATCGGGTTCATCGCGCTTGCCGGCATCATCGTGCGAAACTCGATCCTGCTGGTGGACTTCATCCGCCATGCCGGTGGGGACGGGAAGCCGTTGCGTGAAGTCCTGCTGGAAGCCGGCGCGATCCGCTTCAAGCCGATTCTGTTGACGGCTCTGGCGGCGATGATCGGAGCAGCCGTGATCCTGTTCGATCCGATCTTCCAGGGCCTCGCCATTTCGCTGCTGTTCGGACTGGCGTCATCGACCCTGCTGACGGTCCTCGTCATTCCGGCAATTTACATTGTGCTGCGTGGCGATGCGCCGGTGAATTCGCGTGCCGCTACCGCTTAAGCCCCGATGCTCGCTCCGCAGCTGAATTACAGCTCCTGCGCGCGGCTTAAAGCGCTTTGATTGACGGGGCATGAGACCTGCATTGCAGAACCTGTTGTGACCTGAGGGGCGCGAGCGCCTCCACGCGGGGGCCTGATCAGTCTAATGCCCGGCAGCGGTTCAAGAGTATCGGCTAAACAGGTGATCGCCGCTGCGGCCGGAGCTCTCCTCGTGTTGGCCGGCGTGGGCGCAGCCGTTGCTGCGCTTCGTTCGGCGGGTTCGACGACTTTTGAATCTGCAGCATCTTTCATTGTCGAACCTGCCGCAGACCTCGGCTTCGTGGAAGACGCGCTGTGCGCAGACTGCCACGCGGTTGAGCAGTCCGAATGGGAACGCTCACACCATAGCCAGGCGATGGCCGAGGCGTCTCGCGCAACTGTGTTGGGTGATTTCGAGAACGCCGTCTTCCAGCGGCCAGACGGCGCCACAGAGTTTTTTCAGAGGAAGGATCGTTACTTCGTCCGCGCGCCGGGTCTTGACGGGAAGTCGGCGGAATTTGAGGTGCTTTATACGTTCGGCGTAGCGCCTCTGCAGCAATACCTAGTTGCGCTGCCGGGCGGCCGCCTACAGGCGTTGACGATCGCGTGGGATGCGCAGCAGGAGCGATGGTTCGATCTGCAGCCTGCGATCGCAGCGCATGACGACCCACTGGCCTGGACCGGGCGTCACTACAACTGGAATTCGAACTGTGCGGCCTGTCACTCCACGGATCTCCAGAAGCGCTTCGATCTGTCAGCCAACGCGTTCCAGACCAGCGCCTCTGCGCTCACAGTCGGTTGCCAGGCTTGCCACGGTCCGGGCCGGGAGCATGTTGACTGGGCCGGCGCGGGGGCCAGTGCCGGCGAACCGGGTTGGGGCTTCGCGCTCGAAACGGCCTTGAGGACGCCGCGCGGTCAGATCGGTGTCTGCGCAGCCTGCCATTCGCGGCGCCAGAGTCTGACCGACAGACCGGCGCCCGGCGCGGATTTTCTCGACAACTACAAGCCCGAACTGCTCGAAGCGCAGCTTTACCACGCAGATGGCCAGATTGATGATGAGGTCTATGTCTGGGGGTCCTTTGTCCAGAGCGCGATGTTCCGCGCCGGGGTTACCTGCACGGATTGCCACAATCCCCACAGCGGCGAGCGTTGGATGGAAGACAACGGCCTATGCACCGCATGTCACAACGAAGCGCCGCCCGCGCGCTTCCCTAGCATGCAGGCCAAACTGTACGATACGACAGACCATCACCACCATGCGCCGGGTTCAGACGGTGCGGCCTGTGTATCGTGTCACATGCCGGACAAGATCTACATGAGCGTCGATCCGAGGCGTGATCACAGTATCCGAATTCCGCGCCCCGATCTGTCGGCTTCAATCGGAGCGCCGAACGCCTGTACGGCCTGCCACGAGGATCAGACAAACGCCTGGGCGGTATCGGAGATCTCCGAGTGGCTGGGCGGCGGCCCAATTGAGCCCGGTCTGCATTACGGCGAAGCGCTGGCGGCGGCACGCACCCGTCAGCCGGATGCGGCGGCGATGTTGATCAATCTACTGGATGACGAAGATGGCGCGCCAGCGATTGCGCGCGCGACAGCCGCACAGATGCTTGGCGATTACATCGATGGTGACGTCCTGCGAGTGATCGAAACCGCCCTGCGGTCGGAAGAGCCACTCGTAAGAATCGGCGCCGTGCGCGCCATGAGACAGGCGCCTCTAGAGAGCCGGGTCGTTGCTGCGCCGCTACTGGGCGATCCGCTTCGCGCTGTTCGTGTTGAGGCGGTCCAGACCCTCGCGGCAGCAGGCCCGGCGAGCCTGCCTGACGATGAACAACAGGCCTTTTCTGCAGCAGAGTCGGAGTACTTCTCCGCGCAACTGGCTTCGGCCGAGCGGCCGGAAATCCACCTTAATCTCGCCAACTACCATGCGGCGCGCGGCGATCAGAGGCGCGCAGAACAATCGCTGCGCACGGGACTTCGCCTCGACGCTGACTATTCGCCTGCCCTCGTAAATCTGGCGGACATCTTCCGTGATTCAGGCCGCGACAGAGAAGGCGAGGGTTTCCTGCGCCGAGCGCTTGAAATCGATCCTGACAGTGCGCTCGCGCACTTTTCGCTGGCGCTCAACCTTGTCCGGCAGAGCCGGACGGAAGACGCGATCGCTTCACTGGAAGCGGCGTTGGCGCTGGAGCCGGAAAATGTCCGGTTTGCCTATACCTATGCGGTCGCTCTCTCGGGTGCGGGCCGAACCGACGACGCCGCAGATGTTCTGGAGGCTGCAGCCGCGCACCATCCGCGTGACATCGAAGTGCTTTCGCTGTTGGCGATGATCCGTGACCAGCAGGGCGACACCGGGCAAGCCGTTGCAGCGGCGCGGCGACTGCTGGAGCTTCAACCGGATCATCCGGTCGCGCTTACGATCCTGTCGGCGCAGGATCTCACTCCCTGACGAGCGAATTCTGAGCAAGGGCGCGCTGCGTGTGTCCGCGGCGATTGCCTCGCGCGCGAGTTGCACGTCGTAGACTTGCTACTGGCCATTTGTTTCCCTTCGTGTGCAACAGACTTTTTGTTTGTGGCGCCGTGGTTCCGCAGGGACGGAGAAGGGTCGGCGATCGCTTCGGTCGGCGACCCGCAAGCTTCGGTAACGAAGCTCCGGGGGAGTGACGATGTTGAGGGCGCTGGCGACGAAATTCGTCGCATTTGGACTAGCGTTTCTGTGTCTGGCGATTTGGGCTAGTCCGGCCTCCGCCGCCCGGTTGCGGACGCTCGAGTTGAGCGACGGTCAGATCTCCCCAGCGCTATCATTCAACAACTACAACTACTCAGCGACAGTGGACGGCGGCGTTTCGCAGATCACCCTGACGATGACGTCGTGGTTCACGAGCGGCCAGTTCACGGTCAATGGAACGCCAACGCCGCTGGGTTCGCCGAGCGCGCCGGTCGCGCTTGCCCCCGGGCAGAATGCCATCACCATTGTCGGCGTGGGCGGGCAGGGAACGCATACCTACACGCTCACCGTTACGCGGGAGGCCAATGATGCGCCACCGACCTTGGGCGCCATCAATTCATCCGTCAGCTCAATTCCATCTGGCGGGAGTGTCACGCTCACTGGGTCGGCAGGCGATCCGGAAGATGGAGACTTGTCGGCCAACATTCAGTGGAGCTCGAACCTAGATGGCGGGCTCGGCGCCGGCGCTTCGGTTTCGGCTGCGCTAACGACACAGGGCGTCCACACGATCACCGCGTCGGTGTCTGACAGCGCCGGACAGACGGACACGGACACGTTGCAGGTGACGGTGACCAATACCGCACCGACGCTGGTTTCTGCGACGTCATCTGCGTCGACTGTATCGTCCGGCCAGAGCGTAACCTTGACTGGGTCCGCCACCGACCCTGAAGACGGCGGCTTGTCGGGAGCGATTGTCTGGACGTCCAACCTGGACGGCGGACTTGGTACCGGCGCATCCGTCGTGGCGACCCTGTCTGCTGGCGCTCATACGATTACCGCGACCGTGACGGACAGCGCGGGAGCAAGCGACAGCGCCACGCTTGGCGTGACTGTAACCAACACTGCGCCAGTCCTGTCGGCAATTTCGGCGTCTGCAAGTGAGGTGGAAGCGGGTACACCAGTGACCCTGTCAGCTTCAGCGACGGATGCTGAGGACGGGGACATCTCGGCGGCTATCGCCTGGTCTTCCAGTCTGCAAGGCGCATTGGGAACCGGCGCTTCGATATCGCCCAACCTCTCGGTTGGCGCTCATGTCATCACCGCAACGGTGACTGACGCAGGCGGTGTCAGCGACCAGGGGACTGTTCAGGTCGTCGTTACGCCGCCGCCGAGTTCAGGGCCGACGGTAACGATTACATCGCCGGCCAACAACGCCAGCTACAGCGTCGGACAGGTGCTGACGGTGCAGGGCGCGGCGAGCGATGCTGAGGATGGCAACCTGACCAGCCAGATCAGCTGGAGTTCCCCGCCATACAACCTGGGAACTGGCTCGAGCTTTTCGACTTTTGCGCCGCAGGGCGTGTGGACGATCATCGCCACAGTCACCGACAGTGATGGCAACACGGCGACAGATCAAATTGACGTTTATGTCGGTGTGGATCCGCCATCGAGCAACCCGCCGGTCGTGACCAACCCGGGCGCACAGGCCAGCGAGGAGGGCGACAGCGTCAATCTGCAGATCGCAGCCAGTGATCCGGATGGCGACACCATCTCCTACGCTGCGACCGGCCTTCCAACCGGCCTGAGCATCAACCCCAACAATGGCCTGATCAGCGGCACAATTGCCGTTGGTGCAGCCGGTTCGTATTCGCCAACAGTTACGGTCTCCGATGGCGATCCCGAGACTGCGAATGCGACTGCAAACTTCGCGTGGTCGGTAACCGCGCCCGTGCCGAACACGCCGCCGGTTGCGCTGGCGCAGTCGGTTTCCACTGAGTTCGAGACACCGGTTGGGGTAACGCTTGCAGGTACGGACGGCGATGGTGATCCGCTGACCTATTCTGTGGCGTCGGGACCGGCGAACGGTTCGCTGTCAGGCACAGCGCCAAATCTGACGTACACGCCTGGTACTGGTTTTGACGGAGCGGACAGCTTCACATTCACCGTCGATGATGGCGAAGACACAAGCCCGGCCGCGACGGTCTCGATTACGGTCAACCCGGAACCAAATTTTCCGCCAGTCGCGTTGGCCCAATCAGTATCCACAGCGTTTGACACGCCGGTTGGCGTCACCCTGACTGGTACGGATGCAAACGGCGATGCACTGACATTCGCCGTGGCGAGCGGTCCATCGAACGGATCGCTGTCAGGAACGGCGCCGAACCTCACCTACACGCCAAATGCCGGCTTTGAAGGTCCAGACAGCTTCACTTTCACAGCCAACGACGGCCAAGCCGCCAGCACGCCTGCAGTAGTTTCCATCACGGTCAGCGCGGAGCCCAATACCCCGCCGGTCGCGTTGGCACAGTCAGTGGCAACGGAATTCGAGACGCCGGTCGGGCTGGTCCTGACGGGAACCGACGACGACGGCGATGCACTGACCTTTGCAGTAGCGGCTGGGCCATCAAACGGCTCTCTGTCAGGCGCGGCGCCCAACCTGACCTACACGCCGAACGCGGGTTTTGAAGGCGCAGACAGTTTCACGTTCACAGCGAATGACGGCGAGGATACGAGCGCCCCGGCGACGGTATCGGTATCGGTTGGCCCGCAACCGAATGTTGCGCCGGTTGCACAGGCGCAATCCGTTTCAACCGCGTTCCAGACGCCGGTAGGCGTAACGCTCACCGGAACAGATGCAAACGGCGATGCGCTGACATTTGCTGTGACCGGGGCGCCGGCGAACGGCGCGCTCTCCGGCACAGCGCCGAACCTGACCTACACACCGAACGCAGGTTTTGAAGGAGCAGATAGTTTCACCTTCACCGCGAGCGACGCCGAGTTCACCAGTTTGCCTGCGACTGTTTCAATCAACGTCGGCGCCGAGCCGAACTCCCCGCCGGTCGCCCTGGCGCAATCGTTGACAACCAATTTCCAGACGCCAATCGGCGTCACGCTGGCGGGTTCTGACGATGATGGAGACCCTCTGACATTCGCCGTCACGAGCGGTCCGTCCAACGGAACGCTCTCTGGCGTCGCGCCAAATCTCACATACACGCCCAACGCTGGCTTCGAAGGCTCAGATAGCTTCAGTTTCACAGCGAACGACGGCGAAGATACGAGCGCGCCGGCGACCGTCGCGATCACCGTCAATGAAGCGCCAAATACGCCGCCCGTGGCGTCTTCGCAGTCGGTGGCGACGGCGTTCGAAACCCCTGTGAGCGTCGCCCTGGTCGGGTTCGACGATGACGGCGATACGCTGACCTACAGTGTCGTCACGGGTCCTTCGAATGGCGCGCTTTCGGGGACCGCGCCGAACCTGACCTACACGCCGAATGCCGGATTTGATGGGGCGGATAGTTTCTCGTTCACGGTGAATGACGGCGAGGATACGAGCGTGCCCGCCACCGTCTCGATAACGGTGAACGAGGAGGTCAACACGCCGCCAGTGATCGCTGTCAGTGCGCCCTCGAACGGGGCGAGTATCACTGAGGGTGCAGCCGTCACGCTGCAGGGTACGGCAACGGACGAACAGGATGGCAATCTGTCTGCGAGCATCTCCTGGTCGTCGAGCCTTGACGGCGCATTGGGAACCGGAGCGAGCGTCGCCAATGTCGTACTCAGCCTCGGCTCGCACGTAATCACGGCGTCCGTCACCGACACCGGCGGCGAAACGCGCACAGCGAACGTGAATGTCACGGTGAACGCTGAAACCAATGGCGCGCCAACGGTGATGATCACAACCCCCGGCAACAACGCGACCTTTGGAGTGGGCGATCTGTTGAACGTGCAGGGCACGGCGAGCGATGCTGAGGATGGCAACCTGACCAGCCAGATCAGCTGGAGTTCGCCGCCATACAACCTGGGGACAGGATCCGGTTTCTCTCTCTTCGCACCGCAGGGCGAATGGCTGATCATCGCGACTGTCACCGACAGCGACGGCAATACGTCGACGGATGAGATCACCATCTATGTCGGCGTGGATCCGCCATCGAGCAATCCGCCGGCCGTGACCAACCCGGGCGCACAGGCCAGCGAGGAGGGCGA
>JBHIWT010000105.1:0-11691 GCA_041987265.1 Hyphomonadaceae bacterium
TTACGGTGCCCCGGGGCTGCCTGGATTCCTAGGCGTCGGAGATGCTGCCTTTCGACCGTCCGGCCCTGGAAAACGGGACATGGTGCTCGATGCCGCGACGATGAACCAGATGCACGACCGTCGGCAACTGCTCAACAGTTTCGATTCGCTTCGACGTCGCTACGAAAATGACCCCACTCTTGCCGGTCTGGATGAAATCAACGAGCAGGCGCTCAATATCCTGACTTCCAGCAAACTCGTGGAGGCTCTGGACCTGAGCAAAGAGCATCCAAGGCTCCGCGATCGCTATGGCAAAACACAGGTCGTGGTCCACGCCGATGGCGATAAGGCCCTCTGGGACCTGGCTCAATCTGTCCGTAGCGAGGACGTGCTCTCCGTCACCCCTGTCGCCGGCGGCGCATATGGATGCGAAGGACTGGGCGAAATCCGTCGCTACCAACGTAACGGCGCTTGGCCATCTGATCCCCTATGTGTCCGCCCTGCTGGGCACCGGGGGACAGGCGGTCTTTTTCGACGACGCCTCCCGCGATGCCAAGTTCCACGGCGCCTACGGGGCGACCAAGGCGGCGCAGATGTCGATGCTGACGCGATTGGCCTATTCGGATCGTTCGGTGCGGACGACCTGGCCAATACCGGCGACATCACTGTCAATTCGACCGGCCGTGCGGAGGTCATCAATGCGGGGCTGAGTCCGCTTCCCTTCTTCTTCATCTTCGCGCCTTCGGAGGTGAATTCGGATGCTGCGGGAATCGACGGCGGGTTTGGCGCGGATACGGTCGACAATCAGTCCACGCTGACCGTCAATGCTGTCAGCGATATCTCGGTGATCGGAACCAACGCCAGTTCGCTCGAGCAGACAGCGTTCATCAGCAACACAGCAAATGCGACAGCAGCAGGCGTTCGCGGCGTCGGTGGGGCGGGTGAGACGACGAATAGCGGTGTGATGGACGTATTCGCCGGTAGCCTGGCGAGCGCGACCGATATCGGGCTGGAGATCGTCAACGCGGTCATCGTCGATACCGCGACCAACGTCAACGCGACCGCCTATGGGGTCCAGGGCGGATTCGCGCCCGACCGGATTTCCAACAGCGGAACTGTGCTCAGCGATGCGGCCGCCACCGCGTTGCGCGGGTCGTTCGTGCTGTCGCTTTCCGATGGCGGCGTGGCCAGCAACGCCGTGAACGCCAGCGCGCGCTCGTTCGGCCTGTCTGGCGGCTGGGGCAGCGACGAGTTGCGCAACAGCGGCTCCATCACGACGTCGGCGATCGCGGATGCTTCCTCGACTTCGGTAGAGCTCAACCTGATTGACGTCGCGGGCGGCGAATTTGACCTGTCGGTCGAGGCGCGCGCGACCGGGATGAGCGGCGGCGCGTTCGGCGATGTTCTGGACAATAGCGGCGCGATCAGTTCGACGGCGACGGCGAACACGACGTCGACCAGCGTCAATCTCTCGCTGATCGACCTGACGATCATTGGCGGGCGCATCGCCGCCGGGGTTGACAGCGAGGCGGACGCGGACGGACCGCCGCCGATCCAGGCAATCGCCGTGGGGATGTCGGGCGATGGCGGCGATGACGTTCTATTCAATCGCGCAGACGGGACGATCACGCTCTCTGGCGGCGCCAATGCGGTTTCGACGAACGTGGCGCTGGCCGCGCTTGGCGTGCCGGATGCTTTGTTCCAGGCGCTGTTCGAGGGGGAGACGCTTGCGTCGCTCGACACGCACGCGTCTTCGCAGATCATCGGGATGAGCGGCGGGCAGGGCGCTGATCAGCTGAGCAATCTGGGTGCAATTACCGGAACAACGCGATCGGATGCGCAACAAGTCGGCGTTGCGGTCAGCATACCCAACGGGTTTCTGCCCAGCGCAGCCGGGTTCTTGCCGGGCTTTACGCTGGGCGGGGCGGGCGCCAGCGCTTGGGCGGATGCGACCGGGCTGGCGGGCGGCGAGGGAGACGACACCCTGTTCAATGACGGCCTGATCGATCTCGATGCGATCGCAGACGCTTTGGCGGTCGGCGTATCTGTCGAGATGCCGGAGCTGTCCCCGCCGGAGGGGTTCGGGCTGGATCTTGGCCTGACACTGGCTGATGTCGAAACACGTGCGGAGGCTATTGCGACCGGTCTGTCCGGCGGGGCTGGTAACGATGTGCTCGGCAATGGCGAGAATGGCGTTGTGAGGGTGGACGCAACGGCGACCGCTGAATCGGATGGCGTCGCCGCAACAGCGTCGTTCGAAGACCAGGGCGTGATCAGCGAGGGGGTGCTGGTGCGCGCATCGAGCGATGCGGATGCCGAAGCGACGGCGATCGATGCAGGCGATGGGGACGATACCATCGTCAACAACGGCTCTGCGGAAAGCGACGCGACAGCGACTGCGCGGACGGTGGGCGTGTCGGTGGCCCTGGAGGGTGTTTCCCAGGGTGGCGCAGGCGGCATTGCGGCTGTCGATGGGCGGGCAAACGCAAATGCGACATCACGGTCGATAAGCGGAGGCGCGGGCGCGGACCAGCTCTATAATGATGGCGCGCTGGTTTCGAATGCGTTGGCCACGGCGGATGCAACGGGCGTTTCGGTCGCGCTGACCGCCGCTGTATCAGGCGGGTTCGCCGCTGGCGGCACGATTTCCCTGACCGGCGCCGAGGCGACGGCTGAAGCCAACGGAGTTGACTGGTCAGGTGGTGGGCAAGTCGCCGAGAATGACGGATCGATCGATGTGGATGCGACCGCAAACGCATCGTCGGATTCAGTTTCGGTGGGCGTCAGCGGGACAACCTCCGGTCTGACACTGAACGCCAGCCTTGCGGACGCCAGCACGGTTGCGGATGCGACGGCGCGTGGTTTCTACGGTGGGACGGGATCGCAGTCGATCACCAACCGCGAAACACTGAGCGCTGTTTCCAATGCGACCGCCACTTCGGTGAGCGTCGGGGTGGAACTAGGCGTTGTGGTCGAGGGTGGCGTGGCGGCCGGGGCGGCGTTGACGCGCGCCGTGACCGACGCGATTTCGAACAGCTATGGCGTCGTCAGTGATTTCGGCTTTGACGTGGTCACCAACCTTGGGACGATCACGTCCGAAGCCAATGCGGATGCGCATGCGCCTTCGGTCGCAATCGGTTTGAACGGCACGTTCGCCGGCGTGGCCCTGAATGCGGCGGCGGCTGATGCGAGCTCGTCGGCGACCGCTCATGCCGCCGGGATCGACACCGGCCTGTTCGGCGATGTCATCCGAACCGATGGAACGCTGACCGCGACATCAGATGCTGGCGCAAACGCAGACAGCGTTTCGGTGCAACTGGCGATCGCCGCCCAGGCCGGACTGGCCGCCGGGGCTGCGCTCGCCCGCACCGACGTGGTCTCCAACGCCAGCGCAGTTGGCGTTGCGGCAGGCGATGGCGCGGACAGGGTGCGTGCTGATGGCGTTGTCGATGTCAGCGCGAGTTCTGAGGCGGACGTGGATAGTGTTGCGGTCTCGGTGCAGGGAACGGCGGTTGGCGCCGCGATTGGGGCGACGTTGCTGGAGGCCGGGGTTGTCGCGGGCGCGGATGCGTCGGGGCTAAACGCCGGCGCCGGAAATGATGTCGTGGTCAACACCAGCACTTTGACATCCCGTGGTGAGGCCGATGCGGATGCGACAAGTGTGGGCGTTACAGTCGGAGCGGCTGGCGCGGGCGTTGTGGCGGGCCTTGGGCTGGCGAATGCGGCGGCGGATGCGACCGCTGTCGGCGTCGGGATCGAAGGTGGTCTGGGCGCGGACTGGATCGTCAATGAAGGCGTGCTTGATATCGATGGCGACGCCGAGACGAATGTCGCAGCCGTCTCGGTCGTCCTTGAAGGCGTCCTGACAGGCGGCTCGCTCGCTGTATCGCTGACCGACGCCAGCTCTGATGCGGTCTCGCTGGCGACCGGGATTGCCGGCGATGACGGCTTGCGAGACCTGGATGACGATGAAGCGGACGGCGACGATCAGGACGTCGAGCTGACGGGCGCAGCAAATGGCGATTTCATCCGGAACGAGGGCGCCGTTACCGTCGACAGCAGGGCGGTGGCGAATGGCGCGTCGGTCGCAATCTCCGCGCCGGTTGCTTTTGTACCGATTGGAACGGCGCTGGCCGAAGCGCGGGCCGTTGCGACCGGAGAAGCTTATGGCGTTGACGCAGGCTATGGCGATGACTGGGTGTCCAATTCAGGCGATCTTACCGTCACATCTGACGTTGATGTCGGCGGATCCAGCGCGGCGACTTCGCTGACGGCGTTCGCGCTGGGCGATTTCAACGCGGAAGGGTATTCCAGCGCCTACGGGATTGCTGGCGGGACCGGCGATGACGTTCTGTTTAATGACGCCGCGATCACCACAAATGTGTTTTCTGATGTCAGCGGGGTCACGGTCGGGCTCAATCTGATCGGCGGCGCCGTTGGTTTGCTGGGTACACTGGCGGGTGGCGATTCGTTCGGAATGGCGGGTGGCGCGGGCGCGGATATTCTGGTCAATGAGGGTGTGGTCAGTACGTCGGCGGATGTGCTGGCGAAGTCGACCGGTGTGTCACTGACGCTGATCGGCGTGTCGCTGAACGATGTATCGACAAGGGCGTTTGCTGACGCAATTGGCGTTGACGGCGGCGATGGCGACGACGGGATCGAGAATTCCGGTGAAGTGACCGTAAGCAGTTTCGCGGAGACGCCGGCTGTGAGCCTTGCGCTGAACGGTTCGGGCGTGGCGATCAACGATGCGGAGACTCATAGCGATACCATCTCGATCGGTCTGTTCGGCGGTGGCGGTGACGATCTGATTGTTAATGATGGCATTGTCTCGTCGACGTCGACGGCGGAGACGAAAGGTACGATCCTTTCTATCGGCGTGGTGTCTGGCGGAACGGCGAATGCCGGGATCATTGCTGATGCCGGGGCGTCGGGCGTCGATGGCGGCGAGGGGGATGATTCCATCGTCAATCGCGGCGAGCTTGGCGCAACTGCACGAGCCGAGGCGTCCAGCACCAGTGTGACGGTAACGGTAGCCGGTGGAGGCTTCGCGGATGCGGACGCGCGGGCGATCGCGCTTGCGGCAGGCATCGGCGGCGGCGCCGGCGATGATGCGATCTTCAACGAGGGCGACATCAACTCGATGGCGACGGCGACGAACACTGCAAGGTCGGTGAGCGTGACGTTGGGCGGCGCGAGCTCTGCGGACGTCAATACGACTGCGCATGCAAGTGCTGTCGGCATAGATGGCGGGGATGGCGATGACCTCATCAGTCATGAAGGGACGATCAGCGCCAGCGCCATCGCCGATGTGGATGCGCGCAGTATTCGCGTGGGGCTGGTTGGCGGCTCGGTTGGCGATGTGCGCCTGACGGCTGGCGCGGACAGTGTGGGGCTGGATGGCGGCGCTGGCGACGACGAGATCGTAACGGCGGCTGGCTCGGATGTGATTGCGAACGCCAGCATCACCGGATCCGCGGTGAGCACGGATGTCGAGCTTGTAGGCGGCGCGAGCGGCAGAAACCTGTTCGAGTTTTCTCCGGCGTCTGTGGCTGTCGCCGGCGGAGATGGGGCGGACACGATCTGGCTGGAGGGGACGAGCACGGCGCTGGCCAGCGGCGGGTTTACGCTGACCAATACGCAAATCGTTCTCCTCGGTGCGGCGTTGCAGGATACTGGCGTAACGTTCAGTCCGGAGGCGACCGGTGTCTCGGGCGGCGCGGGCGATGACACCATCTATGTTGCTGACGCGCTCAGTGCGGGGGCGTCGAGCGCGTTTTCGATGAGCGGGCTGACGGTCAACCTGGCGGGGTATTCCGGCGCCCAGTCGGCCGTAGGGGGCGTCTCTAGTGCGGTCGGCGTTGATGGTGGCGATGGCGACGACACGGTCGAAATCGACGGTGCAGTCTCTGTGTCCGCGCTGGCGAACAATTCGGTGACGGGCACGCATGTCACGATCATCGGCGCGAACGATTCCGCCACGCATGCAGGCGCGATCGCAAACGCCGCCGGGGTCATGGGCGGTGCGGGGGCAGACGTGCTTCTGACGAACGGGGCGACCAATGTCAGTGCGGCGGCAGGCGCCTCTCTCAGCACCGAGTCCTACGTGTTCGGCGGCGCCAGCATTGGCCGGAACGGACTCACCGTCGAGGCTGAAGGCGTTGGCGTTTCCGGCGGCGAGGATGAAGACCTTGTCGTCAACCAGGGAGATATGGTCGTCGACAGTCTCGCCTCACTGACGACGAGCGGGGCGGCGGGTGTGACGGTTGGCGCGGCGGTAACCGGCGCAGCCACCGGGTCGACGTCGTTGAGTTCGGGCATGCTCGGCGGCGACGGCGCGGATGAATTGCTCAATACCGGAACCCTGACCGCCATTGCGCGGGCTGGCGGGGCGATCAACCGTGTCGGGTATGTGTTTGTCGGCGGGGCGGTGTCATCGTCCGCTGCGGACGCTGAGGCGACGGCTGTCGGGATGGATGGCGGCGCTGACGATGACGCGGTCCAGAATGACGGCGTGGTGACGGTGCACGCGTTGGCGCAGACGGAAGCATCCGGAAATACCAGCGCGACGGTCGGCGGTGCGAAGTCGAGTTCCGTTGTTACCGCAGGAGCGCTTGGCGTCGGGTTGTCCGGCGGGAGCGGCGCGGATGTGTTGTGGAATTTCGGCGAGATTGATGTCGCCGCTTCGGCAAGTGCGGATTCGACCAACCTTGCGAATGTCGGCGGCCTGTTCGTCGATGGGGTAACGGTTTCCACCGCCAGGACAACCGCGCGCGCCTTCGGTATCGATGCAGGCGGCGGCGAGGGGCGGATGCTCAATGACGGCGCCATTGTCGTTGAAACGCTCGGCCTTGCGCGAACCGAGAGCCGTTCGGACGGCGATACGCTGGACAACATTTTCGGCCTCGATCTGAACGCGAAAGCGGATGCGACATCTTCGTTCAATGGTCAGGACGCTCGGGGCGTTACAGCCGGGGACGGCGATGACTGGCTGGAGAACAATGGAACGATCGATGTCGCGATCCGGGGTCATGGCTATGCCTACGCCAATGCGGACGGGGATGCGTTTGCGAGCGGCGATGGGACGGCGACGGCTGTTGTCGGCGTCAGCGACGCGACCGCCTATGGATTCCTTGCCGGTCAGGGCGACAACACGCTGGTCAACACTGGAGACATCATTGTTCTGGCGCGACCGACCGGCAATGCCGACGCGATCAGTGATGCGGACGGCATTGATGCCGGGCGGCAGCCGGATTCCACGGCGAGCGCTTCGGTTGCGCTGCATCGCGTGCGCGCTTTTGGTGGGTGGTTCGGCGATGGCGATGATCAGGTCGTCAATGAAGGGCTGATCGATGTCACCTCGGAGCCTCGCGCCGACCAGGCCGAGGCGGACGCAGGATATGGCGGCGACGTGCTGGGTATCGATGCGATCGCAAGTGCGACGGCGAGTGTGAACTGGGCGTCCGCTTACGGGTTGAGCCTCGGGGGCGGCGCCAACCAATTGAACAATTCCGGCGAAATCATCGCGCGCGCCATCCCTGTGGCAGTCGCCAACGCGGATGCTGATGCGGTGGGTTTTGACGGGGATGCGGACGGTTCGGCGACGGCGACAGCACGCGATGCCGTTGCGATCGCTGTGGATGCGGGCGACGGCTTTGATGCGGTCTGGAACACCGGATCCATCGTGGCTGTGTCGAACCCCAGCGTGTCTGCAACGGTCAGTCGGTCGACGGGGGCTGCATGCCTCATAGACGTCGACGGGTTCGAGATCTGCGAGCGGGGCGAGGCCGGCGGCAGCGGACCGGTCGAAGATATGGACGGTCGGCGCGCTGTTGGCGTTTCGCTCAATGGCGGCGATGACCTGCTGGTCAACTCCGGCTCGATCACAGCGTCAATCGGCGGCGGGGTCGGCAATGGCGATGCGATCCTGATGGGCGCAGGCGATGATACGCTGGCGCTGATGGACGGGTCTTCGGTGCTGGGACGTATCAGCCTTGGCGCTGGCGACGACGTGATGCGGCTCAGCGGCGTTTCGAGCGCCAACCGCAATGCAAGCGGTGATGGCGGCGTCGATACGCTGATCTTCGAAGGCGAGGGCGCATTCGATAGCGGATTCACGAACTTCGAGATCGGCCAGAAATTTGGCGCCGGCGTTTTCAGCGTCGCGTCCCTGCCATCATTGTCGGCCATGGAGATCTATGAAGGCCGGCTGCATTCGGAGGCCGATTATACGTTCCAGGCGGACGGCGTGTTTAGCACCTTCGTCAGCGCAAGCGGCGCGCACGGCGCCTTTTCCTCTGGCGGCGACGTCACGCTGGGCGGGGCGATCGAAATCACTGAACGCTTCGGTCTTTACGCAAACGGTCAGGCTTTTGATGTGATCACGGCCAACAGCCTGGCGGGCTCCTTCGCAGAAGAGATACTGCCCGAGGCGCGGCCGCTGTTGAATTTCGAGCTGGCTGCTGCTGCGGGCGGGCTGCAGGTTGTCGCAAACGCTGCAAGTTTTGCGACCGTGGCGAGCGCGGATGAGCGCGATCAGGCCTTCGCTCTGTTGCTCGACGATGCCGCGGAGACGGCGCGCGGGCCGTTGGCCGGGTATCTGGCGTACCTGCAACACCTGCCCGAAGGTTCTGATTTCGAGACCATCATCGCGTTGCTTAATCCCGCGCGGTACAGGCACTACACGCATCACACCCATCGCAATGTCGGCAGATTTGAAGGCGGGGCGCGGCGGCGGCTTGGCTATCTGCGGGGCGGCTGGGGGCATGGCGCCGGCATTGGATTTGGCGCGGGGTATGGCTCCCTGGGCCTTACGCACGAAGGACGCAACAGCGCGCGGAGGGCGGGGGCGTGGAAGGCTGAGCTGGGGACGCAGGTGAACGGGATTGGGGCTGGTTACGGATCGATCCACGGGTTCGACCACATTGCTTTCGACGGCAGCGTTGCCGGCGCCAGTATTGTTTCCACGCGAACTGACCCATTGTCCTCTTCAGTCCACGGCGGGGACGCCCGGAGCGTGATGATGTCGATCTATGGCTCGCGCCAGATCGATGAGAACCAGTACCTTGATGCGGTCGTCACCTATGGCGAACAGGACTACGCAACATCGTTGCCCGGACTGAGCGGGTCGCGCGGGTATGCGCAGCCCTCAGAACATGATGGCGCGAGCTTCTCGCTGTCGGTGGAAACCGGGCGGGCCTACGCGTTTGCCGGCGGAAAGGCTGAGGTCTTCGGCGGCCTGCGCTATGCGTCGATCCTTGAAGACGGGTTTGGCGCTGCACGGCTTCCGGAAGCCGCGTTCGATGCGCAGGAGAGCCAGTCCCATCGCCTCGAAAGTGAGATTGGCGTTCGCACGGGTTGGGAAATCCAGACCGCGGTCGGCGAGATCATGCCGCGCGTCAGCCTTTCGTGGAGCCGGAGCGAAGCGCTCAGCGGCGACCGTTTCGTAGCGACGTTTGAGGACGCGCCGGGCTTCGTCTTCGATATGCCGGGCAATCTGCGAAACCGCGACGAGCTGCGGCTGGGGACGGAGATTGACTGGCGCCTGTCGGATCGCGTGTCGGTGACCTTTCGTCTGCAGGCGGACATGCTTGATCCTGACGAGTCGGTCGACAGCCTTGTCGGGTTGCGGATGATCTGGTGACGCTGGCTGGCGCGCCAGCAGGCCGCTGCAGCCTCTGGATCACTTGACCTTGTTCGGGCCGGCATAGCGGAAGAGGTAGGCTGCAACCTTTCGCATCTGGATTTCTTCGGCGCCCTCAGTGATGCGGTAGCGGCGGTGGTGCCGGTAGATGTGCTCGAACGGCTTGTGGCGGGAATAGCCGATTGCGCCGTGGATCTGGATGGCGCGATCGGCTGCGTCGCAGACCAGACGGTTCGCCCAGTAATTGCACATGCTGACCTTGTCCGAGAGTTTGGACTCGATCTCCTTGTGCGGTGTGCGGTCCATCTCCCATGCCGTCTTGCGGATCAGCTGCCGAAGCATTTCAATCTGGGTGGCCAGTTCAACGATGGGCCACTGGATCGCCTGATGACGTGAAAGCTCGGCGCCGAAGGTCTTGCGCTTGCGCGCATACTTGATGGATTCCTGCACGCAATAGTCTGCGGCGCCCAGCGAGCTGGCGGCCTGGCGGATGCGGTTCTGATGAACAAAGGATTGGGCGATGGCGAGACCTTCGCCTTCGGCGCCGAACATGGCGCTGTCGGGAACCCACACATCGGTGTAGCTGACGCGCGGATGGTCCGTGGGCATGTTGAAAGTCCAGAGGTATTCCTCGATCCTGAACCCGGGCGCATCGCGGGGAACGAGAAAGGCGGTTATGCCGCGCGCATCGCCGTCCTTCCCGCTGGTGCGGGCGAAGGTGACGGCGTGGCTGGCGACGTGCATGCCGGTCGTCCACATCTTCTCGCCGTTGATCAGCCAGCCAGACTGGCCGTCGCGCTCGCTTCGTTCGGCGCGCGTCTCCATGAAGGTTGCGTCCGAGCCATGGTCCGGTTCGGTGAGGCCGAAGGTCACCTGGCGGGTGCCGTTAAAGCCGCCATTGATGAATTCCTGTTTCTGCTCTTCGGTCGCGAAGTTTTCGAACATGGCGACGAAAGGGAAGTTGCCGACGATGGAGTGTTCGTTCTGCAGGTCGTTGTGAAGTCCGAGGCCCTTGGCGGCGAAATGTTCGCGGATAACGGCCATCCATAGGTTCGAGCCGTCACTTCCACCGTACTTTGCAGGCGCGGAGAAGCGAAAGAATCCAGCAGCGTCGGCGCGTCGGCGTGCTTCCGCCAGCAAGGCTTCCCATTCCGGCCGAGGCAACCCGCCATTGTCGATGTCGGTGCGCGCGAACTCGCGGCGATGATCGAAGAACCTGATATTGTCGTCTGCTTCTTCAAGCGGCCGGATCTCGCGGTCGATAAATTCGTCGAGCCTGGCGATGTAGTCGATGAGGTCTGCGGGCAGATCGAAATCCATGATTACGCAAGTCCCCATTTTTGGCGCGCCATAAGGAGCGATGGATACTTCGGCATGTCAGCGGATACCTTCTTCAGTGCGCCTGCACGCAGATTCTGCAACAGTCCGGGGGAAGACAGGTTCTGATCGCCGGACAGTATCTGTTGGGCGAGCTGGCGGTCGCAGATTTCGGGTTGGGCCTGCAATTCACGCCGGGCGATCCCGATGGCGTTCTGTGCGACCGCGAGGTCGAAGCGATCGCGACCGGTGAGTTGCGGTTTGATGTTTTCCCGCAGCCATTCAGATACGGCGCACAGCAATTCATCGACACTTGGCTCGCCAACTGGGGCTGGAGCAGGGGAAGCCGGTTGCGCCTGATCGAGACTGCTCGCGCGATCAATTGGCGCGTCGATCTCATCTTCGAGAAGCAGGAGCAGGTCGAGCTCCTGTTCGGACGTGCGGCGGGCGATGACGACGCGTTCGAGCGAGCGGTCGGTTCCCTCGCGCCAGTAGCGGCCCATGGCGAGGCAGCCCAGCGCCCACCAGACGGTGCGATAGATCAACCAGAAACGGAAACGATTGCGGTCGACCTTGAGGCCGCCAGCTGCGCGATAGGCGGCGAAGAATGTTTCGAGGTCGGTCAGGCCGAAGGCTGGTTTGTCCAACTGGCCGAAGCGCCAAACGGCCATGCAGCCGAAGGCCAAGTCTTCATGGGGATCGCCGAGATGCGCCAGTTCCCAATCGAGCACGCCTGTCAGGCGCCCGTCTTT
>JBHIWT010000106.1:0-11670 GCA_041987265.1 Hyphomonadaceae bacterium
CGAACTTCGGTTTCAGGCTCTAATCGCTCCCATTTTGGTTCCCGCGCGTCGAGCGGCAATGAATACCGAAGCCGCCCCATGACGCGAGGCGCTGCGCACTTTCTCATGCGGCGTCGGTCTTGCGTCCCATAGCGGTCTTCGCCTGAGCCCCTGCCACAACAATTTTTCTCACAAGACCGGATTGACGCGCCCGCTTTCTGTTTTATTCATTGATGAATAAAGTTCGTCTGAAGACGACGTTGGAGGAAACACGTGGCCGGAAAGACGGCAAAACGCGGCAGGGCCGTCCGCGAGTCGGCCGACCAGACACGCATGCGTATCCTCGAAGCTGCAGAGCTGCTGTTCGCTGAGCGCGGACTTCACGGCGTCGCTGTCCGTGATGTCGCCAGGGAAGCTGGCGTCGATTCCGCTCTGGTCCACTATCACTTCGGTTCGAAGAACGAGCTCTTCTCCACCGCGCTGTTGAGCCGTGCGGAAGGTTTCATGCGCGAGCGGGAAGCTGCGCTCGACGTGTGCATCGAGCAGGCGAACGGCAAGCCGACGTTAGAAGACGTTATCATCGCTTATACCAAGCCGTACCTGGTACACGCCCAGTCAGATGAGCCGGGATGGCGATCCTGGTTCAAGCTGCTCGCGCACTCTTCGCTTTCGCTCGAATGGGCGCCGGAGGTCTGGCAGGAACACTTCGACCCCTTCGTCCAGAAATTCATCGGCGCGATGAAGCTTGCCGCGCCCGGCGCCCCTGAAGGCCACTATTACTGGTGCTACCACTTCTTTTCGGGCGGGCTGATCCTGACATTCGCGAACACCGGACGGATGGACCATCTGTCCGATGGCGGTTGCAAGTCAGATGACCTGACCAGCGGGTACGACCTGCTTGTACCGTTCTTTGCTGACGCGTTTGACGCGATCCTGAGCGGGCGGCGGGGGCCGGTTCCGGACGAAGTCAAGCGCACAATTCCAAGACCACCGAAGCCGGCGCGGAAAAGCCGGAATTCCAAAAAGGAGACTTCCAGATGAAACGCCAACTGCGTTGGGTATTGGGCGCCGGTACGGCGCTGGCCGGGGTGTCGTTCGCGCTTCCGCATGCAATCGCACAGGAAACGCAAGCCGACGGAAACCGCGAGGTCGTTGTCGTGACCGCGCGACGGCGCGAGGAATCAATCATTGATGCGCCGGTGGCGGTAACGGCCGTTTCTGACGAACAGCTGGAAGTCGCAGGCGCCATTGATATCACCAGCGTGCAGAAGTTCACGCCAAACGCGACGATCGAAGTCGCACGCGGCAGTAACTCGACGCTTGTCGCCTTTATCCGTGGCGTCGGCCAGCAGGACCCAGTCTGGGGCTTCGAGCCGGGCGTCGGCGTCTATGTCGACGACGTATTCATCGCCCGACCGCAGGGTGCGGTGCTCGACATCTTCGACGTTGAGCGCGTTGAAGTTCTGCGCGGCCCTCAAGGCACGCTTTATGGTCGAAACACGATCGGCGGCGCGATCAAATACGTGACCAAAGGACTGAACATGAATGCGCCGGAAGCGAAGCTGCGCGTCAATGCAGGCAGTTACAATCAGCTCGACATGATCGTCAGCGGTTCGGCGCCGCTCAGCGACACGTTTGCGGTCGGCGGCGCCCTCGCTCGCTACACTCGCGATGGTTTTGGCACAAACCTGAACACCGGCGCCGATCACTATAACAAGGATATCCTGGCGGGCCGTGTCAGCGCCGAATGGCAACCCTCCGACACCGTTCGCATCAAGTTCGCCGCCGACATGACGGAGGACAATTCCAACGCGAAACACGGGCACCGCCTGCTGCCGAGCGGCGACGGGACCATCCCGGTCACGCGAAACGTCTATGACACACGCGCCGGCCTCGGGACCGTCAACTCGGTGGAAACAAAAGGCGCATCGCTGACGGCCGAATGGGACATGAATGACAATGTCACCTTCAAGTCGATCACGGCCTACCGCGAAGGCGAAACCGTCACACCAATCGACTTCGACGCCCTGCCGCAGGCGGACCTCGATGTGCCCGCCTGGTACAATGACGACCAGTTCAGCCAGGAGTTCCAGGCGCTGTTCGACTACGGCGCATGGTCGGGCGTAGCAGGCCTCTACTATCTGGATGGTTCGGCGTCCGGTGCGTTCGACCTGATTCTCTCGTCGCTCGGGCTGACGATCTTCCAGGGCGGCCTGCAGGAAAAGCAGAACTTCTCGGCCTTCGCCGACGTCACCTATGAGTTCAACGACCAGTGGAGCGTTTCGCTTGGCGGTCGCTGGACGGATGATGAAACCACTGCCGATGTGACGCGGGAAGTGTGGCTCGGCCAGGGTTCAGCGTCGCTCGACCCGTCGAACACCACGTCGGTCTTCTTCGCGACCCAGACCGGGTATACTGGCCTTAACCGCACCGACGACCAGTTCACGCCGCGAATCTCGGTCAACTATGAGCCGACGGACGACATGACGATCTACGCGTCCTACAGCCAGGGCTTCAAGGCGGGCGGTTTCGACCCGCGCGCACGCGAGGATCTCGACCCGCTGGGTCTGTCGCGGACTGGTTTCGCGCCGGAAGTCGTCGACAGCTACGAAATCGGCATCAAGGGCAGCTACTTTGATGGCGTACTGGATCTCAACACTGCGATCTTCCTTGCAGACTACAAGGACCAGCAGATCCAGGTGCAGGAAGGCGCGGACGCAGACGGCGACGGCGTGAATGACACCTTCATCTCGTCGGTCTTCAACGCCGGCAAGTCGCAATACCAAGGTGTGGAAATCGAGGGCGTCCTTTATGCCCACGACAACCTATTCTTCAGCGGCATGCTCGGATACATCGATGCGGAAATCGAGGAGATCATTTCGGGCGGAACGAACGTCGCCAACCTGTTCGTGACGCAGAATACGCCGGAATGGTCGGGTCGTTTCGGGATGAACTACATCTACGACTTCGCCAACGGCGCCGATCTGAACTTCAACGTGTCGGCCTCGTATCGCGACGAGTACTATCTGGGCAACGCAGCCGTGCCAGGCTTCGCGCCGGGTACGAACACTGTCTTCCCTGACGGCGCTCCGCCGCTTGATCCGGAGGCCTACACGCTCCTCGACATGAGCCTGATCTACACGTCGCCGACTGGCCGTTGGCGCGCAGGTCTTCATGGCCGGAACCTCACGGAAGAAGAATACCGGATCGCGGGATACAACTTCGTGACGCCCAGCCTGCTTGGCGCAGACGGCGCCTACTCGGCGTTCTACGGCCCGCCGCGGACGTTCACGGCCAGCCTTGAGTTCGTCTACTAATCCTCCCCTGCGTCGGGGGCGGGCTATGTCCCGCCCCCATCTTTTTTGTGATCTGAAGGTGCGGGAAGCTCTGTCCGGCGTGGCCGGCTACAGGCACAATGATTCGGGAGTCGGGACATGAGCGGCGCTACAAACCCTGCTGACACGCCAGCAACATCCGCCGGATATCGTTCCTACGTCCTCGGCATCCTGATCCTTGTCTACACGTTCAACTTCATCGACCGGCAGATCCTCGGCGTGCTGGCCATTCCCATCCAGCAGGAATTCGAGGTTTCCGACACCCAGATGGGTTTGATGCGCGGCGTCGCATTCGCGATCTTCTATTCCTTGCTTGGCGTTCCGATCGCCTGGCTGGCTGATCGCAAGAACCGCGTCTGGATCATGACCATCGCCCTGACGCTGTGGAGTCTGATGACCGCGGTCTGTGGTCTTGCGCAGAATGCTGTCCACCTGTTTCTGGCGCGGCTGGGCGTGGGCGTTGGCGAAGCTGGCGGGGTCGCGCCCGCCTACTCCCTGATCTCGGATTACTTCCCACCAGAACGGCGCAGCCGCGCACTTGCGATCTACTCGTTCGGCATTCCGATTGGCAGCGCCATCGGGATCATCTTCGCCGGTATCATCACCACGATCCTCGACTGGCGTTCGGCCTTCATCATTCTCGGCATCGCCGGCATAGCGCTTGCGCCATTCTTCCGTATGACCATGCGCGAGCCAAAGCGCGGTTCACAGGACGCAACCGGCGCCGCCACGGCCGCCGCATCAGTTTCCGAGGTGCTTGGCACACTGATTCGCAAGCGCAGCTTCTGGTTCCTGTCCACCGGGGCCGCATTTTCTTCGATGATGGGATACGGATTGTTCGCCTGGATGCCGGCCTTTCTGTCGCGCAGCTACCCGGACGCCCTTCCGCAATTCTTCAGCTGGGCGGAGGGCTGGCTGATTCCTGACGGCGCCGGGATCGTTCTCTACGCCTCCTACTTCTACGGTGCGATCGTGCTTGTCGGCGGCGTGCTGGGCATCTGGCTCGGCGGTGAGCTGGGCGACCGCCTTGGCGGTCGCAACCGCGCCGCCTTTGCAACCGTGCCTGCCATCGCTTTCCTTGGCGCCGTGCCGTTCTTCGTTCTGGGCGTGCTGTCTGACTCTCTGACAGTGTCGTTCTTCGTGTTCATGGCGCCGACGGCGCTGAGTCTCGCCTGGCTGGGGCCGGTCTTGTCCGCCTTCCAGCACATCGTGCCGCCGAACATGCGCGCTACGGCCTCAGCGGTATTCCTGCTGATAAATAACCTCATCGGTATTGGCGTGGGCGACCTGGCCATTGGCGCAATGTCCGATGGTCTCTCGCAGGCGTTCGGTGAGGAAAGCCTTCGGTTTTCGATCCTTGCCGGCACATCTTTCTACCTGATCGCCGCGGCCCTGCTCTTTATTGCGGCGCGTTACCTCGATGGCGACTGGGAATCGGGTAGCCAGAGCTGATTTGCGGTCGCGGCTCGGATAGTGTTCCCATCAGAGGCCAAGAGAATGAGCGAAGCTGTACGAGAGTATGAATGGCGCTCGCGAGACGGACTGAAACTGTTCGCCCGTGAATACGGATCCGCCGCCCAGGGGCTGCCGGTTATCTGCATTCCTGGACTCACGCGCAATTCGCGGGACTTCGAAGACGTCGCGCCGGAGATTGCGGCGCAGGGCCGTCGCGTGTTTGCCGTCGACCTGCGCGGTCGCGGCCGGTCTGAACACAGCGCTAACACCAAGACCTACGCACCCAGCCGCTACGCTGATGACATGGCGGACCTGCTCGCATCGATAGATGCACCTCGGGCCATCTTCGTCGGAACATCTCTTGGCGGCCTTGTGACAATGACGCTTGCGATGAAGAAGCCTGCCCTGGTCGGCGGCGCGGTCCTGAACGATGTCGGACCGCGCGTCGGGAAAGCCGGACTGGCGCGCATTCGCGGGTATGCCGGCAAGTCGTCGCCGGTCGTCACCTGGGCTGACGCGGCCGCGTATGTAAAACGGACAAACGGCGCTTCGTTTCCCGATCTTCCTGACGGCGAATGGGAGCGCTTCGCGCGTCGCCTGTTCAAGGAGGAGAACGGCAAAGTCGTTCTTGACTATGATCCCGCGATCGCCCGGAGCGCCCACCCGATCATCGCATGGTTGTCGACGTTGCTACTCTGGCCCGCCTTCCGCAGACTGGCGAAATGCGGCCCGCTGCTGCTGGTACACGGCCAGCTCAGCGACATCATCGAACCAGCGACGATTGCGCGAATGAAGCAGCAAGCCCCTCACATGCAGGTCATGAAGGTGCCTGGCGTTGGACACGCTCCCCAGCTGGACGAGCCCGCCGCTCAGGAAGCGATCGCTGCATTCCTTCGCGACGCGCCGTGACGCAACCTGACGGTCGCGGCGAGCGGAGAGGATTGCATTCGCGCCTCAGGCCGCCGTTCCAACAAAAGCTGCGATCATCACGATGAACGCCGCCGCCATGATCATCGCTGCGCGCCGGAGGCGGAACCGCAGAGACAGGAACAAGGCCAGTCCGATCACCGCCATGGCGATGAAGACAATTGCGACGATATCGACCAGCAACCGCCAGGCGTCGCCCGCATGTTCGGCGCGGTGAAGTCCATTCAGGACGCCGACAAAGGTCTCGCGTTCGATGTAGACGTCGACAGCTCCAGACGCGAGATCGCCGGTGATACTTGTTCGACCGCGAACCCCCTGCAGATTGATATAGACGTCATCGCCAATGATCTCTCCGCTGCGGAATGAGCCGGTGAGATCGGTGTGGGATCCGACGATTTCGGCGAACGCTCGTTCCGGCGTGTCAGCCGTCCTTACTTCCGCCAGCTCGTCTGCGGTCAACGCCAGACTGGTTTCAACCGGTTCGGGTGCTGCGCCCTGCAGGAGACCGGGGTGGTTCAGAAGGATTCCGGTCGCCGAGAACAGGATCAGGGCGAAAAACGCTACGGCGGAGAGATAACCGTGCCACTCGCGACATATGCGATAGAAATCCCCCTTCGTCATTGGAGACTTTGATGCAGCGCCGTCGCGATTCAATTTGTCATACTCCGTGGGGCAGCCCGTCTCGCAAGCACGGCGGCATGCGTGTCATCGCGATTGCCGAACTCAACGATCAGGTCAATTGGACGGATTGTCTGTAACGCGGAAGTGTCCCCGCTGTTCGGTCACCAATAACAGAACCCACCTTGATCGACGTACGCGACTGGTGGATTGATGCCGCGACTTCGAGGCTTCTGTCAGAGTATGTTGCAATGATCCCGATTGGTCTGGAATGCCTGTTCACTCCTGAACTCATCCAGCCCGCGGCTGTCGATGGCTCCGCTACCAGATCTGCAGCTGCCTTCGCCTTTCACGATGAATGTGTGCTTGGCACGCATCTGAAACTGCTTGTAAACGCAAGGACGCAGGATGATGCGTTCGCCGCAGCGCGGCGCTGTCGAGCAGAAATTGATCGCCTCGACGCAATCCTGGACTGGCGCACCGAAGCCAGCGAGCTCGCTCGCCTCAATCGCTCCAATCGGCTCATCGCTTCGCCTGATCTGTTCACCGTTGTCGTTGCTACCGAACGATGGAACCGCCTCAGCAAAGGGGCCTATAGCGGACGCCTCGGTAGACTGACCGACCTGTGGCGCTCATCGGTCTCGATCCCGCCTGATCCTGCCCGGTGCGAAGAGCTTGCGCGAGACGCGGCCCGTGCCCACGTCGGACTCGATGCGACGACCAGCACTATCACGCGCCCTGACGCGGTTAAGTTTGATCTCGATGGCTACGCGAAGGGCTACATTATCGACCGCGCGCTCGACGCCGTCCTCATATCGCCTGGGGTCGAAGGCGCATTGCTCGACATTGGCGGCGATATACGCGCTGTGGGCCGCGCTCCGGACAGCGCAGACTGGGTCGTCGGCCTTCCTGATCCGCTCGTACCGTTCGATAACGCAGCGCTGGTCGGCGAGATTCGCCTGCACAACAAGTCAATCGCGACGTCGGGCTGTGGCCCTCGAGACAAACCGATCGGCGGCGAGCCCTTTAGCGCGACGATTGATCCGCGTACGGGTTGGCCCATCCCTCACAAGCGTTCTGTAACTGCCATTGCTGAGACCGCCGCCGACGCTGATGCGCTGGCGACATCCTTATTGACCCTCCCGCATGAAGATGGCGTCCGGCTTGTTGACGGGCTCCCTGGAGCGTCGGCGCGCGTCACTCAGCCAGACGCCGCCCACTGGATCTCTGGCGCCCACGGCGCTTCCGCTCCCCCCGCGTGGACGCCAGTGCACGCTCGCGCAGATCAACAGTCGCGGACAAAAGACACCCAATGGCATGACGGCTGGTCTGCGTTCGTGACGTTCACGGCGCCGCCACGTCAGAAGAAGCGCGATCGAGCCTTCCGGTCACCTTACGTCGCCATCTGGATTGCAGATGCGGAGAACCGGCCGGTGCGCACACTGGTTCTGATCGGCTCGATCAAAGAATGGCAGGAAGACAATTACATCTGGTGGGGACAACACCGCGCATCCGCGCAGGACCTGCTAGATACGCGCTCCATGTCGACCCGCGGGTCCGGACAGTATCGCATGTTGTGGGACGGCATCGACGAGGCCGGGAACAAGATGGCGCCCGGCAAGTACGTGCTGCACATCGAAACAAGCCGCGAGCGCGGTCGCCACACCCACCGCTCGCTTGAGCTGGACTTCACCAAAGCCAGGACGTTCACCGCGGAAATCCCGACCAGCGAAGAAGCCGGTGGGCTTGTCGTCTCGTTCGAGCGTTACTGAGATCGAGGCGTCAAAGCTCGCTGGCAATGCGCTCTCGGAGTGTCGAGGACTCCATCAGGTTCCTGCCAAGCGAACGGATCATACTCGCGCATTCTGTGACGCGTTCCTCGTTCGACGTTGCGATCGTCCCATCCGGACGCAGATGGCTGTTCTCGAAGCCGACGCGGATGTGACCGCCCAACGCTGCCGCTGTCGCAAGAATGCGCGTCTCGTTGACGCCGAAACCGCAGACGGACCAGTCGATACGCGGAAGGCTGGACATCCCAAACTGCATCAGCATTGTCAGAAGATCGAAGGGATCGGCCTGCCCGGTTACCGACTTGCGGCCAACCACGAGCAATACTGAAGGGCGCTCTTCGATCCGCGCGTCATTCCACAAGCGGCTGAATGTTTCGACGTCTTCGCGATCATAAAGGATGTGCTGCACCCACACGCCTGAGGCCCTGCAATCAGCGAGGAATCGCACGTAGCGGTCCTCGCCTGGCGCATCGCCTCCACCGATCATCTCGCGCAGCGCGATCGAGCAGGCTTCCGGCTGCACTTGCTCCACGGCGGCCATTTGTTCTGCAGCCGTGTAGCGTCCCACCGCCTCGGTCGTGATCTGGATGACGAGATCCGATCCCGCGACGGAACGAACCGCGTCGATCGCCTCGCCATAACGCACCGGGTCGAGCGTGTGTCCTCCGTTGCTGTCGCGCACATGCAAATGAAGGAGCGCCGCGCCAGCATCCGCACAGAAGCGCGCGACCTTGGCGATTTCATCAGCGGTGACCGGAAGTCGGGGATGGTCCGCGTGGGTCTTCCTGGCGCCGTTTGGCGCCACAGCGATCAGGCAATCATTCATACCGCTACTTCGTTCTGTAGAGCCCGCTGGATCGCACGAGTGATCCGACGACCGATTTCCTCCAGGTCCTCATCGCTTGCGATGAAAGGCGGCGCAAACAGAATGTGGTCTCCCGCTACACCATCGACACACCCGCCTCCCGGATAGACGATCAGCCCCTCCGACATCGCAGCCTGCTTGATACGCGCGTGCAGACGTCGTGAAACAGGAAACGGCGTTTTCTTCGCAATGTCGGCGACCAGTTCGCAGCCGATCAGTAGACCGCGCCCGCGGATATCCCCGACGACGCCGAGCGGACCCAGGTTACGTGCAAGAATGGACTTGAACATCTCGCCTGAGCGGCTGACGCGATGAAGCAGCCCCTCCTCCTCGATTGTTTCCTGTACCGCCAAGGCCGCGGTGCACGCGATCGGATGGCCGATGTAGGTGTGCCCGTGCTCGAACCGCCCAGCTGAAGCAATCAGGTCGTCGTGTACCTGAGTGGAGACCAGCAGCGCACCCGCGGGCAGGTAACCGCCGGCAAGTCCCTTTGCCACCGTGATGAGATCGGGCGCAACGCCATCCTGTGTGCAGGCGAACAAGGTTCCAGTTCGCCCCATCCCGCACATCACTTCGTCAGCGATGAACAGGACGCCATACCGCGAACAGATCTCGCGTACGCGGGCGAGATAGCCCGGCGCCGCCGGTACCGCGCCAAGTGTTGCTCCTACCACTGGTTCCGCAATGAAGGCTGCAACCCGGTGTGCGCCATGCGTGAGGATCTCATGCTCAAGAGCATCGGCTGCGCGGCGACCGTATTCCTCGATCGATTCGTCGTCACGCTGGTGACGATAGGCGTAGCATGGCTCGATGAACTGGCATGGCCCCAGGATCGGTTCATAGGGAATTCGCCTCCCCTTGTTGCCGCTGACAGACAGGGCGCCGAGGGTTGCGCCGTGATAACTCTGGTCGCGCGCAATGAAGATGGTTCGCTCCTGATCCCCGCGCGCCTGATGGTATTGGCGCGCGAGCTTCAACGCTGCTTCCGTCGCCTCTGATCCGCCCGAACAGAAGAAGACGCTGCCAAATCCCGGCGGCGCGCGCGCGATAAGAAAGTCTGCGAGCTTCTCGCTGGGTTCATTCGCGAAGAACGCTGTGTGAGCGTAGGCCAGCTTCAGCGCCTGTTCGCGGATGGCCTCTATCACGCGCGGATGGCCGTGGCCGAGTACCGATACCGCGGCCCCGCCGGAGGCATCCAGATAGCGCTTCCCGTCTGTGTCCTCGAGCCAAACGCCGGCGCCGCCGAAGGCGAGCGGAAGGGGCTGTTTGGGGTCGCGGTGCAGGATCGAAGTCATCGGCTCACTCGGTTCAATGGCCGCGTGCTAGGCGCGCGCAAACCTTTCGTCAAATGACTTAATTTGCGTTTTGCATAACTGTTGGTTATGTTCTCGGTCATGCGATTCAGACAATTTGAGATCTTCCATGCCATCATGACCGCAGGCAGCGTCAGCGCCGCCGCTGAACGCTTGGGCGTATCCCAGCCGTCGGTCACCAAGACCCTGCAGCAGCTTGAGGATGAGCTGGGCTACCTGCTGTTCGACCGGGTGCGCGGCCGGCTTCACCCGACTGAAGAAGCGCGAATCCTGATGACCGAGGCCATCCGCACCCAGGCGGCGCTCGACGACCTGCGGGATCTCTCTAAACGCTTGCAGCATGGCGCCGACTCCCACCTGAGGCTGGTAGCCACGCCTGCGCTTGGCCACGAAGTCCTGCCGGAAGCGGCGGCAGCGTTTTCCACTGAGAACCCGGCTGCGCGCATGACCATATCGACGTTGCATTCAGGCGCCCTTCTCAACGAAATCGCGAAGCCTGCGTACGGCTATGATATTGGCTTCGTGTTCGATGCGGAGGCGCGCCCGGCCTCAGTGGGCGCGCGCCAAATCGGAACGGTCCCGATCGCCGCTATCGCGCCAAAGGGCGAACTCGACCGCGCGGGGCCCGGCATCGTGATCGACGATCTGGTCGGCCGAAGCCTCATCGGACTGGATGAAAGCGAGCCCCTCGGCAAGCTTGTCGCCGATCTTTCGCGCACAGCGGGGCTTACCATCGATACGCCGGTTCGCGTGCAGACGTACCGGCTGGCCTGCGCGATGGCCCTGCGCGGGGCCGGCATCGCCATTGTCGATTCAATGACTGCAGCCAGCTTCGTTCGAAACAATCCTTACGTGGATGTCCGCAGGTTCCCGGAAAGCCTCGACATGCCGGTCAACGTCGTCTTCCCGCTGGCGCGCGGCCTACCGATCCGTTCACGCGAACTTGTTGCGCGCTTCGAGGGGGCGCTGCAGTCGCAGGTCCAGCTTTTCGACGAAGAACTCAGCAAACGAACCAAGTAATTGGTATATATATTTTAGTTATAGTATATAGCTTTTGTATATTTTTCTTGATGTGTGCTTGAAAAGGCGCTCTAAGCCAAAATCGGCCCGAACCCGATCATCCGGGAGCGGCGAACAAATCGGGGTGTCCGATCCGTTTTTGGAGCTAGATCGCAATGTCTGACGAGCTTGGTTCGCGTCTGAGTCTGTTTCTTGCGGCTGGCGCCGCGTTGGCTGGCGTTCCCGCCCTTGCGCAGGAGACTGCACCGCAGGATGTGGCGGCCGAGCCGGAAGTCGTGGTCGTCATCGGCTCCTATATTGGCGGCGTCGGCGATTCTGGCGCACTGCCCGTTACCGTCGTCACTCGTGATGACCTGGACGCCAGCGGC
>JBHIWT010000107.1:0-11638 GCA_041987265.1 Hyphomonadaceae bacterium
AGCTCATCGAGAAAGCCGCGACCCAGCCGAAGGTTGTAGATCGGGTCATCCGTCAGCCAGCTTTCGCGGAAAGTTACCCCCACTTGACGGGCCTCCGCCCGCGCATAGCGCGGCACCATCTGCATCAGGCCCTTGGCATTAGCCGAGCTGATCGAGCCCGGGTAGAACTCACTTTCCTGACGCGACAAGGCCAGCACCATGGCGTCCTCCGCAGCGCCATTGCGGGTTGATGGGGGAAGCGGAAGCACGGGGTATACGGCCTCAGAGGCAATCAGCCCCCTGCCGAGACCTGCTTTCGCGCCCCGAACAGCCGCCCGCATATGCAAGGCGTCAGCGCCCATATCGAACAGAAGCTTATGCTCAGCTGCGCTCATAAGCACATCGTCCAGCGAGTTGGAAAAGGACTCGAACTCTGACAGGCGCCCCAACTCTACGAGAAGTTTTGCGACCCGGACGTCCATGCGTTGTTCAAACGCAGATCTTTCTTCAGCGCTCACTGTGGTGACGCCGGGTAGGTCGAGCATCATGACGTCAGGACGGATGTTCTTCACCTTCTCGGCGGCGAGTTGGCCGTAATAGACGTAGTTGTACTTCGCCGCCTCGAGAAAGGCGGACTCAGCTTCAGTGCGTCGCTGCTGCGCTTCAAGCGCAAGTCCGAGCCAGTATCTGGCGCGCGCCACGCTGATCGGTGTCGATACGCCTGCATCAAATTTGCGGAAGTGCCTTTCGGCGAGGACGGGATTCTTGAGTCTTGATAAGGCGATCCATCCTGCCGTCCATTCCGCATCCCGAAACCCCTCGCCATCGGTCATCCCATGGTCGAGCGTCAACTGATATGCAGACTGCGCATCCCCCTCGCGAATGAGTCGCCGGATCTCGGCATGCTTCTCGTTCCAGATCGCCATGCGGGCGACAGGAGCGGCGTCACTACCGCGAACGCCCAGAAGCATCTCCAGCTGACCTTGATCCCGCCCGCGGCGTTCACGCCAACGCGCCCGCTCGTAGTTCAATCCGGGATCATTCGCGTACTCAGCCGGGACGGCCTGAACATAGCTATCAACGCCACGCTGGTTTCTTCGGACAGCAATCCGCGCATCCGCCAGCTTTCGGCGCCCGGAATCCAGCCGGGACAGAAGGTCGCCCGCATCCGTCAGTCGTCCACGCCATAATAGCATGTCGACACGGACCCAATAATCGTTTGCCGTCAGCAGTTCACCGTATCGGCTCTGGATCTCACGCCGGACATCATCCGGCAGTACGTCTTCATGCCAGGCTCTTCGAACCAGATTTTCCATCTCGTTCGTTCGGCCCATCGAGTGATACGCGTCTGCGAGAGCAAGAACGCCTTCACCGCTCTCCAGAGGGTAGGCGGAAAGCCAATCGATCTTGGCGTTTGCAGTCAGGTCGGAACCTGCGATGGTTCGCTCTATGCTTCGAAGTATTTCTTCTCGCTGTGGCCAAGCCTCGTAGTCGGCGGCCGCAACGATCCTTTCGCGAACGCTCATTCCGGAGTTCTCGTCCAGCGCCATCCGCCACCGAACCAGCGCCTTGGTTGCCGGGTCCTTCAGATTGCGTGAACTATTGCGAACCCGGTCCCAGCGCCCGGAATCGGCTTCATCCAGAATGCGATCCAGCAGCCCAATCTCAGCCCCGTCAACGAGGTCCGAGTGGGGCGCATGGGCGCCCTTCAGTGAGGGAGATGAAGGCAGAGCCTGGGCGGTGAGGCACGTGCTCAGCCCCACACAGACGGCCGCGGCGAAAGCGAACGCTCTGATATGCTTGCCAAAGGTCCACAGGCCGTGAATATCCCGGCATTCTCGCTGTGCGCCAATTTGGGCTAGATCCATTGCTGCATGGCCAGTTACGGAGTCGCTCATGTTCAAAGGTTCCATTCCGGCGCTTGTGACGCCCTTCCGTAACGGTCGCGTGGACGATGACGCCTTTGTCGCGCTCGTTGAAAGGCAGATTGTGGCCGGATCAGCAGGACTCGTGCCGTGCGGGACGACAGGGGAGACTTCAACCCTGTCGCACGAAGAGCACCGCCACGTGGTTGAGCTGTGCGTCAGGACGGCAGCCGGGCGGGTTCCGGTCATGGCTGGGGCAGGCTCCAATTCTACGCAGGAAGCCATCGACTTCCTGCAGCATGCTAAAACCGTTGGCGCTCACGCTGGGCTCGTCGTCGCGCCATATTACAATCGCCCCTCTCAGGAAGGAATATTCGCACATTTCGCCGCCCTCAATGAGGCGGTGCAGTTGCCGATATTTGTTTACAACGTTCCCGCCCGAACCAGCTCGGACATCCTGCCGGAAACTATGGCGCGAATCGCCAGCCTGCCAAATGTGATCGGCGTTAAGGATGCTACAGCCCAGCTCGAGCGGGTGCCTCGTCATGCAGCCGGTTGCGGTGAGAAGTTCATTCAGCTTTCGGGTGAGGATTCTACGGCCGTCGGCTTTAACGCAATGGGAGGTATCGGGTGCATTTCGGTCACCGCCAATGTCGCGCCGCAACAATGCGCCGAGTTGCAGCTGGCTTGCGCGGAAGGTGACTATGCGCGCGCCCGCGCCATCAACGCAAAACTGGCGCGGCTGCATCGTGCGGTCTTCCTCGAACCGAGCCCCGCGCCGGTCAAGTATGCGCTCGCCCGCTTGGGCCTGATTGTCGACGATGTGCGCCTTCCGCTTCTTCCGGTGCAGTCCGAACAACTGAAGGCGGAGCTGGAATCGGCGATGCAGGAAGCCGGCGTACTCTGATGGCGCAGAAGGAACGGAAACTCATCGCTGAGAACCGGCAGGCGCGTCGCAATTACGAGATTGAGGATACCGTCGAGGCCGGTGTAGCGTTGCTGGGTACGGAGGTGAAGTCCCTCCGCTCGGGCAGGGCAAACATCGCAGAAAGCTACGCCCGCGCCGACGAGGACGGCATCGTTCTGGTGAATGCGACTATCCCAATTTACCCGCCCGCAGCGCAATTCAATCACGAGCCCACGCGCATGCGACGGCTCCTCCTCAAGAAGCGGGAAATCTCCAGGCTACTTCAGGCGATCGATCGCGAAGGACGAACGTTGATTCCGCTAAAGCTCTATTTCAATGATCGCGGCATCGCGAAACTCGAACTGGCGCTCGGCAAGGGTCGCAAGACCATCGACAAGCGAGATGTCGAGAAGAAGCGTGACTGGAATCGCTCCAAGGCCCGGCTGTTGCGCGATCGCGGGTGAATCTGGCAACACAAACGCAATCGACGCGTTTTTTCGCGGATCCGAAAACCGCCACGGATAAAAAAGGAGCGCGCGCCAATGGAATTCGACATAGCTGCATTCTGGGCTGAGCATCAGGCGTTGATCGTCGGCTACGCATTGCGCGTCGTTGGCGCATTATTCGTGTTGATCGTTGGCCTGCGTGTCGCCGGTTGGTTGGCTGGCGCCGTGCGCACCCAGATCCTCAAGCGGGACAACATCGACAACACGTTGGGTAGCTTCTTCGCGTCCATGATTCAGTGGGCGCTGACAGCCGCCGTCTTCATAACCGTTCTGGGTGTTTTCGGCGTTGAAGCGACTTCTTTCGTCGCTGTGCTAGGTGCGTTGACGCTGGCGATCGGGCTGTCGATGCAAGGGGCGCTCGGCAACATCGCCTCTGGCGTGATGATTATGTTGTTCCGTCCCTACAAGTTGGGCGACTACATCGAAGCTGCCGGGGTCGCTGGAACGGTGAAGGACATCAACCTTTTCCAGACGGTTCTGGCGACGCCAGACAACGTAAAGATCATCGTGCCGAATTCAGAAGGGATTTCCGGGGTTATCAAGAATTACTCGGGATACGAGTTGCGCCGCTGCGATGTGACGTTCGGAATCGACTACAACGACAGCATTGATGATGCGATCGCCATCATCAGGTCGGTTATCTCTGCCGACGACCGTATTCTATCGGAGCCGGCTGAACCGTTTGTACACGTTACCAACCTCGGCGACTCCTCCGTCGATATAACGACCAGAAGCTGGGTGCAGTCTTCCGACTATTGGGGTGTGAAATTTGACTTGACCAAGGCCGTGAAGATCGCGTTCGACGCAAAAGGCATATCGATCCCGTATCCCCACACGACCCTCGTTCAGAAAACTGCCGGCTAAGAAAAAATGGCGTCTCCGTTGGATGGAGACGCCATAATTCTTTGTCGAGTATTGTGCGGTCAGGTTTAAAAATCTCCGAATGCCGTATCGTCGATCTCGTTACCTTCCGCGTCCAGGGCGACGATGCGGGATTCTTCGAACTCCGTCGTAGCGCTGGGCTGCCAGTCCAGTTCGTCGTCTTCGGCAGTCGCGTATTCCGCCGCCGACTTTGCGTCTTCAGCTTCAACGTCGATGTGGTAATCGACATACGCTTCGACGCGCTTCAACACTTTGAATGTGGGCATAATCACACCTCTTGGCGTTCCTGAGTCTCGCTCAGTGAATCAGCCTATGAGGGAATTCGCCGACGGTGAAAATGGGAAAAAATTGCCGCCATTCACGTGCAGGATTCGAAGAGCAATAATCTTAATCTGACGTAAATCGCTGCACCAGATCAGGCGCTCGGTGCGTCCAACTGGTGCGCATCGAGACGGTCGATGCGCGCAGAAATACGCTGCAGCGAGTTTTCGAACGGGCTCCGGTCCGCCCGCCAGTAGCCTTCGAAATGCGAACTCATGTCCAGCATCATCACGAACAGAAATGCGATGCAGAACCCCAGAAGACCGATGATTGCGGCCGATAGCGCTTCGCCACCGATGACGGGCAAGTAAAAAGGTGCAACGGTCAAAACAGAAAGCACGAGCAACATGAGGATCATGAACGGCGACGGCCGTTCCAGCATATAGGCGATGCGCCTCGTTCGAACCGTCGCCAGGCTATCGTTACGAGACATAAGCAAATCTACGGTGATTTTGTCGTTCTCGTCCTCGATCGTGATGTCCCGGATGCTGTCGAACATGTCGTCGATGATCCGCTGGTTTTCCTTCTGCTGGGTGCCAGTCTTGAAACTCTCCGACAGGATATTCTCTGCATAGAGTCTCAACGCCTCATGCACGCGCCGCACGACCGTCAGGTTTGTCGTACGTTCAGCGTCATGAAGGTAGGGCAGTATCTGCGACATGGAATCCAACAACATGGCTTCATCTCGCAAGGTGAAGTTGATGTTGTCGTGATCCTGCAGGCTCTTGAAAACCATGAACGCCACGATGAGCGCGTAGAGGCCGGAGATCGTACCGCTGAAGATCTCAACAAAAAGATCGAGTTGCGTGTCTTCGCTCGCGAATGAATTCCGCAAGCTGGTCATCAGATGAGACGGAAGCAGGATATCGTAAAGCTCGATCATCAGGACGCCGACGACCGCCGGTGCCGCGAGCCGAATGGCGAACGTCTTGATCTGAGCCGGCGCAAAAATGAAGACTAGCGCAGTCGCGACGAGAACGGCCGCGACCCAATCTGGAAGGCGCGAGTCGACCAGCAGGCAAACAGCGGCGCCAAGCAGGGCCAACGCGGCGGTGGCCGCAGACAAGTATCGCACGCCGTTTTCCCCCAACAGCATCATCAGTCCCGAAGCGCCCACCTATTTGAGGTGAGCGCTTGTCGTTTAGTAGGCTTCAGTGGCTAGCCGGCATCCGCGAGATTCTGGTTTGCGAAGTCCCAGTTCACAAGGCTGTCGAGGAAGGTCTCGATGTATTTGGGCCGCGCGTTCTGGAAATCGAGGTAGTACGCGTGTTCCCAAACATCCATCGTCAGCAATGGGGTCACGGAAGTATCGGTGACGGGTGTTTCCGCGTTTCCGGTCTTTCGCACTTCCAGCTTGCCGCCTTTCGCCACCAGCCAGGCCCAACCTGAGCCGAACTGAGTTGCGCCGGCTTCTGCAAACGCCTTGCGGAATCCTGCATAGTCGCCAAAGGCATCCTTGATCGCTGCTGCAATTGCCCCCGTCGGTTCGCCGCCGCCGCCGGGCTTCATGGAGTGCCAGTAAAATGTATGGTTCCAGACCTGAGCCGCATTGTTGAAGACGCCCGGCTTGGAGCCCTCCGCGCCGCGGATAACATCTTCAAGCGATGCATCGGCTTCCGGCGTTCCGTCCAGAAGCTTGTTCAGGTTATCAACGTACGCTTGGTGATGTTTTCCATAATGGTAATTCAGGGTGTTCTCTGAAATGTGTGGCGCCAACGCGTCTCGCGCGTATGGCAGGGCGGGCAGGGTAAAAGCCATGTTCGATCCTCTCCAAACAGTGTCAGTCTTGATGTGGGCCGTCCGCCCGGAATGTGAAGATGAGCGATAAAGCCAATCGGGGAGGTCATGCAAGCGCGGAGGAGTTCGACAAACGCTTGAAACGTCTCGACGAGACGAGATGGATTGCAACGCGCTACGCGGATCCTGAAGGTCGCCGTATCCTGGTTGCGCTGTATCTATTTAACTTAGAACTCCGAAGCGCAGCTCTCGTCAGCGAACCGATGATTGGAGCAATTCGCCTACAATGGTGGCGAGAAGCCCTCGAGGAAGCGACGAATGCACACGCCGTGAGGCGGCACGAAATCCTCATTGAGCTGGATGACGCGATGACCAATTCAGCGAGGGGGCTCAATCCATTGCAGCGCCTTGTCGAGGCCTGGGAGGGGAGACTGGATGAATCACAAGCTAATCATATGAATCCGGAAACGGCGCTAGCAGCGTTGGCTGTAGGGTATCTACTGCCAGATGCGCTGGAGCCAGATTCCGCCGCAACTGCGACAAGGTTTTTCGAGGCGGGTCGAAGTGAAAGGCGGGCGTTGTTCCGGAAAATGGACCAGCGCGCAAAACCAGCCTTTGCGCACTTCGCCGCGAGAGACAAAAACGGCGAACCAACTTCGGGTGTCCGGGCCCGCTGGCAGGTGTTTACCGCGATGTTGCTGGGTACGGACTAACCAGCCCGCTAAAGAGCCGCCGCATTGGATTCAGCGCCAACCTGCGTCAGCCAGCTATCGAAATCACGCAACGCGCGTTCCGAAAGCGCCTGCTTGCGTCGCCGTGCACGTTCAGCGCCCCTGACCCGCTTTCCGTCTTCGGACCGCAGATTGACATTTTCAGCGGGTGGAAACAGGCCAAAGTTTACATTCATCGGCTGAAAGCTCTGGCGACCGTCGGTGATGTGACCGCCGCTCAGGTGCGAGAGCAGGGCGCCATGCGCGGTTGTCTCGGCCGGTGGTTCAATTGGTCGACCGAGCCGTTCTGCCGCTGCCAGACGTCCGGCCATCAATCCCATGGCTGCGCTCTCGACATATCCCTCTACACCAGTGATCTGACCGGCGAAACGGATCCGCGGATCGCTCTTGAGACGCATCTCTCGATCGAGAAGCGCAGGTGAATTGAGGAACGTGTTCCGGTGGATCCCGCCCAGACGTGCAAATCTGGCCTGCTCTAACCCAGGGATCATTCGAAAGATCTCCGTTTGCGCGCCATGACGGAGTTTTGTCTGGAAGCCAACCATATTCCAAAGCGTGCCAAGTCGGTTGTCCTGACGAAGCTGGACAACGGCGTACGGCTTAGCGTCGGGGGCATGTTGGTTTGTAAGCCCCACCGGCTTCATGGGACCAAACCGCAGTGTTTCATCGCCACGCTCGGCCATGACCTCGATCGGCAGGCAGCCCTCGAAATACGGTGTACCTTCCCACTCTTTGAACTCAGTCTTGGGGCCATCCTGCAGCGCCCTGATGAATTTTCGGTAGGTTGGCTCGTCCAACGGGCAGTTAATGTAGGCTGCGGTTTCCCCGGATGGGCCCGGTTTGTCGTAGCGAGACTGGCGCCAGGCAATGTCCATATTGATCGAATCCAGGTGGACGATTGGTGCGATGGCGTCGAAGAATGCGAGGGCGTCCTCGCCGGTATGCTCCAGAATCGACTGGGCAAGACTGTCGGAAGTCAGTGGTCCAGTTGCAATGATCACCGAAGTCCAGTCGTTGGGCGGCCAGCCCGTGATTTCCTCACGTGCAATCTCGATCAAGGGATGTTCTGCGAGCGCGCGAGAGACGGCCTCCGAGAAGCCATCCCGATCGACCGCGAGGGCGGACCCGGCCGGTATCTGGTGTCGGTCCGCGGAAGTGATGATTAGGCCGCCGGCGCGCCGCATTTCTGCATGCAGCAAACCGACAGCGTTGTGCTCGGCGTCGTCCGAACGGAACGAATTGGAGCAAACGAGCTCGGCAAGGAACTCCGTCTTGTGAGCGTCCGTACCGCGAGTCGGCCGCATCTCATGGATGATCACCGGGACACCTGCGTTCGCAACCTGCCAGGCTGCTTCCGATCCGGCGAGGCCGCCGCCAACGATATGTACGGGTTCGGTAGTCATCGACTTGTCTCTGAGTTGCCGCTAACGGACAAAACGCTTCAAATGGACCTAGTTCCGCACTGAGATGGTTGCGGCAAGAGCCGAGGAAGAAAATTGTTCTAGCCCTTGGCGTGATGACGCGCCTTTGGCGACAAAAAAGAGCCCAGTAATGACGTCACAGATGCCCACTTCGGATAAGGTGCCGGTTCTGCAGTGTACGAACCAAGCCTACCAGTTTCTCGCTGAAAACTGGCTTCGATTTCTTCCCCCGTCATTTTTAGTCGGCGCTGTGTCCACAGCTGGCGCATTGTTGTCCACGGGACCTGTCGCCCAGTTTGGCTTCTCCATCGTCAGCATTCTGGTGGGGCTGGCGTTTGCAGCGGCGGTGGTGCGCAAACAGCTTTCCAACGAATATCGGCCGCCTATCGGAATGACGCTTGGCGCCGACGAGTTTCGATTGTTCGCGGTGACTATAGCAGTGGTCTTGATGCTGGTGCCCGCGGGTTTCCTGCTGTTCTCGATCGGTACCGCCGTTCTCGTCGCTCGCCTCGACGTGAGTGAGACCGAATTGGAGCGTCTCTCAACGGACCCGGAGGCGTTGCGCAGTGCAATTCTCGGCGTCATTGGTCCAGGAGATTTCTGGCTAGCCCTACTGCTTGCCGTGCCGATGCTATGGCTCGCAGCCCGGTTCTTCCTCGTCAACCCGGGCACAATCGGCGAGGCGCGGATAATCGTACTGGAGTCCTGGCAGTGGACTCGCGGAAACGTGGGTAGGATCACGGTCGCCATGATCATCGTGGCTGCGCCATTGGTCGGCTTCAATGTTCTGCTGTTCCTGGCACCATTGGCGACTGCAACGACATCGCTGCCGGTTAGCATCGTCATCATGACGGTTGTTGGGGCGGCTTCAGCGTTACTGAGAATACCGTTGATCTCACTGTCGACGATTCTCTATCGCGGGTTGCGTCCGCCGGATCGAGCCGACGATCAGGAATTAGCTCGCAGTCGCTGACTTTCGGGGCCGTTTCGCAGCGCCTGTCTTTTTGGCAGGTCTCTTTGCGGGGCTCCGCTTGGACGTAGCGGAGGATTTCTTCGCCGTCGCGGGTTTTGTCGCCTGTCGTTTCCGCCGATCGTCCTGACGCTTGAATGTTTCCTTCAGGAACTTGCCAGTCCAACTTGCCTCGTTGGCCGCCACCTCTTCCGGGGTTCCTGTGGCGACTACTTCTCCACCACCATCGCCGCCATCTGGACCGAGATCTATGATCCAATCGGCTGTCTTTATGACGTCGAGATTATGCTCGATGACTACAACGGAATTTCCATTGTCGACCAACTCCTGGAGCACAGCCAGAAGCGCGCGTACGTCCTCGAAGTGCAGGCCGGTGGTCGGCTCATCAAGGATGTACATGGTCCGACCGGTCGCGCGCCGCGACAATTCCTTGGCAAGCTTCACACGCTGAGCCTCGCCGCCGGAAAGGGTGGTCGCCTGTTGTCCGACTTTGACATATCCGAGCCCGACACGAGACAGTGTTTCCATCTTGGATCGTATGGCTGGTACAGCCGCAAAGAATGAGAGCGCTTCGTCCACGGTCATATCGAGGACCTCCGCGATCGACTTCCCCTTGTATTTCACCTCCAGCGTCTCACGGTTGTAACGTTCTCCTTTGCAAACGTCACAGGTCACATAGACGTCCGGGAGGAAGTGCATTTCAATCTTGACCACGCCATCGCCCTGACACGCTTCGCATCGGCCGCCCTTGACGTTGAAAGAAAAGCGGCCGGCCGCGTAACCACGCGCCTTGCTCTCCGGCAGTTGCGTAAACCAGTCGCGGATCGGTCCGAATGCGCCGGTATAGGTCGCGGGGTTCGATCGCGGGGTTCGACCAATGGGCGATTGATCAATATCGATGATCTTGTCGAGGTGTTGAACGCCTTCAATAGACTTGTGTGGTGCGGGCTGCGCGCTCGCGCCGTTGAGCTTTCTGGCAAGCGCCTTGTAGAGCGTTTCGATGATCAACGTGGACTTGCCGCCACCAGAAACGCCTGTCACGCAAGTCAATGTGGCCAACGGCAGATCAACCGTGACGTTCTTGAGGTTGTTCCCCGACGCTTCTACAATCTTGACAGCTTTGGTGCGCTTGCCCCAGCGGCGACGATCGGGTATCCCGATGGCCTCGGCTCCTGAAAGGTATTTTCCGGTCAGACTATCCGCCGCTTTCAGGATGTCGTCGGGCGTGCCTTGAGCCACCACTTCGCCGCCATGCACGCCTGCACGTGGCCCCATGTCCACAACATGATCTGCAGTCAGAATTGCATCCTCATCGTGCTCAACCACCAGCACTGAATTCCCCAGGTCTCGCAGGCGTCTCAACGTTTCAAGCAGGCGCTCGTTGTCGCGTTGGTGCAGGCCGATTGACGGCTCATCCAGTACATACAACACGCCAGAAAGCCCGGAGCCGATCTGGGAAGCGAGGCGAATTCGCTGACTTTCGCCACCGGAGAGCGTGCCGGATGATCGCGAAAGGGTAAGATAGTCGAGACCAACAGCGTTCAGGAACTCAAGGCGCTCCCGGATCTCTTTGAGTATGCGCGACGCAATTTCGTTCTGCTTCTTCGTCAGCTTCTTCGGCAGTGGATCGAACCATTCCAGAGCGGCCCGAATTGATAGTTGCGATATCTCGGCAATCGAAGCCTTAGCGATTTTGACGCTGAGCGCCTCCGGTCGGAGACGCGCGGCGTTGCAGGCCGAACAGGGAGCCGCCGTCTGATACTTGGCAATTTCGTCACGCATCCAGTTACTTTCGGTCTCGCGGAACCGACGCTCGAGATTGCTGATGACGCCTTCGAAAGGTTTGGTGACTTCGTATCGACGCATGCCATCGTCAAATACGAACTTGATTTCCTTCTTTCCCGAGCCGTTGAGGATCGCCTGTTGCACATCTGAACTCAGGTCGGCCCACTTGGTATCGAGTTTGAACTTGTAAGCCTTCCCGAGCGCCTCAAGCTGCTGTTGCTGCAGAGGAGAGCCGCCCTTACTCCAGGGCGCAATAGCGCCTTCTGAAAGTTTCTTTTCAGGATCCGGAAGGACGAGCGCGGCGTCGACTTTCAGCCGCTCACCCAGGCCATCGCATTTCGGACAAGCGCCGAACGGATTGTTGAATGAAAAGAGCCGCGGCTCAATTTCAGGAATCGTGAAACCGGAAACTGGACAGGAAAACTTCGTTGAGAACGTAATCCGATCTCCGGCTTTACCGGTTGCGTTATCACCCGCCATCTCAGCGATTGCCAGCCCGTCAGCGAGTTCGACAGCGGTTTCAAATCCTTCAGC
>JBHIWT010000108.1:0-11515 GCA_041987265.1 Hyphomonadaceae bacterium
ACCGTAAACTGATACAGCAATTCGTCTGGACCCAGCAGATGCAGCCGCTCGACAACCCTGGAGTCCGCCCCGACCGCGATCACGCCCCAGGGAAAGCCGCTCGCAAACGGCGTGAGGTTAAGCGTCTCGACAACAAGGTCATCCCCGTCCCAGCGCGCAATCGAGTCGCCATACCTCGACGCCGTCACCTTCGGCCTCGGCGCGCCATTGATCCTCAACTCGCGCAGGTCCCCGCCCTCATCGGAATAGATCAGTACATGGTCGGCTGTCTGAACCAACCGTCGCGCATTCCAGGACGGCACCTGATAAAGCGGCGCATTCCCAGTCCCTGTCAGACAACGTTCGAAAGGCGGACGGCCCTCCGGCCCATCGAGCCCCCAGTCGCCCGAAGCGATCCTGATGCGTTCCTTGCCGGCTTCGCTCAGCGGCAGTTTTCCGTCATCCGGCAGCGTCACAAGTGACGTGCGCCACTCGCCGCCCACTTTCAGCAGCTCCTGATTGTCTGCAGCGATCGCATCCGGATCGATATCCGCATCCAGTTCCGCCGATCTCAGGAACTCATAGATTTCAAGCGCGACAACCGCGGCGCCCTCATCGTCCACCACAAGCGGCCCACCCCCGGGGCGCTCCATCGTCGTCAGGCCACGCGACGTCCATGATCCAGAAAAATCCGGCCTCCCCTCGAACGTACGTGGAATGTCGTCGGCGACCGCGGACTGTGCGCTGGCGCTTACGGCCCCGCAGACTGCAACCAGGCCGGACAGAAACAGTGTCGCCAGTCTCATCGGTGTCCCCTCCGACAAAAGAGGTTTGCTAGCACACCTTGCGCACACGCCGAAACGTTGACGCGTCAATTGTCCTCAGGTTCGTGACAGACGATGCAGATCTTGTTGCCGTCCGGATCGCGGAAGTACGCGCCGTAATAGTGCGGATGATATTGCGGGCGCAGCGATGGCGCGCCTTCGTCCGCCCCGCCGTTCGCGATCGCATACGCGTGCGCCGCATCCACGATCGCCCGGCGCTCCACCATCAGCGCCACCATCTGCCCGTTGCCAGCATCATGCGCCCTGCCGTCGAATGGCCCCATTACCGCCAGGAACGGCCGCCCTCCCGCAGGTCCGCCCGGCGTCGCCCACAGCTTCCACGGCACCGCCTCCTCCTTGCGCCGCACTGGCAGGCCAAGGATGTCCTCCATCAACGGCTCCCAGAACGCCATCGCGCGCGGGAAGTCGTTCGTGCCGATGGTGATGTGCGAGAGCACTGCCTAGATCCCAACCCCCAACCGCTCCGCCACGGAGAAGATGTCCTTATCCCCCCGGCCGCACAGGTTCATCACGATGAGCCCGTCCTTGCCGAGTTCCTTCGCCACATCCCCCACACGCGCCAGCGCATGCGATGGCTCCAGCGCCGGGATGATGCCTTCGAGTTTCGTGCACAACTGGAACGCCTCCAGCGCCTCCTCGTCCGTGCACGTGCGATACTCCGCGCGACCCGTCTCGTGGAGGAAGGCGTGCTCGGGACCGATGCCCGGATAATCCAGTCCTGCGGAAATCGAGTGCGCGTCGATGATCTGGCCATCCTTGTCCTGCAGCAGATAGGTGCGGTTGCCATGCAGGATGCCCGGCTCTCCGCCGGTCAGACTCGCAGCATGCTCGCCCGTCTCCACGCCATGCCCGCCGGCCTCGACCCCGATCAGCTTGACGCCCTCATCCTCGAGGAAGGGATGGAACAGCCCGATCGCATTCGAGCCGCCACCGATGCAGGCGACCACGGCGTCCGGCAGACGCCCTTCTGCCTCAAGTATCTGCTCGCGCGCTTCCCTGCCGATCACGCTCTGAAAATCGCGCACGAGCTCCGGATAGGGATGCGGCCCCGCCGCCGTGCCGATGACGTAGAACGTGTTCGACACGTTGGTCACCCAGTCGCGCAACGCCTCGTTCATCGCATCCTTCAGCGTACCGGTCCCCGACTCCACCGGCACGATCTCGGCGCCCAGAAGCTTCATCCGGAAGACGTTCGGCTTCTGGCGCTCGACATCCGTCTTGCCCATGAACACCACGCACGGCAGGCCGAAGCGCGCGCACACCGTCGCAGTCGCCACGCCATGCTGTCCTGCGCCGGTCTCGGCGATGATGCGCGTCTTGCCCATGCGCCGCGCCAGCAACACCTGGCCGATGCAATTGTTGATCTTGTGTGCGCCGGTGTGATTCAGCTCGTCGCGCTTGAAGTAGATTTTCGCGCCGCCGAAATGCTCGGTCATCCGCTCGGCGAAATACATCGGGCTCGGTCGACCGACATAGTGCTTCAACAGCCAGTCGAACTCGTCGCGAAACGCCGGGTCGGCCTTGGCCGCGCGGTATTCCCGCTCCAGGTCCAACACCAGAGGCATCAGCGTCTCGGCGACATACCTGCCGCCGAAATCGCCGAAGCGTCCGTTTTCATCGGGCCATTGCGCCCAGGAATTGGAGAGTGTCTGCGTGTCGGTCATGGCGTTCCAATAGACCGGGCGCGCGCGGCCTCCAATAGGTCAAGTCCGCCGCCACGCTCGAACACGCCCGAGCAAAAAGGTACCGCCAGGCCCGAACGAAGTTCGGTGGAGTATTGACGCCGGTTTACCATGATCCGCGCGACCCGGCCCCGGCGGCGATGCGAAAACACCTGCGCCGCAGCCGTTTTCGCTCTGGTCGCGTCTCGCACATATCCGGTTAACCCTGCCGAGATTGCGTGAATTTTCATGTGTTTTCAGCGCCCAATCGAACGCCCCCCTCACCCCGAAGCACTATGACTGTGCCTCATGGGCGCAGCATCTTTGCGTCCCGAGGGGAACGACATGAGACTGCCTTCAAGGCTCCGGGAAACCGTCGCCGCCAGCGCCATTGTTGCGTGTCTGGCCGCCGCGCCCATCGCCAGCGCACAGACTGCCAATGGCGAGGACGGCAGCGAAGCCAGTATCGTCGAGCCCTATTGGGGGGACATCGCCGCATTCTGGGGAGACATCGCGGCGTTTGAGGGCGGCGTGAATCCGTTCTGGGGCGACATTGCAGCTTTCTGGGGAGACATCGCTGCGTTCGAAGGCGACATCAGCCCCTATTGGGGAGACATTGCTGCGTTCTGGGGCGACATCGCCGCATTCGAAGACGGCGTGCACCCGTTCTGGGGAGACATTGCTGCATTCTGGGGTGACCCGGAGAGCTTCGATGGAAGCATCGCGCCGCTATGGGGCGACATCGCCGCGTTCTGGGGTGACATTGCAGCCTTTGAAGATGACCCGGAAACCTTCTACGCGCTGCAGGGCAAGTTCCACGAACTGGTCGCGCGTTCCGAAGCCTTTTGGGGCGATGCGGTAACCGCCGAAACCGGCAAGTCCTTTATCGACGGCTTCGCCGCCGGCGTGTTCGCGAAGCACGGCATCGATCTCAAGGATCCCTCGACCTTCGAAGGCTTTTCGAATGTCGAGAAAGCCCGCTTCTTCTTCGACTGGTATGACGGCCTGATGTCCTTCTCCGGTCGCGACCATGTCGACCACTGGATGGGAACGGCGAACTGGACTCCAGCGATGACGCAGGAGCGCGGCTCGGGCGAGGAAACCGTCATCGGCGTGATCGACTTCAACTTCGCCGCCGATTCCGATCTCTACGACAATGTCGTCCGCAGCGGCGGAACCAGCGATGAAAATGAAGGCCATGGCACCGCGGTCGCCAGCCTTCTGGTCGCCAGTCATGACGGAAACGGCGTAATGGGCATCGCGCCCCGCGCCAGCGTCGTCGCCTACGATCCGTTTGACGAATCCGGCACGGCGAGCTGGGACGACATCGTCGATGGACTCCACCTCGTCACCTCCAGCGGCGCGCATGTCGTCAACATGTCGCTCGGCGTGCCTGGCGCCACGTTGCACGAAGGCTGGGCCGACCTTTACTCGCGCGCAGACATCGCGCTCCTGGCTTCAAACACGCTGTTCGTCCACGCTGCGGGCAACGAAGGCCTTGAGCAGACCCACGACATCGACTGGAATCATCTGTTCGACCCATCCATGCTGGTTGTCGGCTCTGTCGGCCCCACCGGCGTGATCTCGCCGTTCTCCAACACGCCGGGCGAAGCTTGCCTGCTGAATAGCGGCGTCTGCTACGAAGAGAACAAGCTCAAATACCGTTTCCTCGTGGCGCCGGGCGAATGGATCCTGGTTTCCGACGGCAAGGGCGCGGTCACCCGCCGCTCCGGAACGTCCTTCGCCGCGCCGATCGTTTCCGGCGCGATTGCGCTGCAGTTCGATCGTTGGAGCTGGCTGACCGATCACCCCGATCAGGTCGTCAACATCATCCTGTCGACCGCTACTGATCTGGGCGACCCCGGCGTCGACGGCGTTTATGGCCACGGCCTGCTGAATATCGGCCGGTCGCTGGAACCGCTGGATGAGGACAACCTCTACATTCTGTCCCCGACGGGCAACAAGGACCCGCTCAATGCTGTGTCCAGCGCTGAGCAGCTTCTCTGGAACGCAACCGACGGTGAAATCACCGCATTCGAAGATATCGGCGACACCTATCGCGACTTCTCGGTGCCGCTGAACACCGTTCTCGCCGGCACGACGATGACAGCTTCGTCTACAGCCGATGCGTTGGAAACCTATGTGGACGACACGGTTGGCGGCCTCGTCAACAACCTGCTCGGCGGTCTGGGCGGCGGCAAAGGCAAGAAACGGCGTGGCCTGTTCCTCGCAGAAGGCGCGATGCCGAACGAGATGGGCTGGGACATGTCCTTTGCTCTGGCGCCGTCTTCGGCAAATCTCGTCGGCGTCGATAATGAACTGCCCTACGCTGGCGAAGTCTCGATCACGTCGCTGTCCAACGTCACCATGCGTTTCGGCGCGGGCATGGGCGCGATGTCGCTCGCAGGCCAGCGCGGCTTTTCAAACGAGAGCTTCAATCCCTATACGGGCGGCGCCAATCCGGTATTGGGCCTCGCGTCCGGCGGCGCCTTCGGCAAGTTCGAATTCCCGCTGCAGCCCGGCCTGCGTTTCGATGTCGGGATGAGCCAGCGCACGTTCGAGAACGACCGCGTGATGCCGTTCTCCGGCGAAGTGCTCGCCCTCCACCAGACAGTGAAGCCGTACGAAGCGAAGGCGGCGAACCTGTCGCTGGTGAAGGACCTTGGCGAGCGCGTGTCGCTCAACGCCGGCTACACCTATCTCACCGAGGCTCAGGGGCTCCTTGGCGTCCAGTCGTTGAACCCCAGCACGTTCAACGAGGGCGCACAGGCGGACGCTGCGAGCATCGGCATGGACTGGTCGCTCAGCGATCGCATCACGTTCTCCAGCTCGGCGACCCTTGGGCGCACACGCACGCAGAACACACGCCAGCAATTGCTGACAGTCGGAGAGAATGGCGTCACGACCAGCGCATTCGAAGCCGCCATGTCATTTACCGGCGTGTTCGATGGCGATGACGCTGCGCGCATCGCGCTGATCCAGCCCATGCATGTCGAGACGGGCGGCCTCAACATCTCCAGTAGCGAAGTCGTCGACCGGCAAACCGGCCAGCTAGGCGAGACCGTCACGTTCACGCCGATCGATGGCCAGGCTCGCAAGCTCGCGCTCGAAGCCGTCTATGCTCGCTCCACGTTCAACGGCCGCGGCCAGGTGTCCGCGTTCGTGCGCGGCGAGGCGAATACGGCAGTGGGACATGGCGGCGACACCGTCCAGATGATCGGCGGCGCTCTTTCCATCGGCTTCTAGAAACCGTTCACCACGGAAGCCAACTGGCCCTCGGTTCAAGCCGGGGGCCTTTTCTCTTGGGCGGAGATCACATCACGACCGGCGCCAGAACCAGCGGCAGCAACACCAGCCCCAGCGCCAGCCAGCGGCCCCAGCCCATCGCCAGCCATGCATCGCGCACGCCGCCAAAACGCTGCGGCGACCAGCCCGCCTCCTTACGGATCCGCATCGCGTAGATCGCAATGCCGGTCATCGACAGCGCGCTCAGCGCCGCACCGAACACGAACCAGATCGCCTTCGTCCAGTACCCGCCGAACGTGCCGAAATGCAGCGGGTCGGCCGCCTCGGCGATGCGCTGGTGTGCGCTCAGCGCGGTCGGGTCGGTCTGGCTCAGCAACGCGCCCGTCACCGGATCGATCCGCACTGTATTGGCGCGCGGGCGCACCAGGATCGCGCGCGTGTCCTCGCCGCGAACCTGGAAGAACGGCAGGGCCTCTGTCGGCCAGAACACCATGGTCGGCCGGAAGTCCGGACTGTGCGCTGCAAGCCGCTTCATTCCGATATCCAGCGCCTCGTTCGGCGTCGCCGCCGCCGCGTTCAACCCGGCCGTTCCATCTTCAATCCCGGTCTGCTCAAGGAAAGTCGTGGGCGCCGCCGCCCCTGTCTGCTCGGCGAGATACCAGAAGCTGGTCGCGATGATCACGACGACGAACCATAGCGACCACACGCCCATGATCCGGTGGGCATCGCCGATCCATGCGCGCGCCGTCTTCCCTTTCGGCAGCCTCGCAAAGCCGCGCCACCATTTCTTGTAGACCTTGAACGAGGTCACCAGCGAGACCAGCAACAACAGCGCCGCCACCGATACGATCATCACGCCCCACTTCACCGGCAGCATCAGGTGACGATGGGTGCTCCGCAGAAACCGCTGTATGCCCAGCCATCCGCCCTCGCCCGTCACCTCGCCGGTTCGCGGATGCACATAGACATGGGTAAAGCCGGCCCCGTCTGCGTTCTCCAGATAGGCGTCGAAGGTCGCAGCCGGATGAACCGGCGCCATCAAAAGATGCAGCCGCCGCTCCGGCGCCATCGCTTGGATCGCGCTCCCCGCCTCGCCGAAGCCGACGCGCTCGGCCACAGGCGTGGGCGCCGCCCACATCGCCGGCCGCGTCAGCCAGTCCATCTCATAGGAAAACACCGCCAACGTGCCGGTCAGCAGCACGAAGGAGAGGAACAGCGACACCTGCAGCCCCGCCCACCGGTGTACGACCCACCACAGGCTGCGCCGCTTGCCGGGCCTTGCCTCTCGCACCGCAACGCCCGATGGCAGACGATCCGCCGCTTGCCCCACCGCCTTCTCCACATGCAATTAGGAATGCGTTGCATGTACAGTTAGTGCCCAGCCGCGTCAAACCGGGCTTCCGCAGCGAGCGAACAGCCGCCGCCCCTAATGCGCCACCTCGCCCCACAACCAGTTGGCGGCGTCGGCGATCGATGCGCGATCAATATCCACCATGGCGTTCGCTCGGCGCATGGTCTGGCTAGAGACCGCACCACGCAGCGGTTCCAGCGCCGCGCGTAGCTCATCGTCTGCGTCCGCACGCAGCATCACGAAGGCATCGTACGGCGGCAGCACGCCCAGCGGATCATCAATCAACACGAGGTCGAACGCATCGATGCGACCGTCAGTCGTGTAGGCTGTCACCACATCCACCTCGCCGGACGCCGCAGCGTCGTACATGAAGGTCGGATCCATTCCCCGCGCACGCACATCATCCAGCCCGTAGGCGTCCCGCGTGCGCGTCCATTCCGATCGTCCGAAGAATTCCGGATCGCTGGCGAGGCTCGCTCCGGTTCCCGCCATGTCGGCGATCGTCTCCAGCTCAAGCCGTTCCGCTGTCTCGCGGCTCGCTGCAAACGCATAGGCGTTCTCGAAGCCAAGCCGCGCAAACGCCTCTGCGCCGCGCTCATCACGCAACCAGGCGCTCACCTCGGAATACATCTCCTCCCGCCCAGCCGGGTCTGACCGGTTCATGACCGTCGCCCAAACCGTGCCGGAATAATCGACATAGACATCGATCTCGCCGCTCACCAGCGCATCGAACGCCACGGTCGAGCCAAGCCCGGGGCGCATCCGCACGCTTGCGCCCTGCCCCTCCAACGCCCGGCGCAGAACGTCGGCAAGGATGTATTGTTCGGAAAAGGACTTCGACCCCACTGTTACCGTCCGCCCCGACAGCGGACCATCCACCACGGCGCTGGCCTGCGCGCCGCCAATGATCCCGGTCGCCGGCGCAAGGATCGCCAGGAAACCCGCTGCCGCCCCGACCAGATAGCCGCGCGAGCGTTTCACCGCGCCGCGCTCGATCAGCGCGATCACCTGATCCAGCGCCAGGGCGAGTACAGCAGACGCGACACAGCCGAATACGACCGTCCCCCAGTTGCGCGTCTGCAGGCCCTGGAAGATGTAGCCGCCCAGGCTGTCGGCCCCGACCGGCGTCGCCAACGTCGCCGCCCCTACGACCCAGACCGCCGCCGTGCGCAGCCCCGCCACGATCACCGGCGATGACAATGGCAGGTCGACATCCAGCAGGCGCTGGCGTCTTGTCATCCCAACGGCCAGCGCCGCCTCGCGCACGTCAGCGTCGACGCTACGCAGGCTGACAATCGTATTGCGCAGGATCGGCAGCACCGAATACAGCGTGAGCGCTGCAAACGCCGGCCAGAAACCGATCTTGCCGCCCATCAGCGGCACCATCAACGCCAGCAGGGCTAGGCCGGGAATGGTCTGCACAACGCTGGCCGCGCCCAGCGCCGGCGTCGCCACCTTGTCAGACCGCGCCGCCGCCACGCCAAGCGGAACTGAAATCAGCAGCCCGACCAGCAAGGCGCTGAACGAGAGGGTCAGGTGACCGGCATATAGTTGCGGGAACTGAATCCATTCCTCTTCGAACATCGCCTACTCCAGCGCGCCGGCGAAGGCGCGGCTTACCGCACGGGCTGTGCGGCGCGGCGCGGCGAGCAGGTCGCGTACGCCGTCGCTGGCTGGCGAGGCGATCAGTTCCTCGGCAACGCCCTTTTGCACGATCGCGCCGCCCTCCATCACCGCGATCTCATCGGCCAGCCGCAAGGCCTCGGAAAAATCGTGCGTCACGATCACCGCGGCAAAGCCCAGCTTCTCCCGCATCGCCGCGATGTCTTCGATCAGTCCGTCCTTGGTTACGGGATCAAGCGCCGCGAACGGTTCGTCCATCAGAACCAGATCCGGTTCGCCCGCCAGCGCGCGCGCAAGCCCGACCCGCTGGCGTTGTCCTCCCGACAGTTCATCCGGCGTACGCTGCGCATACTCCTCGTGAGGCAGGCCGACCATGTCGAGGAGATCCGCCGTCTTCTTCCCGATCCGCGCTTCGTCCCAGTCCAGAAGGCGGGGCGTCGTCTCGACGTTCTCGGCGATGGTGCGATGCGGAAACAGGCCGGCCGACTGGATGACGAAGCCGATCCGCCTGCGCCATTCGTGCGCCGGCACATCATGCGCCTCAGCCCCGCCCAGTTTCACATAGCCCGCATCCGGCTCGATCAGCCGGTTCAGCATCTTCAGCGTCGTGGTCTTGCCGCAGCCGGACTCCCCGATCAGCGCCAGCGTTTCGCCCTCTCCCAGCGAGAAACCGACGCCCTCCACAACCGGCGCATCGCCGAAACTCTTGGTCAGTCCGACCGCTTCAAGCAGCAAAACGCCTCCTCTCCCGCGCCTGCGCGTTCCTCCACACGACACGATTTGCCCTGATGAGGTGAGCCTAGGACGTTCCTTGCTGAGTGTGTAGGGCGCCTGCGCGACAGTCATCTGGCCGGGGCCCTATCCGCCCGCTACAACCGACCCAAAGGGAGACGCCAGCATGCTCAAAGCCAGGTCAGATTGTTTCGACGTATCCATCGAGGACAAGATCGCCCACATCGTGCTGTCGCGGCCCGACGCTCTGAACTCGATGACAAAGGACTTCTGGAACGATCTTCCCGTCATCGTGCGAGAGATCGACCGCGAGGCGCTGGCGCGCGTGATCGTCATCTCCTCCACCGGCCGCCATTTCTGCGCCGGCATGGATCTCTCCGTCTTTGCAGACGCCGGCGCCGTCCATCCGGACAGTCATGACACCCACATCGCGGCGGAGGTCTTCCGCTCCAACATCGCCCACATCCAGCACTCCATGAGCGCGCTTGAAGCTGCGCGGATGCCGGTCCTGTTCGCCTGTCAGGGCGGCGTCATCGGCGGCGCAATCGACATGATCTCCGCGGGCGATATCCGCTGGTGCACCGCCGACGCCTTCTTCTGCATTCAGGAAACAAACATCGGCATGACGGCCGATGTCGGCACCTTCCCGCGCCTTCAGCGCTACATTCCCGAGGGCTGGGTCAAGCAGATGGCCTATACCGGCGAACGCCTCCCCGCCGCCAGGGCCAAGGAGATCGGTCTCGTCAACGACGTTTTCGAAACGCACGAAGCCATGATGAACCACGTCCTGGAAACAGCCCGCACGATCGCGTCGAAAAATCCGCTCGCGGTTACCGGCTGCAAAACGCTGATCAACTATGGACGCGACCACTCAACCGCCGACACGCTCGATTACATCGGCGTCTGGAATGCCGGCATGCTCCCCGGCGCCCACATGAAGGAAGCAATGATGGCGCAAGCCGAAAAACGCGCGCCGGTGTTTCCCGACCTCGGCAAGCTGCGGGATACGGCGTTCTAGCCAAACGCTCAATCAGGATCGGCTGCCGCCAACGGCAGCGAGCGCTTCAGCCGGTCAGGCGGAAATCGCCTGCGGCCCGTCGTCCTCCTGGCGCAGCTCCCGGATTTCGGCGGCCGACTTGGGCTGACCGAAATAATAGCCCTGCACGATGCGCGCGCCGAGGCCGCGTACCGCCGCGAGTTCAACCTCGCTCTCGACCCCCTCGACGATGCAGTCCTTGTGCAGGGTGCGGATGAGCTGAAGCAACGCCGCCAGCACGCGGGTGGAGGATGTCTGCGTCCCAAGCCCTTTCAGGAAGGAGCGGTCGACCTTGATCTTGTCGATCGGCAGCTGGTGCAGGTAGGAGAAGCTCGAATGACCGGTGCCGAAATCATCCAGCGCGATCTTGTGGCCGGCGTCGCACAGCGCCTGAAGCGAGGCGGCGGCCGCCTCGATATCGCTCATCACCACCGTCTCGGTGACCTCAAAACAGATCCGCGAGGGCGCGACGGCTGACCGCCGCGTGGTCGCGAGGATGTCGCGGATCGTGGTTGAATCGAGGAGGTCGTGAACAGACAGGTTGAAGGACAGGGTCCAGTGCGCCGGCCAGTTCTGCGCTTCCTCCAGCGTCTTCCTCAACAGCACCTTTGTGACCTTCGGGATCAGGCCGGAAGATTCCGCCACGCTGATAAAAGTGGCCGGCCCCACAGGGCCAAGTTCGTGGCTGTTCCAGCGCGCCAGCGCCTCGAAGCCGGTGATGTCGTTTGTCTTGATGTCGACCTGCGGCTGGTAAACGACCGAGAGTTCTTCATCCATGTCGCAGCGGCGCAGCGCCTGCTCTACCTCGACGTGCCGCTTCATCAGTTTCGCGTCACTACGCGAGAAGATCGTGCATCGGCCCTTCATCCGGCGCTTGGCCGAAAATAGAGCGAAGTCAGCCTGCTCGAGAAGCTCTTCGGGGACCACGCCATTCTTGCGCTTGATCGCGCGAAGCTATGATGGAGCGGTTTCAATCGCAAAAAAGCTATCATCCGATAGTATTCTGCGTGTTTGATATATTGCGTCTCGACGGCGTATCGGT
>JBHIWT010000109.1:0-11462 GCA_041987265.1 Hyphomonadaceae bacterium
CACCTTTCGGCGGTTTCCGCTGACGGGCGCCTCAGCGAGGAAGAGCACGCCGAACTGTTCGCGCTGGCCAAGCGTTCGCGCGTCCTGAAGTCAATGACGCAGGACCAGCTGGCGCAGACCAACAACGTCGTGAACCAGCGCCTGACCGAGCGCCCGGACGGCCTTCAGGAAGCTTGCGAGTCCCTGCCGCACGACATGCGCCTGACGGTGTTCGCGCATTGCGTCGATCTCGTCCTGTCCGATGGCGAACTGCACTCGGCCGAGGCGGATTATCTCAACAAGATCACCGCCTTCCTCGGCCTGGAACGCTCGGAGGCCGAGCGCATCCAGCAGGTTCTGCTGATCAAGAACCGCTTTTAGGACAGACTGAACGATCGGTTTGTGGAAGGCCGGATGCGCTTGCGTCCGGCCTTTTTGCGCGGGGCGTCGCCCCTACGCTCCTGGCGGCTGCCGATCAGGCCGCGTCCGGTCGTTCCGACAGGTTGGCGGCGATCAGGCTGTCGGCCCGCTCCAGAAGTTGCGCCATGTCTTCAGGCGGCTCCCCGCCGGCGAGGTCGGCATAGGCGGAAGTCAGGCGGTTGCGAAAGTACAACGCCATCCATTCGTCGTAACCGGCGGGAATTCTGGGGTAGGGCCGTTGGTCGTTCATATGGCCTCCATCACTCCTTCAGGAGAAGTGTTAAGAACGCCCGCGACCCATCAACAAATTTGAAGGATTTGGTTGACGAAGCCTTAACGAATCCGGCCGCCGCGATGGCGGCTTCGCGGCCTAACCTGCGTCAGTCGAGGTCGGTGCGCGGTTCTCATCCTTGCGGCGGCGGTTATCCGCCTTTCGCAGCAATTCCATGAATTCATTGGGAATATCGCTGGGCGCCGACTCGTCGAGCGAACGCTTGAGGCGTTGCCCGGTCTGGCGTTCAAACCGTTTTTGATATGTGCGCCGGGCGCTCATCTGTTCTGTCCGGTTCCCTATCTGTGCCCCGCACAAAACCAACCCGTCTGGACGCCGAGTGGTTCCGATCCGGCATGACAGATCATGCGTCGTGGCGATTGAGATTCCGTCAAGTCGACGGGAATTCATGCACAGCAGGCTTGGCGACGGTGACGTTCTGTCCCTCGCCATCGCATGCGTGACGTGGCACAAACGGCGCATGCAGCCCGGGCCGGGCGTCGCATCGAGGCCTCCATGTACGAATGGGACCAGCGCGCCCGACTGGAAAACCTGCGCAACAATGGCGTTGATTTCGTCCGCGCGGCTTTGATGTTCGACAATCCGGTCATCGAACGCGAAGACATGCGGCAATTCGCCGGAGAGAAGCGCTATATCGCGATCGGCCATTCGAAGGGTTACTTCATGGTCGTTGTTTCAAGTCCTCGCGGTTCGCGCCGCAGAATCCTGGAAGCGTGGAAAGCCGACCATGAGGATGAACGGATCTATCGCGAGGCCATCCCGCAAACAGTTGCTTCGGATGAAGGACTACACGGACGACGACGCGCCGTTGCGGGACAGCCTCGGTCGGAACTTCTGGGCTATCGCCCCAGCCCGCTTCCCCTCCCGAAACCGCAAGGCCGTTCGACTCCTTCTCGACCCTGAAGTCATCGCCTGGTTCAACGCCCATCCCGAAGAGCGCGAAACTGCTGGCGATGTGTTGCGCGCCTATGTCGAACGCCGGAAGGCGGAGCGCAGGGCGGACCGCAAACCCGCTGCGCCGCGTCACCCCCGGATCGCGTCCAAATAGGCTGGCCGGCCCGGTTTGACTGGCGGCCATCGCAGGGGGCATCCTTCTGTGCAGGACAACAAAAGTTGCCTGTATTTCGGGGAGAGAACATTGAGCAAGCTTGCTTTTCCACGCGCGCGCGCTGCGCTGACGCGTCGTACCATGTTGCAGACAGCTCTGGCGGGCGGGTTCGCCGCGGCCTGCGCGACGCCTTCGGCCGGTGGCCGGGGCGGCAACGGGCTTGTCGTCGAAACGACGGCGGGACGCGTTGAAGGCTATGCCGAGGGCGCAGCGAAGGTCTTCAAGGGCATACCTTATGGCGCATCGACCGCAGGTCGCGGCCGCTTCATGCCGCCACGGCCGCCGGAGCCGTGGGCCGGCATCAGGGAAACCAAGTCATTTGGTCCCTGGGCGCCGCAAGGCGCCTCCACCGAGCCGTTTCCGCCGCGCGTGGATCTGCCCGCTGACTATCCAGACGAGCGGCCGCGCCGGCTGATCGCCAACCTGCCGTCGGGTACAGGACCGGGCGAAGACTGCCTCGTGCTCAACGTCTGGACGCCCGCGACCGACGGCAAGAAGCGCCCGGTGCTGGTTTGGCTGCATGGCGGCGGCTTTTCCGCCGGCGCAGGTTCTTCGAGCTGGTATGACGGCGTGAACATGGCGACGCGCCAGGACGTGGTGATCGTCACGATCAACCACCGGCTCAATGTGTTCGGTTACCTCTATCTTGGCGATCTCGGCGGCGGCGAGTTCACGGATTCTGCGTCTGTCGGGATGCTCGATTGTGTGCGGGCGCTCGAATGGGTGCGCGACAATGTCGAGAATTTTGGCGGCGATCCATCGCGGGTTCTGATCTTCGGCGAGTCCGGCGGCGGACGCAAAACCTCGACAGCGATGGTGATGCCGCCTGCCAGGGGGTTGTTCCATCGCTGCGTCGTGCAATCGGGATCGCAGCTGACGCTCGACACGCCGGCGATCGCAATGGAGCGGACCGAAAAACTGCTCAAGGCGGTCGGAGTCGGCAAGACAGATGTGCGAAGACTGCAGGACTTGTCGCTCGATAAATTGCTGGGCGCTGTCGCCACCGCTACCCAGGGCACGGGCCAGTTCCGTCCCGTCGCCGGTTCGCCGTCAACGCCGCGCCATCCCTTCTGGCCGGACGCGCCGGATGTTTCTGCTGACGTGCCGATGATGATCGGTTCGAACCGCACGGAGCAATCCGTCTTCCTCGGCGGCAATGCGGAGATCGTGAATCTCACCGACGAGGGACTTCTCTCGCGGCTCGACGGCTGGGTTGAGGATGCGCACAAGGCCGATGTCATCGCGATGTACCGGCGGCTCTATCCGAACGCCCGGAACGATGAAGTCCTCTACATGGCGACGACGGACCGCGGCTACTTCATGGATTCGACCATCCAGGCCGCGCTGAAGTCGGAGCAGGGCGCCGCACCGGCCTACCACTACCAATTCTACCGTGAGACGCCGGTGGAAAACGGTCGCTACCACGCGCCACACGCATCGGAGATACCGTTCATCTTCGATAATCTGGACAAGGCGATCTCGATTGGCGGCCAGCCGACCGAGGCGGCTCAGGCGCTGGCTACACAGATGAGCGCTACATGGGCGGCCTTCGCGCGCGACGGGGCCCCCAATCACGCGGGCCTTGCGGACTGGCCGGTCTACAACAGCGCCAGCCGCCCCAGCATGGTGTTTGACGAGTCGGACTCCAAGGTGGTCGACGACCCGCGCGGCGAACAACGCCGGAAATGGGTGGAGATCGGCTCACAACAACACGCGGAACGCTACCTGCGTCCGATCTAGAAAGGGCAGGCCATGTGGCTGTTTCTCCTGTGGTGGACATTCGACGATCATCTTGCCGAAGCGCTGGAGGCGCCAGGCGTTGGTGAACTGCCGCTCTGGGTGATGGCGCTCGCCAGCATCGCTTTGTCGATGACGTTGTCGGTCAATGGCGCGCGTTCGGGCAAAGGGAAATAGCGAACGCGAATGTGGCTGCGCGATCTATCCTGGTCCGCGGTGTCGCGGCTAGGCTCGCGCCTGCACTGAAGCGACAGGGGTCGGGCGTTACATGGTGAAGTATCTCAGCATCGGCGCGCTGATTGCGCTTGTCCTCGGCATCATCGTAGGCGCCGGCGTTGCGGCGTCCGGGAACGCCACGCTGGAATCATCAGCGCGCATCATCGAGGGGCTTGGTTCGCTGTGGCTCAACGCGTTGCGGATGACAGTCATTCCGCTGATCGTCTCGCTGCTGATTACCGGTATCGCCTCCGTCGCGGACGCCGCGTCGACCGGAAAGCTTGCCGGCCGCGCCGTTGTTACATTCGCGGTCATGCTTGCGGCGGCGACGCTCTACGCCGTGATCGTGATGCCGATTCTGCTGGCGATCTGGCCAGTTGTCGCCGACCGCGCCAGCGCCTTTGTCACCAGCGCGGGCGGCGCGGTTGTGCCCGATGCGCCGCCGTTTGCCGATTGGCTGTCGTCACTCGCGCCATCCAACATCCTGGCCGCCGCGGCTAATGATGCGATCCTGCCGCTGGTTGTCTTCGCTATCGTTTTCGGCTTTGCGCTGACGCGCCTTCCCGAGGCGCAGCGTGAAACGCTGTCGGCATTCTTCAAGGCGATCGGCGACGCGATGATCGTCATCGTCAAATGGGTGTTGCTGTTCGCGCCGCTTGGCGTATTCGCGCTTGCACTGGGCGTCGGCGCGCGCGCAGGTCTGGGCGCAACCGGCGTTCTGGTTCAATACGTCGTTCTGGTCGCCGGAATGACCGCGGGCGTGAGCGTGATCGCGACCCTGTTCGCCGTTTTGTGGGGGCGCGCGAACCCGATCGCCTTCCTGACCGCTGCAGCGCCAGTGCAGGCGCTTGCAATCTCCACGCAGTCCTCGCTCGCCTGTCTGCCCGCCATGGTTCAGCGCTGCCGCGATGCGCTCGGCGTTTCTGAACGCACTGCCGATCTGGTCCTGCCGATGGCGGTGACGGTGTTCCGGATCACCTCGACGGTCGCCAATCTCGGAGTCGCGTTCTTCATCGCGCATGTCTACGGGCTCGAACCGTCGCTGCTTCAGATCATCGCAGCCTGCTTCGTGGCGCTGGCGGTCAGCGTCGGCACGGTGGGACTGCCCGGTTCCGCCTCGTTCTTTGCGTCCATCGCGCCGATCTGTATTGCACTTGGCGCGCCGGTCGACCTGCTGGCGATCCTGATTGCAGTTGAAGTGATCCCCGACATCTTTCGCACGGTCGGCAATGTCACCGCCGACATGGCCGCAGCGGTGATCGTGGATCGCAAGCCTAGTTCGGAAGCGGCGGTTCGCGATGAACAACCCGTGCAGCCGTAACCACCTCCTTCACGGCGGCGACGATGACATCGGGTTTGTAGAAGAAGAAGGCGTGACCGCTCTCAGGAACGACCTGCAAACGCGCACGGCTGGACCATGTGGCAAGGTCCGCCTGCAAGCGGCGCCAGACCACTTCGGCCGCCGGGATATCGTCCCCGGTCGCCAGCCCGTCAGCGGAGAGCAGGTAGGCGTTGCGGGAATCCTCGCGCCTCCACGCCTGGGTCAGCGCTGCAGGCTCGCGCGCCAGCACAACGACCGGCCAGTCGCGCAGATCCCGAAACCTGCCGGCGAGCTCCAGCGTCTGGCGGCGGCTGCGCGCCTCGCGGGCGTTGGCTGCGGCTGACTTGGGATAGAAGGCGTCGACCTCTTCGGCGATCGATGGATCGGCTGGGTAGTCCACCAGACGCATCATGCCGGTCCACCTGAACGCCAGGCCAAGCTCTTGCGCGGTAGAGACATAATTGCCGACGGGGATTCCGGCGGCGTCGAATTCGGCCTCCTGATCGGGATGGGAAGAGTCGGCGAAGACGAGGCCGGCGATCTCCTCCTGATACATTCCCGCATAGATCATGTTGTAGAGGCCGCCGCGCGAATGCCCGACGAGAATGTACTCGCCGCTCTCGCCATGGTTCGCCAGTGCTGCGTGGAGATCCTCAGCGACCTCCTTGGGAGAGAACGCGCCGCGCGCCGGATCGGACCACAACATGCCTGCCCGGCTGTAGGCGCACGCGCGTGTAAAAGCCGCGATGCGATCATGTACGGGCCGCCATCCCAGCGCTCCCAGCACGTCGCCACCCGACTGAAACACGACGGTCGGCTGTCCCTCGCCGCGACAGTCGAGCTGTATGCGTCGTCCGTCCCCGACAGCGACGAGTTGTCCGGGTGGTGGGTGCTGTTCGGCGGCGCGCGCCTGTATCACGCTTTCGCATGCCGCAAGGCCTGCAAGCAGGGGCAGAGCAAGCACAGCCAGCCCTCTTCGCAACGCCGGATTTCCAAACGCCGTTGTCATGGCGCCCAGCGTACGAGCGTTCGGGCCCAATGCAACGCCGCCGCGGTCCGAAGAACCGCGGCGGCGCTCATTCGTTCAGCTTGGGTGCTGGGCGACCTATTTCAGGGTCACCGTCAGCGGGCCCATGTCGGTTTCGATGTCGAACGCGTCACCGGAGACTTTGCCTTCCGGGTACTCGCTGCACATGTCCTCGAACATGCCGGGAATGGTGATGCAGTGCTGGTTGCCGCTGGCCTTCCAGGTGCCCGCCAGCATGCCGCTGTCGTCGGCGAACGAACCGTCATCCTTGTAGGTCATCACGTATTCCTGGCCCTGGGCCAGAACCGTGGCGCCGTTGGCGACCATGTAGGCGATGGTGTCGTTCGGCGCGGCGGCCTCGTCGTCGGCGAAGGCCGGAGCCGTCAGAGCCAGTGCGGCGAGGGTAAGCATGGTCTTTTTCATTGAGTGTCTCCCAGCAGGTTTTCTCGCTCGCAGATAGCACCGGTTTCCGTGCAGATACAGAATTGTTGACAGGCGCACACATAATATTGCTGAATTGTCATGTTTTCAGGCTCGCTAGGCGCCTGCATTCGTGAGGTGTAACCGGAGCGGATGTCGTTCCACGCAACCTGTCTCACCTTGTTTCCCGACGCGTTTCCCGGGCTACTCGATGTATCCATCATCGGATCCGCCCAGGAAAAGGGGCTGTGGCGGCTCGACACCGTAGATTTGCGTCAGTTCGGGGAAGGCAAGCATCGGCAGGTCGATGACACGCCGGCTGGCGGCGGCGCCGGCATGGTGATGCGCGCTGATGTGGCGGCTGCGGCGATCGACAGCGTCGAGAGGGCTGGCCGTCCGCGATTGCTGCTCAGTCCGCGCGGCGCCCCTCTCAATCAGCAGCGGGTGCGGGAGCTGGCGGCGGGCCCCGGCGTCATCGTGTTCTGCGGCCGGTTCGAGGGGGTGGACCAGCGCGTGATCGAGGCGCGGGGCCTTGAGGAGGTCTCTCTAGGAGATTTCGTGCTGGCCGGCGGGGAGGTCGCCGCAATGGCCCTGATCGAGGCCTGTGTGCGTCTCTTGCCCGGCGTGGCGGGCAATCCCGCGTCCCTTGAGCAGGAAAGCCACGAGACGCCCCTTCTGGAACACCCCCACTACACCCGCCCGAAACTATGGGAAGAGCGTGAAATTCCTCAGATTCTCCTGTCTGGAGACCATGGCGCCATTGAAAAATGGCGACAAAATCAGGCTGAGGAGTTGACGAAAGCCCGCAGACCGGATTTATACGCGCGTTTCCGGGACATCTCCGCGCGCCCTAAGGAGGGCTCGCCGCGTACGCGAAAGTAAAGCCCATGGCCGCCAACATCATCGAGACGCTTGATCGCGAAGAAATCGAGCGCGTTACCGCCAACAAGACGATCCCGGACTTCCAGCCCGGCGATACGCTGCGGGTCAACGTGCGCATCTCCGAAGGCGACCGTGAGCGGGTTCAGGCATTTGAAGGCGTCTGTATCGCCCGCGCCGGTGGTGGGTTGAATGAGAACTTCACGGTTCGGAAGATCTCGTTCGGTGAAGGCGTTGAACGCGTGTTCCCGCTGTATTCCCCGATCCTTGAAGGTATCGAAGTGAAACGCCGCGGACGTGTTCGCCGCGCCAAGCTTTATTACCTCCGCGGCCGCACCGGTAAGCGTGCGCGTATCGCCGAGCGCGCCAACGTCCGTCGCGACGAAGCCGCCCAGGAAACCGCCGCCGAGTAGGCTGGCTGCGACCTATCCCATCGATTGCCTAATTCGCGCGTTTGACGCGAAACCGCTGGTTTGCGCGCCGCCTGCGGGGCTAGACTGCGGCTGACTGGCATTCACCGGGGGTTGGTCATGGCGCTCAATATCGGGTTCGTGCTTTTCGAACGGCTGACGCAGCTGGATCTGACCGGTCCGCTACAGGTGCTTACCCGGCTGGAAGACGCCAAGTGCCATCTGGTCGCCAGCGGCCTGGAGCCGGTGAAAACCGATACGATCCTGGAAATCCTTCCAACAACCACATTCAGCGATTGTCCCAAGCTCGACATTATCTGCGTGCCCGGCGGCCATGGGGTTGCGGACGCGATTGGCGACAAGGAATTGATCAATTTCATTCGCGGGCAGGGCGCGATCGCCAGCTGGGTGACGTCGGTGTGTACCGGCGCATTCCTCCTTGGCGCTGCGGGGTTGTTACAGGACCGCCGCGCGACCACGCACTGGGCCTACAAGGAATTGCTGCCGCTGGTGGGCGCCTATCCCGGCGGGGCGCGCGTTATCTGCGATGAGAACATCATCACCGGCGGTGGCGTGACGGCAGGGATCGACTTCGCGCTGCAGGTTGTCGCCGAAGTTGCCGGCCCCGGTGTCGCACAGTCGATCCAGTTGGCGCTTGAGTACGATCCGGCGCCGCCGTTCGATGCGGGAAACCCGAAATTCGCGCCAACGCCAGTTCGCCAGAAGGTGGAGCCATTCTACGAGAAGGCCCGCGAACGGATGCGGGCGGCTCTGACGGGTTGAACGACCCGGCGTGGCCGGGCCGTCCGTTGCATCACGCTATCGCGCGTCTTCCAGGTTCCATTCGTAGGCGACGACGTGGCCGCACACGGCGCGCGGCTTGCCGTCCTTTTTCGCCGGATGGAAGCGGGCGTCCTTCATCCACTTCAGCGCGGCGTCATCCAGTCGGGAGTGACCGCTGGATTCCGTCACCTGCGCCGATTGCGTGCGGCCGCGTTCGCTGACGCAGACACTGATCGTGGTGACGCCCTGTTCCTGCGCCCGGATCGAAGCCGGCGGATATGGCGGCTTGTTGTTGACGATCAGTTTGGGCGCGACCGCATTCGATCCGCTTGCAACCGGCGTTGTTGTGACCGGCGGAGTGGGCGGTGCCACAATCAACGGCGGTTCCGTGGGCTGTTCGAAGATGAACTCCGGAATGACCTGCTCGATGGGTTTCACGTCCGGTTTCAGATCGATGTTGTCCAGTTCGGGCTGGATAACCTCAACCGGCTCGACCTTGTTTTCGGGCGCGTCGATCAGGATGATCTCGGTAATGGTTTCCGGCGGCATGATGATCTCGCGCGCAAGTCCGCTTGAGATCGCCAGCGCCGCCAGCGCGGTGACGGCCACGGCGGCCGAAACGCCGACGGCGCGGTTTTCGCGGTGTGGTTTGAACGTTTGATACATGGTGTCCTCCTCTCACGGTCCCGGTCTGTGGAGCGCCGGGTATCCGCAGCGAATACTACCGATTTTCATGGATAAAACGCGCGAATTGTGGAGATGAGCCAGCAAACACAGGGCAGTTTGAGGCAATGACTTGCGGAAACAGCGGCGATGTCTTGGTGACACTTACGTCAACGTTGGGTCTGAATTTCCCCGCCGCATGACCGATCACGCGGCGATCACGCCCCACTCACGCGAACGTGAGCAATCGCGCGTTGGCCTCTGCAACTCGCGTTTGCGGAAACGACAGTCACAAAAAATTCTAGAAACAGAGAGATTTAGCAGCCGGGTCTGGCGGTCATTTCGGGGCTAGTCGGCCCCGGACGGCGGCTGGCGATCGAGAATCTCCAGCACGGTCTCCTTCGGACGGCACAGCCGGACGCCCAACGGCGTCGCCACGATCGGACGATTTACGAGTACCGGTTCGGCCAGCATGGCGTCGAGAATGGCGTCCTCGGACATTTCTGGATCGAACGCTCCCAGCGCTTCGGTGTCCCAGTTCTTCTCGCGCAGCATTTCGCGCGGGGTTTTTCCGGCGGCGGCAAACAGCGCAAGCAATTGGGGCCGGGTCCATCCGGTATCGAGGTAGTTGATCACGGTCGGCGTGTAGCCGGCGGCTTCGATGATCGCCAGCGTGTTGCGGGAGGTGCCGCACTTGGCGTTGTGGTGGATGACCACCGGGAAGCTGGCGGCGGCGTCAGCCGTCATACGACGCGCTCGACCATGAGCTTCTTGATCTCACCGATTGCTTCGGCGGGGTTGAGCCCTTTCGGACAGACCTGAGCGCAGTTCATGATCGTGTGGCAGCGGTAGAGCTTGAACGGATCCTCGAGGTCGTCGAGGCGTTCGCCAGTCGATTCATCACGGCTGTCGATGATCCAGCGATAGGCCTGGAGCAGGGCGGCAGGCCCGAGGAAGCGATCCGAGTTCCACCAATAGCTGGGGCAGGCGGTCGAACAGGACGCGCACATGATGCACTCGTAGAGGCCATCCAGCTTGGCGCGGTCGTGTTCGGTCTGGCCCCATTCCTTTTCCGGCTCCGGCGTGTCGGTCTTGAGGAAGGGCTGCACGTAGGCGTGCTGGGCATAGAAGCCCGTCAGATCGGGCACGAGGTCCTTGACGACCGGCTGACTGGGCAGCGGGGCGATCGAGATGGTTCCGGAAAACTCGTCATGGCCTTTGGTGCAGGCGATGGTGTTGCGCCCGCCGATATTCATGGCGCACGAGCCGCATACGCCTTCCCGGCACGAGCGGCGGAATGTCAGCGTCGGGTCGACCTCGTTCTTGATGTAGATGAGCGCGTCGAGGATCATCGGCCCGAACTTCGATGTGTCGAGCGTGTAGGTGTCCCAGCGCGGGTTCTGCCCGGTTTCCGGATCGTAGCGATAGATCTTGAAGGTGCGGGTCTGCTTGGCGCCCGTGGGTTTCGGCCACGACTTGCCGGACTTGACCTTGGAATTGCTGGGCAGGGTTAGCTGGACCATGGAGGCTACTCGTTTCCGTCGGTTCTCTGTTGGCTGGCTTAGTAAACGCGCGCCTTGGGTTTGATGTATTCGATGTCGTTCGACATCGTGTAGGCGTGGACCGGGCGGTAATCGATCTTCACCGCGCCCTTGTCATCGCACCACGCCAGCGTGTGTTTCATCCAGTTGTCGTCATCCCGGTCGGAGAAGTCCTCGCGCGCGTGGGCGCCGCGGCTTTCCTTGCGATTGGCCGCGCCGTTCACGGTGACGGCGGCCTGTGCGATCAGATTGTCGAATTCCAGCGTTTCGACGAGATCGGTGTTCCAGATCATGCCGCGATCCTTGACCGAGATGTCCGGCACGCCGGTATAGCATTCGGCGATCTTCTCGACGCCTTCTTCAAGCACTTCGCCGGTGCGGAAGACGGCGCAGTTGGTCTGCATGATCTTCTGCATGTCGAGGCGAAGCTTGGAGGTGGGCGTATCGCCCTCCGCGTGGCGATACTTGTCGAGGCGCGCGGTAGCGTTCTCGCCGGCATTGGCCGGCAGTTCCGGCTGGCGCTCCAACGGCTTCTTCTTCCAACACGCCAGGCGGCAGCTCTCACTACCAAAATAGTATGTTTTTGCAACAAAAACAGCAGCAACAAATTATTACTAGAATTCAAGCTGCAGCGATACAAGGAGGTCGTCCTGCTAAACTTCTGAC
>JBHIWT010000110.1:0-11382 GCA_041987265.1 Hyphomonadaceae bacterium
GCGCGCCTGACATGTTGCCGTTGAGTTTGGCGAAGGCGATGACCGAACCTGAGAAGGTCAGCGCACCGATGGCCGAGCCGAGCGAGAGCTCGATGATCGAGGCGAGGTGAATATTTCCCGTCTCGCCAATTCCGAAGCTTTCCGGCGCGTAGTAGGCAGCCGCCGCCACGCAAACCGCCGCCAGACCAACCAGCGAGTGAAAGGCCGCCACGAGTTGCGGCATGGCCGTCATGGGAATCTTCTGGGCGATGAAGGCGCCGATGATCCCGCCGACCGCGACACCCGCCGCGATGACGCCCAGCGTCAGACCATCCAGCGAGGAACGGTCGAACAGCACCCACAGCGTGGTGCCGATCGCGATCGCCATGCCGATCATCCCGTTGCGGGCGCCGGCGCGCGCCGTCTCCGGGCTCGACAGGCCGCGCAGCGAGAGAATGAAGAGAACGCCAGAAACGAGGTAGAGGACGGCGGCGATGTTTGCGGTCATGAGCAGTATCCGGTGACTTTTTGGGTCAGGTCAGTGTGGGCTGGTCAGCCAAGTTTGAAGGTCTTGAGGGCGGCGGCGGCGATGGGTTCGCCCCATTCCTGAACGAAATGGCCACCGTCGGGAATCATCATTGGTTCGGGGCAATTGCGGATCACCCGCTGCAACGCCAGCATTGACGGCGTGCCGAGGACCGGGTCCTTTTCGCCGATCGCCATGAAGCTTTCGCCCGCCCACTGGTTCTTGAAAAAGTCGACCGAAGCGCGACCGTGCGCGACGCCCTCCATGTCGGGCGAAATCGGGACCAGCGCGGGAAACCTGCGCACGCCGGCCTTGTAGGTCTCGTCCGGGTAGGGCGCGTCATAGGCTGCGACTTCTGCATCCGACAGGATTGGCGTTCCGCGCTTGATGATCTCGCCAACTTTCAGGACCGGCGTCGTGGCCACGTAGTTCTTCCACGCCATGAATCCTTCGCCCGGGCTGGCGCCGACGCCGATCCCGGTGTTCATCACGATCATGCGCGTGATCTGCGGGTAGTCCTTGGGCAGCGTCAGGCCCAGCAATCCGCCCCAGTCCTGGACGACCAGACAGACATTTTTCAGCGCCATGCGGTCGAAGAACGCTGTCAGCGTGTTGCGATGGAAATCGAAGGTGTAGACGTCGTCGTCCCTGGGCTTGTCGGAGCGGCCAAAGCCGAACCAATCGGGCGCAATGACGCGATGGCCGGCGGCGAGGAAGACCGGCGCCATCTTGCGGTACAGGTAAGCCCAGCTCGGTTCGCCGTGAAGGCAGAGAAACGTGACGCCGGCGTCCTTCGGTCCTTCATCGACATAGTGCAGGCGCATGCCCTCATAGCCGGCGAGGTCATCGATGTAGTTCGGCGCGTACGACCAGCCCGGAAGGTTGGAGAACCTTTCGTCGGGAGTGCGGAGGATTTCGCCGAACGGATGGGACATGTCGGATTCCGGTGGCGGCGTCAGGACGCGTCGGTCTTGGGCGCCGGTTTTTCCTTTTTCTTGTACATGGCGAGCATGCGCTGGGTGACGAGGAAGCCGCCGAAGATGTTGACCGCCGCCAGCGCAACGGCGACGCCGCCCATTCCCTTCGCGATCCACAGATCGCCGGTCATGACTTCACCTGCGCCTGAGGCTGCAGCAATCAGCGCGCCGACGATGATCACCGAAGAGATCGCGTTGGTCACCGCCATCAGCGGCGTGTGCAGGGCGGGGGTCACCGACCAGACGACGTAATAGCCGACGAAGATCGCCAGCACGAAGATCGCGAGGCGGAAGATCAGCGGATCGACGCCTTCGCCGGATCCGGTCGCAGCGAGTGCGGGCGCGGCTGCAAGCAGTGCGGCGGCGGTGCAGACAAGCGTACGTTTGAGCATGATGGTCATTTCCTCAGCTCTTCTTCTTTCTGGGGCTCTTGAAGATATAGCGAATGCCGACGGAAATCATCGCAACTGCGATGGCGGCGACGACGAAGGATTCCAGCGCGGCCGGGCCAGGCAGGACGAGCATCTGGATGAACCAGACCGCGAGGATCAGTCCGGCCACCGTCAGCATCAGGCCGATCGCCCGCGACATGTCAGGCGTCCTTGAGCGCTGGATGAACCACTGCGCCATCGCGCGTCAGCGCTGCTGCCGTGACGATCTCGTCTTCCCAGTTCGGCGCGAACTCGCCGTTCTCGCCGGTGAACAGCGGCAGAAGCGCCAGCAGGTTCTTGGCGTAAAGCGCTGAGGCGTCGGCGGCCATGCGGCTCGGCAGGTTGGTGAACCCGGCGACCTTGACGCCATCGACGTCGACAACTTCATCGGGCCGGGAGAGCGGGCAGTTGCCGCCCTGAGACACGGCCATGTCGACGATCACAGAACCGGGGCGCATCGACCGCACCATTTCCTCGGTGACGAGGACTGGCGCCGGACGGCCCGGGATCAGCGCCGTGGTGACGACGATATCCTGCTTGGCGATGTGTGCGGCGACCAGTTCAGCCTGCTTCTTCTGGTATTCAGCCGACATCTGCTTGGCGTAGCCGCCGGCGGTCTCGGCTTCCTTGAACTCGTCATCCTCGACCGCGACGAATTTGGCGCCCAGCGAGGCGACCTGTTCCTTTGCGGCCGGGCGCACATCCGTTGCGGTGACAATGCCGCCAAGCCGGCGCGCGGTTGCGATGGCCTGCAGTCCGGCGACGCCTGCGCCCATGATGAAACACTTGGCGGCGGCCACGGTGCCTGCTGCGGTCATCATCATCGGCAGGGCGCGGCCATACAGCTGCGCGCCCTCGATCACGGCGCGATAGCCCGCGAGGTTGGCCTGCGAGGACAGTGCGTCCATCGACTGGGCGCGGGTGATGCGCGGCACGAATTCCATTGCAACTGCAATCAGACCCTGCGCGGCGTAGCTCTCGGCCGCAGCCTTCGATCCGTACGGTTCGAGCAGGGCGATCAGGCCCGCGCCTTTCGGATAGAGCTTCAGCTCTTCGGCGTCCGGCGCGCGCACCTTGAAGATGACATTGGCGCCTTTGACGGCTTCAGCGGTTGTCGCGGCGATGGTCGCGCCCGCAGCCTTGTAGTCTTCGTCGCGCACGCCCGCAGTCAGGCCGGCGCCGGCTTCGACGGTGACGCTGTGCTCAAGGCCAATGAGTTTCTTGACGGTGTCGGGCGTTGCGGCGACCCGCTGGTCGCCAGCGTGGGATTCCTTGAGAACCGCGATTTGCATGGCGCGCCCCTAGATCAGGGCCGAGCCCAGAGCGATCATCAACTGGATAAACAGGCCCAGAACGCACAGCCCGATGACGGTGGCGATCCACGCGCCGCCGAGATTCATCAAAAGGCCGACGATGATGCCGAAAGCGGCGAAGCCGACCATGGCGCCGAGCCACGGGATGCCCATGGTCAGCGTGAAAGTGGCGTAGCCGACAACCATCAGGACAAGCAGCGATCCCCAGGCGGAAAAAGCGCCAAACCCGCTCCACATGCCGCGACGCGCGCTCATGTCCATGTAGGCGTCGGTATGGGCCGGCGGCGCTTCGATCGGCGCGGCGTTGGCGGTGTCGGCTGGGCTGGACATAGGCGGAGGTCTCCCGATTCGAACGACAACGCTTTATCGGCTCAAAACGTCAATGAAAAGCGCTGTATGGACGCATCCGGGAGGATATTTGGGCGCGAGGCGCGGCGAATTCGCACTAACGCTCCGGAATCTGGCGGGAAGGCGCGGAATGACGCCATTCCTGCAGCAGCGTCCGCAGCGCCGAGATGAAGGCCAGCGGCTGGTCCAGCATGATGTGGTGCGCCGCCTCCGGGATCTCGATGAACGGCGCCTGGCGACCCAGCAGACCGTACATGTACTCGCGCACATCGTCTTCCCAGATCACCGACTTGTCGCCCTTCATCAGGGCGATGCGGCAACGGGTTTCGCTTAACAATTCTTCCGCCGGGCGGCTGATCGAGAAGCGTTGCCAGATGGCGGGGTCGAATTTCCAGCCCCAGCCCTCGCCTGACCCGTCCTCGGCCATCTTCTTTCCGAGGCTGGCGCGGGCAATATAGTCCATGATGTAGTGGTTCTCGCACGGTTGCGGCGGCGCCAGACGGAACCGCGCCAGGGCGGCTTCAAGGGTGGGGTAGACCTTGCCGCCGCCGACCTTCGGCGGTCCGCGGCGCGGACGGTCGGGCGGATTGACCGGGGTGTCGACAATCACCACGCCGGTAAAGCGGTCGCCGTATTCCGCGCCCGTAAGGATGGTGACGAACCCGCCGAACGAGTGGGCCACGATGATCGGCTTTTCCTCGTGCGCGAACAGGCCCGCATCCTCGCAGACGGCCAGTTGCTCGCGTGCGAACGTGTCCATCGCATAGGCGTCGCGGCGGTCGCTGTCGCCCATGCCTGAAAAAGTCATCGCCACGACGTGGAAGTCGTCGGTCAGATAGGGCGCGATGAAATCCCACCAGTGCGCGTGGGCGCCGTTGCCGTGAACCAGCAGAAGCCCCGGCTTGGTCGCGTCACCCCAGCGCTGATAGTGGATGCGCGCGCCTTCGCATTCCACGAAGCGCGTTTCATAGGGCGTGGCGACGGCGTCTTCGAACCAATTCGGCGCCGGCGGCCGCGCGCCGTTGTACGCGGCGAGGGGCGCCGGATCGGATGCTGCGCCGACCGGCTGGCTGCGGACCAGTTTGCTGTTTTGCGATGGTTTGTCTGACATGCGAACCGCGCTTCTCAGTCTTCAATCGGAAGCGACATGCGATGGGGCGCCGCGCGCGTCAATCGCGCCGGCGCCCCTAATTCCCGGATTGTCGGTCTCTTCAGTCCTGTTTGGGCTTGAACGCCACCATCACGTTGCCGGCGCCCTGTCCGAACAGGCCATAGCCGGAATTGACCAGCAGCAGGCCGTTGGTCGCAACGATCGAGGCGTTGTCGACCGCCCCGCCATTGCCTTCGATGCCGTTGACCGTGTCGTACTTGCGGGCGGTCTGGTATTCCCAGACCACTTCGCCGGTCGCCTTGTCGAAGACGAACAGACGTCCGTCGAGACCGCCGGTGACGAGGTAATCGCCGATCACGGTGGGCGCGCCCGACAGGCCGTAGAGGATCTTGCAGCGCGGCACGAAGGCCTGAGCTTCCTCATCGCAGGCCGATTTGACGTGGTAGGACCAGTCGATCGATCCGTCATTCAGGTTCACGGCGTACATGCCAGGCTTGATGTCTGCCGGCACGTCCTGGCCGGGGATCGGTCGGCCGGCGTTCGAGATCGGCGCATAGACATGCGTCTCATCCGCCGCGATGCCCCAGTGGACGCCGCCCATTGCGCCGCCGGTGCCGATGTCGGTGCGCCAGACAACCTCACCCGTGTCCGGGTTCATCGCCCAGACCGTTCCCGACTTCTGCCCTGCGAGCACCAGGTCCGTGCCGTTGGGTGCGGTGGCGAGGATGGTCGAGGCGCCGAAGTCTACGTCGCGATAGACGGTATCCTTGTAGCAGTTGAGCTGTTCCGGTCGCGGGTTCGGGCCGCAGCCGACATTGTAAACGTCGTTGGCGGTCGCCTGATACGTCCACTTGATCGAACCGTCGCCAAGATCGAACGCCATCAGCGCGTCGGTGTTGGGGTGGGCGGGGCCGGAATTTGCTTCGCCCGTGCCGACGTAAAGGCGGTTGCGCTCACGGTCGATCGAGGGCGAGTTCCAGATCGGCGCGCCGGCCGGGCCCCACAGCATCTGGCCGTCGCCGCGATCGCGCAGCGGCTTGGCGTCTTCCATCGTGTGGCCTTCCCAGACGCGCTCGCCGGTCATGGCGTCGAGGGCGATCACCCCGCCGTGGATGGTGCAGCATTTGTAGTTCGGCTGGGCGGCCAGCATGATTTCGAACTGCGAAGACGGCGCGATGACCTTGTCGCCGACCAGTACGGGCGTTGCGGTCGAGATCGAGCCGTCGAACAGACCCATGTGCGATTCCCAGACCTTCTCACCGGTCTTGGCGTCGATCATGTGGATGTAGGCGCCCATGTCGCCGACCAGAACGACCGCACGGCCATCCTCGCGCACGCCATAACCGGCGCTGGTCCGCAGCGTGCGGGTGCCTTCATAGACCCACTGGATGCAGGGCTTGTCAGGATCGGCGATGTCGAATGCGAACAGGCGGTTGCGGCTCTCGCCGACCGGCAGGAACAGGGAATCGCCGACCACGGCGGCCTGGCTGCGCATGGTGATGGCCTGCGGGAAGGCGATCGCCCACGCGACCTCGAACCCGTCGAAGTCGTCGGCGTCGAGACCGGCTTCCTCGTAGGTCAGCGTGCGGGTATTCTGCTCGTCGAAGCCGAACGTCGATACCGTTGCAGGCTTGCTCACGTCGGGCGTCCTGCGGTTGGCCGGGCACATCATCGCCTCGACCCAGTCGTCCTGCTGGACGGTCGCGTGCGAAAGATAGTTCGACACGTTGTCGAGCTCTTCGGTCGTCAGTCCGACGGCCTGCGGGATCATGATGCCGGTGATCAGCGAGTTCATGATGTGGCCGGACGACAGCCGGGCCAGCATGTCCTTGGGCGGCGCCTTGGTGGCTTCCGGATTGTCATGGCAGGCCGCGCAGCGCGCCTCATAGATCGCCGCGCCGGGGTGGGGCCCGGTCGGCGCCGGCTCGCCAACGGCGATTTCCGTAGTGGCGGGCGCCTCAGCGACATCCTGGCTGGTGCAGGCGGCGAGGGCGAGCGCGGCGGCGCAAGCGGCGGTTCCCAGTTTCAGGGTCTTGGCGAACATGATCGGCGTCTCCTCACGCGACGGTGCGCCGCTCTTCGTGGCGGCTCGTCTGGAGGCGCAACATGCGACCCGCTTTCCCCCTACGTCAATTCATGACGTAGGGGCAGGCGGCGGACTTCAGTCCCCAGCGGGTTTCAGCGCCAGCAGGACGTTTCCGGGCGTCTGGCCGAACATGCCGTAGCCGGAATTGACCAGCAGGACGCCGTTGACGCCGACGATCGAGGCGGCGTCGATCGCGCCGCCCTTCGCCTCGACGCCGTTCAGCGTCTCGAAGGGCTTGTTGGTTTCCACGCTCCACAGCATCTCGCCGGTTTCCGCGTCCAGACCGAAGACGACGCCGGCCAGCGATCCGGAGATCACCACGCCGTCGATCACCGTCGGCGCGCCGGACATCGCCGCGCCGCGCGCGCAGCCCCGGCGCTGGGCGGCGGGAACCGGCGAACAGTCGACCTCTGGATTGAAACCCCATTTGATCGAACCATCATTGGCGTTGAGCGCATAGATGCCTGACTTGATTTCCGGGTCGCCCTCCCACTCGCCGGGGATCGGGCGGCCGGGGAAGGAGATTGGCGCGAACACGGTGTCGTCGGCGTAGGCGATGCCCCAGTGCACGCCGCCGAGCGGTCCGCCGGTGCCCAGCGACGTCCGCCAGATCACCTCGCCGGTTTCCGGTTCGAGCGCCCAGACCGATCCGGACTTCTGCCCGGCCAGCACGACGTCGGAACCGTCCGCTCGTTCCGCCAGGATTACCGAGGCGCCGAAGTCGACATCGCGATAGACTGTGTCGGAGACGCAGTTCAGACGATCCGGCGGCGGGTTGGGGCCGCATCCCGAATTGAAGATATCGCGGTCCGTCGCCTGATGGCTCCAGACTTCCTCGCCAGTCTCCAGCGAGATCGCGATCAGCGCATTGGTGTTGCGGTGGACGGGCGGCGAGTTGGATTCGCCGGTGCCGAAATAGACCAGGCCGCGCTCGGTATCGACCGACGGCGAGTTCCAGATCGGCGCGCCTGACGGGCCCATCAGCGACTGGCCGTCGCCGCGGTCGCGCTGGTGGGTGGCGTCCGGCATGGTGTCGTAGCGCCATTGCTCGTCGCCGGTCTTGGGATCGAGCGACAGGACGTAGCCGTGATTGGTGCAGCACAAGGTGGCGTTGTCGGCGGCCACCGTGATCTCGTATTGCGCCACCGGAACGATGATGCGGTCGGCCAGAACGGTCGGCGTGCCGGTTGTCAGCGAATAGGAATAGACGCCGACGCCCTTGGTCCAGACGGCCTCGCCGGTGCGCGCATCGACGGCGTGCACGGTGGAATCAAGTCCGGAGAACACAAGCAGCGGGGTGCCGTCAGCGATCACTCCATAGGACGCCGAGGTCCGCAGCGGCGCGCCGCCGGGCGTGTTGTAGACCCACTGGACGCACGGATCTGCGGGATCGGACACATCCAGCGCATACATCGCACTGGCGTCAGCAACCGGCAGGAAGGCGTTGTCAGCAACGATCGCAGCCTGCGCGCGCATGGTTGTCGCGTCAGGAAAGCCGATTGCCCAGGCGATTTCCATGTTCGACAGATCGCTGGCCGACAGTCCGGTCTGCGCCGGCGTCAGCTCGCGCGCGTTCGAGCGGGTGAAACCGAAATTGGCGACGATCGCCTCGCCTGACAGATCGACCTCGCGCCGGTCCGCCGGACACATCATCGCTTCGGTCCAGTCATCGAGATCCGCCGTATCGCGGCCGGTCAGGTAGTTGATCAGCTGACCGCGCTGGTCGTCGGACAGGGCGGCGCCCTGAACCTTCATTTTCCCTTCGGTCAGCGAATAATTGAGAAACTGGAAGCTCATCGCTTCCAGCGTGTCCTTGGCCGGCGAACGGGTCGCTTCCGGCTGGTCGTGGCAGGCCGCGCAATACTGGGCGTAGACGCCTTCACCGGGATGGGCGTTACTCGCCGCCAGCTGGACGGGCGGTTGTTCGACGATGTCCTCGGCCTGCTCCAATGGCGTTTCGCCAGTCTGACAGCTTACGAGCGCCAGCGCTGCGGCGAGGCCTGCAATCGCGGTTCGCGCTCGGAATGGGTGAGCAGAGGCTGTCGTCGGCATCGGCTGGGTTTCCTCGTCCTGTTCTCGCCTGATCGTCCGCCGGGCACGGAGCGGCTTGTCTTTCCGGTGGGACATTGCCGCGACGTGAAGCGCTTGCAAAGGCGGCGGTGGGCCGCAAGCGCTAACAAGCGCGCGAGCCATCGATCGCCCAGCGGATATTCCCCGGACTTGGCAAATCTGCGTGTTGCGACACAATTTGGACCCGGTGCAGGTGAAGTCTTCGCGCCATGGGAGGCGCGGGCCATGAAACGATACCTTTGCGGGGCACTTGTATGCGCTCTGGCGCTCGGCGCCTGCGGCGGGGGCGATGACGCCGCGCAGACACTGGACGCGCCGTCCGTGTTCTTTTCCGGCGCCCCCACCCGTGCAGCCGAATCCGGCGAGATCGAGAGCGTCGAACCGGTCGATTATGCAGATGAATCCGCCTGGCTATGCCTGCCCGGTCGCGGCGACGCCTGCGAGCAGGATGCATCGACCACCGCCGTCGCGGCGGACGGCAGCCTGATGGTCGAACCCTTCGCCGCCGACCCGGAAGCGCCGATCGACTGTTTCTATGTCTATCCGACCGTATCGGAAGACGCCGCCGCCAATTCCGACATCACGCCGGGCGATGGCGAACGGAACGCCGCCGCCAACCAGGCCGCAGCGTTCTCAGAGGTCTGCCGGGTGTTCACGCCGATGTACCGCCAGGTCACATTGTCGGCGTTGCGGGCGATGCTGGCGGGCGGGGCGTCGGTCACCAACCGCGAAATGGCCTATGCCGATATCCAGTCCGCATGGCGGCGCTATCTCGACGTCCACAATGAAGGGCGCGGCGTCGTGTTGATCGGACATTCGCAGGGCGCGGGAATTCTTGCGCGGCTAATCGCCAGCGAGATGAAAACGCCCGAAACGCGCGAGCGCCTCGTCTCGGCGATCCTGCTGGGCGCGAATATTGAGGTCGACCCCTCGCGGCCCGGCGACGGCGCGTTGGGCGGCCTGCCATTGTGCGGGAAGGGCGACGAGTATGGTTGCCTGATCGCCTACACCTCGTTCCGGGCGGACCAGCCGCCGGAATCCCCGTCGCTGTTTGGCGCGGCGACCCAGCGCGGCCGGCAGACGGCCTGCGTCAATCCGGCGATGCTGGACGGGTCTGACGGGCAATTAAGGGCGAGGCTGCCTGCCCGTCAGGCGTTTGAATCGACCGAACCGCCGCCGCCATGGTCGCTGGGCGATGCGGCGGTCGATACGCCGCTGGTCGCGCTGCCGGGCATGCTGGCTGCCGAATGCGTCACGCGCGATGGCCACACCTTCCTGTCGGTTTCGATCGCCGGCGATCCAGAGGACATGCGGGTCGACGACATCGTCGGCGACGTCGTGATCGAGGGCGAGGTCGAGCCCGACTGGGGCCTGCACATCATCGACGTCAATCTGGCGCTGGGGAACCTGGTCGCCACGGTCGAGGGGCAGGGCGCTGCCTGGCTCGCGGCGCATTCCCCGCTCGCTCGGCTTGACGACGCCGACGCCATGGATGCTGAAGCTGGCGCTCCCAACTAGTGCTGCAGCGCGTGACTTGGCGCCGCGAGCGCGCCGTTCCACATAAACCGAATGACTGGCTGGAAGATCGCCGCCGCGGAATTGCGCATGCCAAGGCGCAGCGGACTGGCTGCGCACAAAATGGTGATCGTCGTCGATCCTGCGAACCGGGCGGTGCGCCAGCTCAACGGTCTGGCGAGTTGGTTCGATACCGCGAAGCAGCGCTGGCGTCACAAGCCGATCGGCTATCTGCCTAGCGACCGGCTGCGTGGGTACGACACCGACGCTCACCCCCAAACCTGGCTGCCGATCAACGGCGCCGGCGCTGGCGGTCGCGATGTCTCCGGCGCGATTGCGAACGGCGATGTCATCGTCATGAATGACGGCGCCGGCGCGCTGGATGCGTCGGCTGTGAAAATCGCGATAGACCCTGCAATCCGGGCGTTGACGCGGATAAACGCGCTGTCCGATGGCGCGGAAGGCGGCGGCGGGCTGCCCTATCCGTTCCTCGGACTCGGACCCAACAGCAATTCGTTTTTCACCACCCTCGTCGCGGCGATGGGGCTGCCCCAACCGCGCTTCCCGCGACCCGCGCGATTTGCCCCCGGATGCGGGCGTTCCTTGCTACCGGATCGAGAGATTTCGAATCTTCGCGACAGGCGAATGGGGGCAGATACGTTGGAGACCTGAATTGCCGCGTGTGCGAATTTGTGGGGTGATTGCTCTCAAGGTCGCACGTCCAAAGCTGTTCTTGCGCTTGGACAGAACACCGGTATGTTCGCGATCGTTGCGCCCAAAGATGGCGCATTGAAAACAGGGCGGTTCTGTTGTCGTACTGGGTGGGTTCCAGTCGGCGGGAATCATCGGATCTCAGAAGCGACGACGTTCGCTGTAATGGGCGTACGGGGAGGTGTCATGAAGAAAACAGTTTTGACGTTTGTGTTGGCGGCTGCATTGGGCGCATGCCAATCGACAGGGACGGATGGCGCGGTTGCGCCTGCTGCGTCCGCTGAATGGTCAGCCGAGCGTCTGCCCGGCACCCAG
>JBHIWT010000111.1:0-11382 GCA_041987265.1 Hyphomonadaceae bacterium
GCTTCAGCTGCATCAAACAGGGCCCATACCTCGCCAACTCCGCTCGCGCCCAGGCATTGCCACACTGTGCAATCAAATCGAGCATCGCCTCTAAAATGCGCACCTGCCGCGCGCCATGCGCTCCATTGTGATTTGGGCGAAAAACCACCCTATTACCAATCACGACAAAACACCTCTTAGCACCCGCATAAGCCACATTATAGACCACATCATTGAGCCGCGAAAAAATCGCCCCCAGCTGCGCATCGCCGCAACGCGGCGTCTGCGCATGCGCCGCCTGCGCAATCGTCATGACGATCAGCGCAAGCAGCGCGCTCCAGACACTGCCGGGAAACGATTGCCGCATGAAGAAGCGCATCGGCGCCGTCCGCCTGCTAGGTCTCTACAGGAACGTAATCGCCTGAGTCGTTCTTGCAGACGCGCGTGTAGGCCTCCGCATCGCCAGCCGACGCCTTCACGACATAATCCTTGCGCGTCGCGCACGCCTTGCCGTCAGGCATCGTCTCCGGCTCGATCAGCTCGGTCGTCCCGGAATAGCCGGACCCGTCCGGACCTTCCCACGCCACCGGCCCGGTTTGCGCCTGCGCCTGGGCCCATGCTTCTTCCTGCTTCTGCTTGGACTTCTCATCCATGTTCTGGATGATTTCGAGCGCGACCTTGCCGCCTACAACGCATCCAACGCCAGCGACCAGAACAGCAGCCTGATTCACTTCCTTGTTGGTCATGCCCTGATCTCTCAGGAACCCGCCCAACGCCTTGGTGGCGAAGTAACCCGCACCGCCGCCGACAACGCATCCCGCGCCGGCGCCGGCAATCTTGCCTGCCGTGTTGTTGTCCTTCTTCGCCGGCTGGCCGAAACCGCCAATGCTGGGAAGCCCCGGAATCTGCGCGACAGCCGCCTGCGCGAACCCGGCGGCGCAGACCGAAGCCAGCGCCATTTTCAGTGTCTTGTTCATGTCCCCTCGCTCAATGACCCGATTGGCTACGCAGGGGAAACTTGCACCTCAATCGGAATGCCACAAGGAAAAATGCCGGGCAGCGCGCCAATTTTCCCAGCATGCTGCACGACTGGCGCGCGAGGCGCTGCCGACCGTCGCGCCGTCGCCGCAGAACTGGCCAGCACATAGAAAAACGGCCCGGTCTTTCGACCGGGCCGCCTTCAATTCTGATCGCTCAGGCGCGGATTAGTCTGCGCCGTTTTCCGATTGGGACTCACCGCGGTTACGGCGGCCATTGTTCTGCAGCATCTTCAGGATCGGAACGAATTCCTGGGCGTCGATACCGCCGTCCTTGTTCGCATCGCCAAGAGCGAATTGCGGGGCGAGACGTTCGAACGGTCCGCGCAGTTCCTCGACCTGGATCTTGTCGTCGAGGTTATCGTCCATCATGCCGATCAGACGGCTCTGCAGCATCTGCTCGGTGTAATTCACCGGGTTCGAGACCGTCTCGTCTTTCCAGCGATAGCGCAGCGAGGTGTAGAACATTTCCTCGAACGATTGGTCGCCCCACGTGATCTCCTTGTCCGGATCCGGGTTCGCCGGGTTCCGCGCGGAGTTGTCGTAGATGTAGGTCGCGATCAGTTTCGAACCGGCCGGAATGTCGATCGGCTCTTCGAACTCATACATGCGCTGCCAGTTGAAGTCGTAGAACGGCACGTTGAGGATCGTCTCGGCTTCCTCGCCGGGCTTCTGCAGCTCCAGCTTGGAATACGTGCCGCGATAGTGAGCGTGCACGACAGCCGTGTGCAGGATGGCGTCGGCCGGGAACTGGAAGTAGGCCACTTCCTTGTGGTTGCCGTCACGCGGCGGGATCTTGATGAACTGATCCACCAGCGCCGTCTCGCGCATGCGCAGTTCCGGCAGCTCGTCCTCGTCGTAGAAGTAGAGGCCGATCTTCTCAGCCGACACCACTTCCTTGCCGAACGGCGTGTAGTGCATCTGGTAACCCCAGTTGCCGCCCGGCGGGACGTAGACGCCGATGTTTTCCGGCTGAACCACCGATTCCATGCCAACCGTGTAGCCGCCGACCGTACCGCCGAGGGCTTCCATCGAGTCCTCGAACGTCGTGCCTTCCGGCAGCAGGCCCGAGAGGATGTGGTGCACAGCCTGGCGCTGCGAAACCTTCGCGGTCGAAGCCTTCACCCATTTGCCTTCGGTCAGCGGGTTCGCGACCATCGGATATTGATAGTCGACCACGCCCGAAGCCGGGATCGTGTATTGCGGAATGTCGACGATCAGGTCCGGCTCGCCCAGCGGCCATTCCGGCGCGACGTGCTTTTCAGCCGCCAGCGGATCAGGACCTTCGCCGCGCGGCGCGCCGGCTTCGATCCAGTTGATCAGCGTCTTGGTCTGTTCCGGCGACAGGCTGGCGTCGTCCTTGAACTTGCCGACATGCGCATCCGCATCCCACGGCGGCATCCGGTCCGTGCGCAGCACTTCGCGAACCATCGGCGCAAAGCCCTTCACCACTTCATAGCGGTCCAGCGCGAACGGAGCGATCGAGCCTTCCTGGTGGCAGGAAACACACTTGGCTTCGAGGATCGGCGCGATTTCGTCCGCATAGGAGATCTCGGCGTGCGCCGCCTTGGCGGCCGGCGTGCGGTCCGGGAACGCGATCGTCGTGCCCTTGGCCGCAACGGTTTCCACCGGAACGTCATTGCCCGCGATCACCGCGTCGATGGCGTCCGCAGCATAGGTCTTGCCCTTCGGCTTCTTGCCGGTGGCCAGCGAACGGTTCAGCGCGCCGCTATAGACGACTTCCCAGGTTTTCGGGTTGATGACGAACACTTCCGAAGACTTCGTCACGCCCAGTTGGCCGCCAACCAGTTGCATGTCGTCCATCAGGATCGGCAGCGTCAGGCCCAGCTCGGCAGCTTCGGCTGCAACGGCGTCGCGATTGTCCTTGCCGGTCGCGTTCAGCATCATGAACTCGACGCCCTGATCGGCGTATTCAGCGTACAGCGCCTCGATCTCAGGCGCGAATTTCTTCATGTCCGAAGCGCCCAGCGCGTGCGTCGCCAGCACGATCGCCGATGCGTCACGCAGACGGAACAGCTCGTGAGCGCGGCCATCCGCGTCGACCAGCCGGAAATCCTCGGCTTTTTCCGCGACGACACTGGCGTCATTGCCCTTTGCCAGAGCCGAGATGCCAACGCTGGAGACAGCCAGAACGAGGCCGACACCAGTCGCGGTCAGAAGGCGTTTCATCATCTGCATTTCCCTATGTGCGATCCGAACGTGTGACAGCGTCTAACACATCCGAACAATAATGACGATACAAGATTTACCGAAGAAACGCGTGTTTTCGGACACAAACGCGTCAAAAAACGCCGTCAGGCGCTGGGAAGCTCCCTTACGTCACCTCGGCGCCGCCCCCCGCAGCGGCGCTGATTCCACTTCCAGACCTTGCCCGTGAACGCCCACGCGCCCTAGCCTCGCCGAAACGGGAGACTTCCATGCAAAAGCATCTGTGGTTGGCGTCGATCGCCATTTTTGCCGTCGCTTGCACCGAATCGGCAAGCGAAACCGGCCCGGCGCAGCCTGAAAACGACTCGCTCCCGGCCGCAGCGGAAACCGCCCATCACGATCCCAAGATCGTCCAGCTCGGCGGCGATCTGCCGATTCCCTTCCCCGGTCACGACACCGCGCTGCTCATCGCCCCGGAAGACACCGCCGCCACGGTCGCATTCATGGAATTCGTGGTGCCCGCCAGATCGCCCGCCGCGCCGCCACACACTCACGCCAATGAGGACGAATACTTCCTCGTCCTGGAGGGCGAACTGACATTCCTCAATGGCGATGAAACCATCACCGCCGGCCCGGGCACGCTGGCCGCGATGACCCGCGGCAATCGCCACGCCTTCTGGAACAATTCCGATCAGCCCGCCCGCGGCCTCCTCGCGGTCGCGCCCGGTGACTTCGCGTCATTTTTCGATCAGGTCGTCGTCGAGATCCGTGAACAGAACGCCTCCGATCCCGCCGCCATCGGCGGCATCGTCGCCGCGAAGGCCGCTGAACATGACGTCATCGTCGACATGTCCGACCTGCCGCCGGACCTCGCAGCGCTGATGGGCCCGCCGCCGCAATAGCCGCAGCCCGCGAACGTGCTAGTCTCCGCCCCGGAGGAGACGCACATGACCACTTTCGGCGCCCCGACACCGATTCTGCGCAGTTTCGACGAGGCCAAGGCGCGCGAATTCTATGTCGGCTTCCTCGGCTGCGAGGTGCTCTTCGAACACCGCTTCGAACCCGACATGCCGCTCTATATGGGCCTCAAACTCGGCGACAGCGAACTCCACCTTTCCGAACACCACGGCGACTGCTCCCCCGGCGCCCGCATCCGTATCGAGGCCACCGGGCTGGAAGCCTACGCCGCCAGCCTGCGCGCCAAGAACTACGGCTTCGCCCGACCCGGTTGCCCGCAACGCCAGCCATGGGGCGAGATGGATCTCACCCTCGGCGACCCGTTCGGCAACCGCATCACCTTCTATGAACGCCTTCCGGCCGAACCGCCAAAGCCAGCCGCATGACCGACAGTTCGATCACCCTCATCAAGTCCGGCCACGTCGCCACGCTCACCATCGACAGGCCGCCGGTGAATTCCATGAGCGTTAGCCTCGCGCGCGAACTCGCCGACACGCTTGAAGCGCTGGATGAAGACAACGAGGTCCGCGCCATCGTCCTCTGCTCGAAGGGCAAGGCCTTTTGCGCCGGCGCCGATCTCAGCAAGCGCGCAGAGGAAATCGGCATCAAGGCGAAGGAAGGCGAGCCGAAAGGCAATCCGCTCTACGACGAAGCCGTCCGCCTCAACTCGACGAAGAAACCCATCGTCGCCGCCATTCAGGGCGCAGCCGTCGGCGCCGGCCTCGGCCTCGCGCTCGTCGCCGACTTCCGCATCGCGTCACCCGCCGCGCGCTTCGCCGCCAACTTCACGAAGCTCGGCTTCCATCCCGGCTTCGGCCTCACCCACACGCTGCCGCGCCTCATCGGCCAGCAACGCGCCAGCCTGATGTTCCTCACGGCCCGCCGCATCAAGGGCGACGACGCCATCGAATGGGGCCTCGCCGATGAAGTCGTCTACGCCGACCTCCTCCTCGACCGCGCCCACGAACTCGCTGCCGAGATCGCCGAAAACGCCCCCCTCGCCGTGATGTCCACCCGCGCCACCATGCGACAAGGCCTCGCCGAAGCCGTCCGCGCCGCCACCAACCACGAATTCACCGAACAACAATGGCTGATGAAAACCGCCGATTTCGCCGAAGGCGTAAAGGCGGTCGCCGAACGCAGACCGGGTAAGTTCAAGGGAAGCTAACGCACGCTCCGCGTCGGCGGCCTCTCTAACCCACCCGCTCCACGAAGAAATCCTCCAGCACCTTGAGCGGCGCAGAGGCGCACCCGTTCGCCGCGATCAGCGCATCGACATCTCTTGCCGTCGGCTGCTCCGGCGCCAACAGCCCGGTCAGTTCATTGCCATACGGCCACCCCTTCGACGCAGCCTCGACCGGCGCCGACATCCACATCGAATACGGCGAATCCCGTTCGGTCGTATCCGTTCTGAAGCGCAGCTGAACCTTGCGCGGTTCGCCAATAGTATCGTCACCGCACGTCGCCGACGTCCTGTAGATATATGTCCGCAGATGAACCCAAGCCGCCGGCCCGCTCCACTTCACCTCATCGCCCCGCCCGGCGAGAATGAGCGACAGATGGCGCGATTCCGGACGCACCCCGAACTTGTCCTCCAGCGACGCCATCATCGCTTTCCACGCAGCTTCCCGCTCGCGCTGCGCCTGCGCAGCCGCATCGGCCTCCGAAGGCGTGCGCTGGTTGTTGGCGTGAAACGCCTGCAGACCAGAAACGCTGCTGGCAAAAGGCTCAAATCGTTCGATGTCGTGGACCGTCGTGTTGAGCACAAGACGGACATCGCTAACAGCAGGACGAGGCGTGGGCGTGTCCGGCGAAAACTCTCCATAATACGAAGCAGCGACGATCCGGTTGTTGTACGTCGGGCTCGAGACCGCCTGCTCGCGCGTCGTGATCGTTCCATCGAACATGAAGAAGACATCGCGCAGAAAAACGAGCGCGCTGATCGAGCCGACCGCTCCCGGACACAACTCGTCCCTCAGCCGCGGCAACAATTCCGCGAACAGGGTCTCATGCAGGTAGGCGCGCGTGAACTTCTGGTCGACGCCGGCCTTGGAGACGGCGGCGACGTCGAACGAATATCCCGAACACCAGCTGGTCGTGTCGCCGTCGTACCGGACATTCTTGTACAGGATGAAGTCATCGGTCTCCGCGATCTGCTCGCCCTGCTGGTTGAGCGGCCTTGCAGCCTCCGCAATCGGCGCGGCGAGAACGGCCATCGCCGCGCAGGCAGACGCGCAGAAAAAGGAAAAACGGTTCAACGTGATGTCCCCTTCAAAATCGACCCATCGCAGGATCAGCCCCTCAATCGGCGGTAGGGTATCGGTCCTTGACGGTCAATGCGAAGAGCCAGTTCGTTAGCAGTTCCAGGTCGCCCACCGTCATAAGACCGTGAAGACCCCGCGCTAGACCTCAACCGTCAAAGAGGAGAATCGTCCGTATGCGCCATCTCGCCCCGCCGCTCCTCGCCCTCGCGATCGCCGGGTGCGCGCCCGAAACGCCGGCGCCGGAAACCGCCGACGAAACCGCATCCTGCAACCTCTCCGCCCCCACCGCCGCCGAGGCCGGAGATAACTGCGCCCGCGCATGGATCGACGCCAACCTCAAGATGAATGACATCCAGGTCCTCGGCACCCACAATTCCTACAAGGACTGGATCTCCCCCGACGAATTCGCCCGCTTCATGGAAGTCGCGCCCGAGGACGCGCGCACGCTCGAATACGCACACGAACCCATCACCAACCAGCTCAACGCCGGCATCCGCCAGTTCGAGATCGACATCATCTACGACCCCGCAGGCGGCGTGTACCTTGATCCGCTGCTGCGCCGCCAGGTCATCGCCGCCGGCGGCTCCGCGCCCGAACTGGCTTTCAAAGAAGAATTTTCCCAGCCCGGCTTCAAGGTCATGCACGTCCCCGACTTCGACTACCGCACGACCTGCCCGACGCTTATCAATTGTCTTCAGGAAATCCGCGACTGGTCGCTCGCCCACCCTGACCACGCGCCCATGTTCATCATGCTCAACACCAAGGAGAGCCCGGCCTCGTGGGAAGGCGCCGCCCCCGTCCCGCGCTTCACCGCCGAAGCCTACGACGCGCTCGACGCCGAAGTGCTCTCCGTCTTCCCGCGCGAAGCCCTTGTCACCCCCGCCGACATAAAGGGTGATCACCCCACCGTCCGCGACGGCGTCCTCGCCAACAACTGGCCGACGCTGGCCGAAGCGCGCGGCCGCGTCATGATCGGCATCCTCGCCAGCCGCACCTCCACCGAGCCCTATCGCAACGGCCCCGGCGGCATCGCCGCGCGCCCCATGTTCGTACGCGCCGTATCCACCGACCCCGACGCCGCCTGGCTGATGTGGGACGACCCGATCGAAAACCAGGAGGCCATCCGTCAGGCCGTCACCGACGGCTTCCTCGTCCGCACCCGCACCGAACAGAATACCGTCGAGGTCCGCGCCAACGACACGGTCAAGCGCGCCGCCGCGTTTGAATCCGCCGGCCAGTTCATTTCCACCGACTACTACAAGCCAAACCCGAACTTCTCGGACTATTCGGTCTCCATGCCCGGCAGCGCCATCGCCCGCTGCAACCCGCTACGCGTCCCCGAAGCCTGCGGCGATGCGGTGGTGGAGTAACACCGCTCGTCCCCGCTCAATCCACCGATCCAAGCGCTGTTCCAGCACCGGCAGCGGCTGGCTCCCCCCGCCCAGCACCATCCCGTGACAGCCGGCCGGGATCATTGATCGCCCAGCTGATCCACCCGCTTCGAACTTCCCGCCCGAAGAGACGGCGCCTGTCGATCAGCACAACAACCACTGCGATCAGGGCCAGCACCGCCGCGAAGCACCAGGTCGCCAGACCCTCGTGCTCCGCCACGATCTCGGAAATCTGTGGCAGCTGACGCTCGAACGCGTACTCGGTCGTTGCGTTGAAAACGCCGTGGGCGACAAGAAGCAGAAACAGCGATTCTGTTCTGATATAGATCCACATCGCAAGGATTGAGACGGGAAGCAGCAACACCGTAAACGCAGCAACCAACTCGATACCGCCACCGCCCAGAAGAACTATGGGCCAATGCCAGATTGACCAGAGCATCCAGATCACTAGCGACGCAGCGATCGGCCGCAGCGTTACGAGCAACACCGCCGCGAGGAAGAACCGCCACCCTGTCTCTTCGCCATTGGTGAGCGTGACGTACGCGACCTCCCGAACGTAATCCACGACCCGGCCAAACCAGGCAAACCCGCTTTGATTCAAATCGGCCGCAAGCAGTTCGGGAACATCCAACCCCTGATGGCGAACAACCGCCCACGAAGCGAACGCCCACCCCAGAACAACCACGACGAACACACCACCGTAATAACGAAGGTCAATGTTGACGCGGGTGAGTTGCCGGAACCATTCGCGAAAAGAGCCGCCGCCGAATGCGAACCCCATCAGGCACAGCGCAACAATGGTCGGCGCAAATCTCGAAGTCGCGCCGGTGATGAAATCGTCACGAACCCAACCCGGCATGGCGTCCTGAAGCGGCTGCAAGCCAATGAGCGCAGCAATGCCGACCGGATAAGTCAGGATCATTGTTGCAACCACGAACACAAGCACTGGCCGCTTGCGGATCAGCTCCTTCATCATGCTCTCCACGGGCGAAACAGGTTGGATGTCTTGGCGACCAGTTGAAGCGACGTTTCAAGCGCTGAAAGCATTCCTCCTCGAGCTGCATATGCACCCGCAGCTATCGAGGCGATCAAGAGCCATGGACTTAGGAGATTGCCGTCAGACGGCGTGCTCGCGAACAACTGCAACTGGTAGGAATCGACGCCTGTCTGAAAAAGACCGAACCGCGTCGGCGCGACCAGCACAGCAATCGAAAACAGGCTCATCGCCAGACCGCCCACCACAAGAACGAACGCAAAGAACAGCTGAAGGATCAAACGGACAGCCTGTCCCCCGGCCGCCGCCCTCGCGGACGGCAGTGCAATCTGCGCATATCTCACATCGGCAAGACCCAGATCGTGAGCCCGCATGAGATCCGGCAGAAATCCATCGACCGGTCCAAGCCGCGCCAGCGCATCTGTCAAACGCTCGGGTTCTGTCGAGGCGTCGCTTTCATGGTAGGCTTCAAGAACCTGTTGGTTCACTCCACCAACAATGGAACGTCTCAGATCGGCCGCGACGCCGCCAAGCAACACACGCAGTCGGGTATTGTGCAGCCCCCAAAGGAACCGAGAGCGCCAGGAGGAAAAACTCATCCTTTGTCCTCATCTTTCACGGCCCGCCCCATGAACTCGATTGTCCGCACCCAGGCCTCCTCCATGCGCCGGTGCAAAAGCCGGCCTTCAGACGTCAGGCGATAATATTTTCTCGCCGGTCCGCTGGCCGATTCCCTGAGGTAGGATTCGATTGCGCCAATCTTCGCCAGGCGGGTCAGGATCGCGTACAGCGTGCCATCGGAGATCTTCAGTCCGAGCGACTTGCGCGCCGTTTCTGACAACTCGTACCCGTAGCTGTCGCCACTGGTCAGCAAGCGGATGATCAGCAATTCCAACAACCCCTTGCGGGATTGCGTCAGCCAGTTTTCCAAAAACTTTCCGACTGCTTCTGACAAAGCCAGCTCAACCTTATCACCAAGTATCTCGTAATACGATATAGCTACTAGCCTGAAAGTCAACGCCGCATCGATATGACGTGACGACTTTGGTTGAGCTCGCTGGATGTTGCGGCTCGCCCCGGTTTGATAACTGCCGACGAACCGATATCGAACGGCGCTAGCAGGTAGACTGCCGGGCTATTCGCCCGCCTTCACCCGCGCGATCCACCGGTCCACGCGCTGTTCCAGCACCGGCAGTGGCAGCGAGCCGCCGCCCAGCACCGTGTCGTGATACCCGGCCATGGTGAAATCATCGCCCAGCTCCGCCTGCGCCTTGGCGCGCAGCTCCTGGAACTTGATCATCCCGATCTTGTAGCAGGTCGCCTGACCCGGCCACACGATATAACGCTGGATCTCCGAACGCACCGCCGCCTCAGGCACGGACGAGTTCGACAGGAAGTACTGAACCGCCTCTTCCTCGGTCCAGCCCTTCGCGTGGATGCCGGTGTCGACCACCAGGCGGATCGCCCGCCAGATCTCCGCCGACAATTGTCCATAGGCGGAATAGGGGTCTTCATACCCGCCCATCTCCTTGCCCAGCGTCTCGGTATAGAGCGCCCAGCCTTCGATATAGGCCGTGTGCCCATACTGCCCGCGGAATTCCGGCAGCCCCGTCAGCTCCTGCGCGATCGAGATCTGCATGTGATGCCCCGGCAGGCCCTCGTGATACGCGATCGCCTCCAGCTCATAGGTCGGCATTGCGTCCATGTCCGACAGGTGAGCGTAGAACACGCCCGGCCGCGACCCGTCCGGCGTACCCGAGAAATAGTGCTGCGCGCCGCCGTCTTCCTCGCGGAACGCCTCGACCCGTTTCACCACCAGGTCCGCCTTCGGCAGGATGCCGAAATAGTCCGGCAGCTGTGACTTGATCCCGTCGAGATAGCCTTCGGCCAGCGCGATGTATTCCGCCCGGCCCTCATCCGTGTTCGGCAGGTGGAACTGGTCCGCCGACCGCACCCAGACGAAGAATTCCTCCAGGCTGCCCTCGAACGCCACCTGTTCCTTGATCTTCTCCATCTCGCCCTTGATCCGGGCGACTTCCGCCAGACCCAGGTCGTGGATTTCATCAGCCGTCATGTCTGTCGTCGTCTGCGCCTTCAGCCGCGCGGCGTAATACGCCTCGCCCTCCGGCAGCGTCAGCGCGCCAACCTGCCCGGACGGCGCATTCTCCATGTCCGCTTCCAGCCAGCCGACCAGCCGGTCATAGGCCGGCTTCATCTCGTCTGTCAGAACCGCGGAGGCCTGATCGAAATAGTCCTGCGCCTGGTGCGCATCGATCTTTCCGGCGTCCACCAGACCCATCGCCTTGGCCTTCACATCGGCGAAGATCGGCGAGTCCGCGCCCGCCGTGAACGGCGCGCCGCTCACCACCCGGCCCGACTCGTCAATCGCCTTCTCGTAGGCGAACAACGGCATCCGCGCCCCGGCGTCCACGCCCAGCTGCGCCCGCTCAAGCAGCGTATCGATCGCATCATCGATCTGCCCCAGCCGCGAGATATAGGCGTCCATGTCGGACACCTCCTCGACCTCATGGAAGTTGATCATGAAATTCGGCAGGCCGGTATGCGCGCCCGAACGCCCGAAGATATAAGCG
>JBHIWT010000112.1:0-11356 GCA_041987265.1 Hyphomonadaceae bacterium
GTGGCGGCTGGCGACATCCTGGTCGGCAAAGTCACGCCGAAGGGCGAGAGCCCGATGACGCCGGAGGAAAAACTCCTGCGCGCCATCTTCGGCGAAAAGGCGTCTGACGTTCGCGATACGTCGCTGCGTATGCCGCCGGGTGCGACCGGTACGATCGTCGAGGTGCGGGTGTTCAACCGGCACGGCGTCGACAAGGACCAGCGCGCGCTGCAGATCGAGCGTGAGCAGATCGACCAGCTGATGACCGACAAAGACGATGAGATGGCGATCATCGAGCGTGACGCCGTCACCCGTCTGCGTGATCTCCTGAAAGGTCAGGAAGCCGTCGCCAAGGGCGGCAAGAAGACCAAGATCGACGACGCGTTCTTCGCGGAGACCACGATCGCTGATCTGTGGAAGGTCGCGGTCGCCGATGAAGGCGTCGAGGACCAGGTCAAGTCGCTTCGCAAGTCGTTCGAGGACGCGGTCGCGCTCATCGAGGCGCGCATCGCCGACAAGATCGAGAAGGTCCAGCGCGGCGACGATCTGCCTCCGGGTGTGATGAAGGTCGTCAAGGTGTTCGTCGCGGTGAAGCGCAAGCTGCAGCCGGGCGACAAGATGGCCGGGCGCCACGGGAACAAGGGTGTGATCTCGAAGATCAACCCGCTGGAAGACATGCCGTACCTGGAAGACGGTACGCCGGTCGACCTGGTTCTGAACCCGCTGGGCGTGCCGTCGCGGATGAACGTTGGCCAGATCCTCGAGACCCACATGGCGTGGGCCTGCGCGGGCATGGGCAAGATCATCAACGAGGCGCTGGAAGCCTATCGCCGCGAGCATGACATCAAGGCGCTGACGGCGACCCTGAAGGATGTCTACGGCGAGGAAGAAGAGCTGCCGCGTTCGGCTGCCGATATCGAGGAACTCGCCTCGAACCTGACCAAGGGCGTTCCGATCGCCACGCCGGTGTTTGACGGCGCGGCCGAGGAAGACATCAACAAGATGCTGAAGAAGGCCGGGCTCGATACGTCGGGCCAGGTGCAGCTCTATGATGGCCGCTCGGGCGAGAAATTCTCGCGGAAGGTGACGGTGGGCTACAAGTACCTGCTGAAACTGCACCACCTGGTCGACGAGAAGATCCACGCGCGTTCGACGGGTCCGTACTCGCTGGTCACGCAACAGCCGCTGGGCGGTAAGGCCCAGTTCGGCGGTCAGCGTTTCGGCGAGATGGAGGTCTGGGCGCTGGAAGCGTACGGCGCCGCCTACACGCTGCAGGAAATGCTGACCGTGAAGTCGGACGACACGGCCGGCCGGGCGAAAGTGTACGAAGCCATTGTTCGTGGCGACGACACGTTCGAGGCCGGTGTGCCGGAAAGCTTCAACGTGCTGGTCAAAGAGATGCGTTCGCTGGGTCTCAACGTCGAGCTGATCGAGGCCGAGGAAGAACAGGACGAGGACGAAGGCGGGGTGACGGAGCCGGCCGAATAGGCCGGGTGCGCCCCTTCGCTTTAGTAGATTTCCGCCGGTCCTGATCCGGCCGGCGGATCACCCCCTCAGGGAGAAGTTGGCAATATGAGCCAGGAAGTCACCAATCTTTTCAACGCCAATGCGCCGGTCCCGACGTTTGAGGCCATTCGCATTTCGATCGCCAGCCCGGAGGAAATCCGGCGCTGGTCGTCTGGCGAGATCAAGAAGCCGGAGACGATCAACTACCGTACGTTCAAGCCGGAACGTGACGGTCTGTTCTGCGCCCGCACGTTCGGGCCGCAGAAGGATTACGAATGCCTTTGCGGCAAGTACAAGCGCATCAAGTATCGCGGTGTGACCTGCGAGAAGTGCGGCGTTGAAGTGACGCTGGCCCGCGTGCGGCGCGAGCGCATGGGCCACATCGAACTGGCCGCGCCGGTTGCGCACATCTGGTTCCTGAAGTCGCTGCCGTCCCGCATCTCGCTGATGCTGGACATGGCGCTGAAGGATGTGGAGCGGGTTCTCTACTTCGAAAGCTATCTGGTCACCGAGCCGGGCCTGACGGAGCTGCAGGAGAAGCAGCTGCTGACGGAAGAAGAGTACATGGACGCCCAGGAGCGTCTTGGCGCTGACTCGTTCACGGCGCTGATCGGCGCGGAAGCCATTCGCGAGATACTGAAAGGCATCGACCTCGACGAAGAGGCCGAGAAGCTGCGCGAGGAGCTGGCCGAAGCGACGGGCGAATTGAAGCCGAAGAAGATCGCCAAGCGTCTCAAGCTGGTCGAGAACTTCCTTTCGTCGGGCTGCAAGCCGGAATGGATGATCATGACGATCGTTCCGGTGATTCCGCCGGACCTGCGTCCGCTGGTGCCGCTGGATGGCGGCCGGTTTGCGACGTCGGACCTCAACGATCTCTATCGCCGGGTGATCAACCGGAACAACCGCCTGAAGCGCCTGATGGAGCTGCGGGCGCCGGACATCATCATCCGCAACGAAAAGCGCATGCTGCAGGAGTCGGTTGACGCCCTGTTCGACAACGGTCGTCGCGGCCGGGTGATCACGGGCACCAACAAGCGTCCGCTGAAATCGCTGTCCGACATGCTGAAGGGCAAGCAGGGCCGGTTCCGCCAGAACCTGCTCGGCAAGCGCGTCGACTATTCGGGCCGTTCGGTCATCGTGGTTGGTCCGGACCTGAAGCTTCACCAGTGCGGTCTTCCCAAGAAGATGGCGCTGGAGCTGTTCAAGCCGTTCATCTTTGCGCGTCTCGACGCCAAGGGCCTCGCCGGCACGGTGAAGGCTGCGAAGAAACTGGTCGAGAAAGAGAAGCCTGAAGTCTGGGATATCCTTGAAGAGGTGATCCGCGAGCACCCGGTTCTGCTGAACCGCGCGCCGACGCTTCACCGTCTGGGCATCCAGGCGTTCGAGCCGAAATTGATCGAAGGCAAGGCGATCCAGCTTCACCCGCTGGTCTGCGCCGCGTTCAATGCCGACTTCGACGGCGACCAGATGGCTGTACACGTTCCGCTGTCGCTGGAAGCGCAACTTGAAGCGCGCGTCCTGATGATGTCGACGAACAACATCCTGTCGCCGGCCAATGGCCGCCCGATCATCGTTCCGTCTCAGGATATCGTTCTTGGCCTCTACCACCTGTCGGTCGAGCGCGATAACGAGCCGGGCGAGGGTGCGGTGTTCGCTGACCTTGCGGAGATCGAGCACGCTGTCGATTCCGGCGCGGTGTCGCTGCATGCACGGATCAAGGCGCGGTTCACGACGAAGGACGCCGACGGCAACGAAGTGTCTTCGGTTTATGAGTCCACGCCGGGCCGGATGATGATCGCTGACTGCCTGCCGCGTGAGTTCGGCATGGATCCGAACCTGATCAACGAGCTGATGACCAAGAAGTCGATCGGCGCGCTGATCGACACGGTCTACCGGAACTGCGACCAGAAGGCGACGGTCATCTTCTGCGACCAGATCATGGCGCTCGGGTTCAAGGAAGCGGCGAAAGCCGGCATCTCGTTCGGCAAGGACGACATGGTGATCCCGGAGTCCAAGGATGCGCTGGTCAACGAGACCCGCAGGCTGGTTTCGGAATACGAGCGGCAATACGCCGACGGCCTGATCACCCGCCGCGAGAAGTTCAACAAGGTCGTGGACGCCTGGTCGGCATGTACCGACAAGGTCGCCGACGCCATGATGGACGCCGCCGGCACGCCGGAAGTTGATCCGGACACGGGTCGCACGGGCGCGCCGAACTCGGTCTACATGATGGCCCACTCGGGCGCTCGTGGTTCGAAGAACCAGATGAAGCAGCTCGCCGGTATGCGCGGCCTGATGGCCAAGCCGTCTGGCGAGATCATCGAGACGCCGATCGTGTCGAACTTCAAGGAAGGCCTGACCGTTCTTGAATACTTCAACTCGACCCACGGCGCGCGGAAAGGTCTTGCCGATACGGCTCTGAAGACGGCGAACTCGGGTTACCTGACCCGCCGTCTGGTCGACGTGGCGCAGGACTGCATCGTTACCGAAGAGGACTGCGGCACCGACAAGGGCATCACCCTCGCCGCCGTCATGGAAGGCGCCGATGTGGTCGTCGGTCTTGGCGATCGCATCCTGGGCCGCACGACCGGCGAAGATGTGAAACACCCGTCTTCGGGCGAGATCATCGCGCCGGCGAACACCTATGTCGATGAAGACGTCGCGGCCATGCTGGACGAGGCGGGCGTCGACAAGGTGAAGGTGCGTTCGGTCCTGACGTGTGAAACGCGCAACGGCATTTGCGGCTCCTGTTATGGCCGCGACCTGGCGCGCGGTACGCGGGTCAATGTCGGTGAAGCGGTTGGCGTTATCGCCGCGCAGTCGATCGGCGAGCCGGGCACGCAGCTGACGATGCGGACCTTCCACATCGGCGGCGCGGCGCAGGTTGCGAACGACAGCGCCGTGGATGCGGCGTTCGACTGCGAAGTGCGCTTCGAGAACGGCGTTACGGTTGAGCGCGAAGACGGCACGCTTGTGGTCGTCGGGCGCTCGATGGAGGTCAAGCTCGTCGATAGCGACGGTCGCGTGCGGCAGACGTTCAAGCCGCCGTATGGCGCGCGTATCCGCTACAAGGAAGGCGGCAAGGTCAAGCGCGGCGAGCGCGTGGCGGACTGGGACTCGTTCGCGACCCCGATCGTCACCGACATCGCCGGTACGGTGAAGTTCGAGGATCTCAACGATGGTCAGACGACCCGCGATGAGACCGACGAAAACACCGGCATCGCCTCGAAGGTCGTGATCGACGCCCGTTCGGGTTCGAAAGCGTCCGATCTGAAGCCGGCGATCCTACTGGTCGACGACAAGGGCGAAGCGCTGAAGCACTCGAGCGGCGTTGAAGCGCGCTACTTCCTGCCGGTCGACGCCATCCTCTCGGTGGCCGAGGGCGACGAAGTGAAGCCGGGCGACACGCTGGCGCGTGTGCAGACCGGCGGCGCAACGACCCGCGACATCACTGGCGGTCTGCCGCGGGTGGCGGAGCTGTTCGAAGCGCGCCGTCCGAAGGACCACGCGATCATCGCCGACATCACCGGCCGCGTGGAATTCGGGCGCGACTACAAGAACAAGCGCCGTATTCGCATCACGCCGGAAGAGGAGGGCGCAGAGCCCGTCGAGTACCTGGTGCCGAAGGCCAAACACCTCACGGTGCAGGAAGGCGATCTGATCCACCGCGGCGAATACCTGCTGGACGGCAACCCCGCTCCGCAGGACATCCTGGCGACGCTGGGTGTTGAGGCGCTGGCGGATTATCTCGTCAACGAGATCCAGAAGGTCTACCGCCTGCAGGGCGTGCCGATCGATGACAAGCATATCGAGGTCATCGTTCGCCAGATGCTGCAGAAGGTGGAGATCACGTCTTCGGGTTCGACCACCATGCTGGCGGGCGAGCACGTCGATGCGCTGGACTTCGAGGAAGCCAACGAGGCCGCGATTGCAGCCGGGCGCGAGCCGGCCAAGGGATCCCGGGTTCTGCTCGGGATCACCAAGGCCAGCCTGCAGACCCGCTCGTTCTTCTCGGCGGCGTCCTTCCAGGAAACGACGCGCGTGCTGACCGAAGCGGCCATCCAGGGCAAGATCGATCCTCTGGAAGGTCTCAAGGAAAACGTGATCGTCGGGCGTCTGATTCCGGCCGGTACGGGCGGATCGCTGCGGAAATACCGCAAGGTGGCTCACGATCGCGATGCGCGGCTCAAAGAGCAGCGTGCGCAGGTCGCCAGCGAGGCGGCTGCGCTGCCGGCGCCGGAGACGGCGTCGGAGTAGGCTGAGTTTCGTTGCGGCGGCGGGCGTTTCAGGACGTCTGCCGCCGTCGAAACACGGCTTGAGTTGAGGTAGGGAAGGGGCCACGCGAGACCGCGCGAATTCGGTACACGCGGGCCTTGACCCCATGTCGCGGCAACACTATTACCGCGCATCACATCGCCGGGCGGCGGCTTTTGTTCGAAAAGCTGCGGACGGTTGGCCGGTGTGAGCCTTAATTTGAGCGCGCAAGCCTCCGAAATCATTTGCCGGGGCGGGCAATCGGCCTGTCTCGGTAGGTCTATTTGACGAATAACTGGCCGGGTGGAGATCTGGCCGCAGGGTGCAGCAGAGAGAGTTCATGCCCACCATTCAACAGCTGATCCGCAAGCCGCGGACCGACAAGCCGAAGCGGAACAAGGTTCCGGCGCTGAAAGCGTGCCCGCAACGTCGCGGCGTCTGCACCCGTGTTTACACGACCACGCCGAAGAAGCCGAACTCGGCGCTTCGCAAAGTCGCCAAGGTGCGTCTGACGACGCAACACGAGGCGGTTTGCTACATCCCGGGCGAAGGCCACAACCTTCAGGAGCACTCGGTGGTCCTGATCCGTGGGGGCCGCGTGAAAGACCTTCCCGGCGTCCGGTATCACATCCTTCGCGGCGTTCTTGACACCCAGGGCGTCAAGGACCGCAAGCAGCGCCGTTCGCATTACGGCGTGAAACGACCCAAGTAGGCAGAAACAGACATGTCCCGTCGCCACCGCGCAGAAAAACGCCAAGTCCTTCCGGACGCCCGCCACCACGATCAGGTCCTGACCCGGTTCATGAACCAGGTCATGTACGAGGGCAAAAAGTCCACCGCCGAAAGAATCGTCTACGGCGCTCTGGATATGGCTGAAGAAAAAGCGCGCCGTCCGTCGGTTGAACTGTTCCACGAGGCGCTGGAAAAGATTGCGCCGTCGGTTGAAGTGCGCTCGCGCCGTGTTGGCGGCGCCACGTACCAGGTTCCGGTCGAAGTCCGCCCCGAGCGTCGTCAGGCGCTGGCCATCCGCTGGCTGATCGCCGCTGCGCGCGCGCGCACGGAAAACACGATGCGTGAACGTCTCGCCGGCGAATTGCTGGACGCCGCCAACGGTCGCGGCAGCGCCGTCAAGAAGCGTGAAGACACACACAAGATGGCTGAAGCCAACCGCGCATTCTCCCACTACCGCTGGTAATCCAGCGGTTCGCCACCCGACAAAAACAGGGCGACCACTCCCATGTCCCGCACCCATAACCTCAAAGACTACCGAAATTTCGGTATCATGGCGCATATTGACGCCGGAAAAACCACGACCACGGAGCGCGTGCTCTATTACACCGGCAAGTCGCACAAGATCGGCGAAGTGCACGATGGCGCTGCGACGATGGACTGGATGGAGCAGGAACAGGAACGCGGCATCACGATCACGTCTGCTGCGACGACCTGCTTCTGGCAGGACAAGCGCCTGAACATCATCGACACTCCCGGACACGTCGACTTCACGATTGAAGTTGAGCGTTCGCTTCGCGTGCTCGATGGCGCGGTGACCGTGCTCGACGGCAACCAGGGCGTCGAGCCGCAGACCGAGACGGTCTGGCGTCAGGCCGACAAGTACAAGGTTCCGCGGATCGTCTTCGCCAACAAGATGGATAAGATCGGCGCGGACTTCTACAATTGCGTCGAGGATCTGGTGAAGCGCCTTGGCGTGAAGCCGGTTCCGCTGCAGCTGCCGATCGGCGCCGAAAGCGATTTCGCCGGCGTGGTCGACCTCATCAAGATGAAGGCGATCGTCTGGGACGGTGAAGCGCTGGGCGCCACGTTCCGCGAAGAAGACATCCCCGCCGACCTCGTCGACAAGGCCAACGAGTATCGCGCTGCGATGATCGAAGCCGCCGTCGAGATGGACGACGACGCGATGGAGAAATACCTCGAAGGCGAGGAGCCGGACAACGAGACGATCAAGAAGTGCATCCGCAAGGCTGTGCTGAACCGTTCGTTCTTCCCGGTCCTTTGCGGTTCGGCGTTCAAGAACAAGGGCGTGCAGCCGCTGCTGGACGCGGTTGTCGATTTCCTGCCGTCGCCGCTGGACGTGCCGCCGATCGAAGGCATCGACTTCAAGACGGAAGAGCCGATCGTCCGCAAGGCCGACGATGGCGAGCCGCTGTCGATGCTGGCGTTCAAGATCATGAACGACCCGTTCCTTGGCTCGCTGACCTTTTGCCGGATCTATTCGGGCGCGCTGACCAAGGGGTCGACGCTGCTGAATACGGTCAAGGACAAGAAAGAGCGTATCGGGCGGATGCTCGAAATGCACTCGAACGACCGCAAGGACATCGAGGAAGCCTTCGCCGGCGACATCGTCGCGATTGGCGGCCTGAAGGACACGACGACGGGCGACACGCTGTGTGAAGCCTCCAGCGCGGTGATCCTTGAGCGCATGGAATTCCCCGAGCCGGTGATCGAGATCGCCGTCGAGCCGAAGACCAAAGGCGACCAGGAGAAGATGGGTCTGGCGCTGCAGCGTCTGGCTGCGGAAGATCCTTCATTCCGCGTGTCGACCAACGAGGAATCTGGCCAGACGATCATGGCCGGCATGGGCGAGCTTCACCTCGACATCCTGGTCGACCGCATGAAGCGTGAGTTCAAGGTGGAGGCCAATATCGGCCAGCCGCAGGTGGCCTATCGCGAGACGCTGGGCGTTCCCGCAGAGATCACCTACACGCACAAGAAGCAGTCGGGCGGTACGGGTCAGTTCGCCGAAGTGACGATCCTGTTCGAACCGCAGGAGCCGGGCGAAGGCTTCATGTTCGAAAGCAAGATCGTCGGCGGCGCGGTGCCGAAGGAATACATCCCCGGCGTCGAGAAGGGCATCAAGTCGGTCATGGCTTCGGGTCCGGTTGTCGGCTTCCCGGTCATCGACTTCAGGGCGACGCTGCTTGACGGCAAGTTCCACGATGTCGACTCCAGCGTGCTGGCGTTCGAGATCGCGGCGCGCGCTGCGTTCAAGGAAGCGGCCAGCAAGGCCCAGATGAAGCTTCTGGAACCTCTGATGAAGGTCGAGGTTGTTTCGCCGGAAGAGTATGTCGGCACCGTGATCGGTGACCTCAACTCGCGGCGCGGCATGATCCAGGGCCAGGAAATGCGCGGTAACGCCACTGTCGTAAATGCGATGGTTCCGCTTGCAAATATGTTCGGATACGTGAACAACCTGCGCTCACAAACGCAGGGGCGAGCGAACTACACGATGCAGTTCGACCATTACGAGGCTGTGCCTCAGGCCGTTGCCAAAGATGTTATTGAAAAGCTGAGCGGTTAAGGGTTAGGAACGGCCCCTGCCGTCCGCAGACAGACTTACGGAGTGGAAGAAGAACAATGTCCAAGGAAAAGTTCGAGCGGAACAAACCGCACGTCAACATCGGCACGATTGGTCACGTTGACCACGGCAAGACGACGCTGACGGCGGCTATCACGATGACGCTGGCCGAAACCGGCGGCGCCACGGCGAAGAAATACGAAGACATCGATGCGGCCCCGGAAGAAAAAGCCCGCGGCATCACGATCAACACCGCTCACGTCGAGTACGAGACGGAAAACCGTCACTACGCTCACGTCGACTGCCCCGGGCACGCCGACTACGTGAAGAACATGATCACGGGCGCCGCCCAGATGGACGGTGCGATCCTGGTTGTGAACGCTGCTGACGGCCCGATGCCGCAAACGCGCGAGCACATCCTGCTGGCTCGTCAGGTTGGCGTTCCGGCGCTGGTCGTGTTCCTCAACAAGGTCGACCAGGTCGACGACGCGGAACTGCTTGACCTCGTCGAGCTGGAAGTTCGCGAGCTGCTGTCGTCCTACGAATTCCCGGGCGACGACATTCCGATCATCGCCGGTTCGGCGCTGGCCGCTGTCGAAGGCCGTGATCCGGAAATCGGCAAGAACAAGGTGCTCGAGCTGATGAAGGCCGTGGATGAGTACATCCCGACGCCGGAGCGTCCGCTGGACCAGCCGTTCCTGATGGCGATCGAAGACGTGTTCTCGATCTCGGGTCGCGGTACGGTTGTCACGGGTAAAGTCGATCGCGGTATCGTCCACGTCGGCGACGAACTCGAAATCGTCGGCATCAAGGACACGCAGAAAACGACCTGCACGGGCGTTGAGATGTTCCGCAAGCTGCTCGACCAGGGCCAGGCCGGCGACAACATCGGCGTTCTGCTGCGTGGTATCGACCGCGAGCAGGTCGAGCGCGGCCAGGTGCTCTGCAAGCCGGGTTCGATCACCCCGCACAAGAAGTTCGAAGCCACGGTCTACATCCTGACCAAGGACGAAGGCGGCCGTCACACGCCGTTCTTCAAGAACTATCGTCCGCAATTCTACTTCCAGACCACGGACGTCACGGGCATCGTCGAGCTGCCGGACGGCACCGAGATGGTCATGCCGGGCGACAACGTGAACCTGAAGGTTGAGCTGATCCAGTCGATCGCCATGGAAGAGAACCAGCGTTTCGCTATCCGCGAAGGCGGCCGCACGGTTGGTTCGGGCGTTGTTGCGAAAATCATCGAGTAGGCTTCAAGCCAACTCATTGAATTGAAGCCGCCGGCGAAGGAGACTTCGCCGGCGGTTTTGCATTTTGGATTGGGCGGTCACCGATCTCCATTGGGCCCTTGAGCCTTTGGTCCAACTCCCGGACTATGACGGGGGCTCGCGCGATTTGCGGGCAGATTTGATGGACCCGTCGCGATGACAGATGACAACCAGACTTATGACGTCGTCGTGCTGGGCATGGGCGTGTCCGGGATTTACCAGCTCAAGCGCATGGTCGATCTTGGCGTGCGCGTTGTCGCGCTGGAGGCGGATGAGGACCTCGGCGGGACCTGGTATCGCAACCGCTATCCGGGCGCGCGGTTTGATTCAGAGAGCTACACCTACGGCTATTCCTTTTCCCGGGAAGTGCTGGACGAATGGCGCTGGAAGGAGCGGTTTTCGCCGCAGCCGGAGAACCTTCGCTATCTGAACTTCGTCGCCGACAAGTTCGATCTGCGCCGGCACATCAGGTTCAATGCGCGCGTTGAGGCGATGGTCTGGGATGAGGATGAGGCGCGCTGGACGCTGCGCCTACAATCCGGCGAAGAGATTACAACGCGCTTTGTCGTCACGTGTATCGGCGTTCTCTCGCAGCCGACCCTGCCGAAGTTCGAGGGCATGGATGAGTTCAAGGGCGACGCGTTTCATACCTATTGGTGGCCGAAAGAGCCTGTGGAGCTGGAAGGGCGGCGCGTTGGCGTGGCGGCGATTGGCCGTTTCGACCTCGTAGAATCGTTCGGAATCGCCCCCGGCGCGTTTTTGTTGATTTCTACAAGCATTTACACAGTGTTTACAATGTGTTAAGAACCATCTCGGAATTGGTTTTTGAGATCCCGGAATCGATCCCGAAACGATTCTGGAGCGTCTGAATCCGTTTTAGAATCGTTCAGAATCGCCCCCGGCGCGTTTTTGTTGGTTTTTACAAGCATTTACATAGGGTTTACAACGTGTTCATAATCATCTCGGAATCGGTTTTCGAGCTCCCGGAATCGTTCCCGAATCGATTCTGGAGTGTCTGGATCCGTTTCAGAATCGT
>JBHIWT010000113.1:0-11277 GCA_041987265.1 Hyphomonadaceae bacterium
TAACGGCAACGGGAACGGCGGCGGTAACGGCAACGGAAACGGTGGCGGCAACGGCAACGGAAACGGTGGCGGTAATCCGCCGCCGGGCGCGGGAACGGACTGACGCGCATGGACGTCGAGGCGGCAGCATTCAGATCATCACCTGATGATGAAGGCGGTCGGTCGCGTTTTCAGGACGTACGCTCCGGGTTTCGTTCACTTACCGCCCGGTTGACTCGTCGAGCAGGGGTTCTGACCGCCTGCGCAGCGTTTCTGGTGCTCCAGCTTTCCGGACTTGCTCCTGTACAATCCATCGACAATGCCGCTGCGGCGGTTCGAATGGGGATGAACCAGTCGCCGCCAAGCGGCAGCCTGGTCGTCGTGACGATCGATTCCGCCAGCCTTCATGCCGAGAACACCTGGCCTTGGCCGCGCGAGCGCTATGCGAGGGCGATCGAGAACCTGCAGGACGCGGGCGCCGACCTGATCGCGTTCGACATCGATTTCAGCGCCGCTTCCGCGCCGGAAAGCGACGCCGAGTTGAAGGCTGCAGTTGACGCCATGCCCGGCTCGATCATTCTGCCGACCTTCCAGCAGGCCGATTCACAGCTGACCAATACGCCGGCGGCCACAGTCGGCGATACTGCCATCTTCGCCAGCGCGAACATCGAACTCCAACCCGACGGCAAGGTGAGGCGATATCGCAAGGGCTATTCCATGGGCGGTGAGTTTCGCCCAACGCTTGCGGCCCTGCTGGCGGATGCGCCGTACGGAGATACCTCCTCGTTCGGCCTGGATTTTTGCGTACGCGTTGACGAGATCCCCACGATCAGTTTCGAGGACGTCTACAGGGGGAATTTCGACCCTGCGATGATCGCGGGGCGGCGGATCCTCATCGGCGCGACTGCCGTTGAGCTTGGCGATACCTTCGCAACGCCGACATCTCCGGCGACGCCCGGCGTACTGGTACACGCGCTTGCCTACGAGAACATGCTCTCCGGACGCATGCTGACGGAGCTCAGCCGGCCGGTGACGATCGGCATCGGGCTTCTGGCTCTGGTGCTGATGTGGCCCCGGCGTGCGCAGATCAACGTGCGCTGCCTGTTCGTGGTGCACGCATCCATCCTGTTGGCGGTCTTGCTGATCCCGGTCCTCGTGCAGCTTGTCGCACCGATCAGTCTCAATCTGTTTTCCATAGTGCTGGCGCAGGTGTTCTGCGTGTGGGCCGGGGTCCATCGTGAACTCGAACGCCGCGAACGAGAGATCATCTTGCAGCGCGAACAGCATCTGGCCTTCATTGCAACGCACGACCCGGAAACCAAACTGCCCAACCGGCGCGCGATGATTGCGCGGGTCAACGAATTGCTGTCGGAAGAACAGGCGCAGATCGACGTCATGGTTGTCGGGATCGACCGCTTTGCAACGCTGCGTGCGGCGATCGGATTCGCCAACGTCAATGAAGCCGTGCGCGAAGTCTGTCGCCAGCTCGAAGTTGCCATCCCGGGCGCCGAGGCTTTCCGTCTGTCGACAACGCTATTGGGGGTGGTGTTCGTTCCGACCGAGCAATCCGCAGACACCGGCTGGCTGCGGAACGGATTTGACGATGCAAGCGTCACGGCGAGTGTCGCCGGTCAGGACATCCGGCTTCGTGTGCGCTCCGGCTCTGCGGGATCCAACTTTGCCGACGCGCGCGCCGAAACCCTGATCGAGCGTGCGACGATGGCGTTGGACGCTGCGCGACAGGAAGATCGGTCTCACCGGAATTATGAGGAATTGCAGAACGTCGACCCGCAACTGCGCCTCGCAATGCTGACTGGCGTCGAGCAGGCGATCGAGCGCGGCGGGTTCGAGCTTGCCTATCAGGCGAAGGTCTCGACGGTGGATGGTTCGATCCACGGCGCAGAGGCGCTGATCCGATGGAATCATCCGGACTTCGGCCGAATCTCGCCTGCCGATTTCATTCCCGTGGCGGAACAGAGCGGCGCGATCGACCAGTTGACCTTGTGGGTGCTGGACCGCGCAATCGCCGATCAACGCGAGCTTCGCACGCGTGGGACATGCATCCCGATATCCGTCAATCTGTCTGCGCGCACGCTGGACAATCAGCGTTTCCTGGAACTGGCGTTGGACAAGATCAAACGCGCGAATGCAGATATATGCATCGAGATCACCGAAACCGCAGCCGTCAAAAGCGAAAGCGCCGCGACCGAAACGATCAAGACCCTGCGCGCGGCGGGCGCGCGCATCTCGATCGATGACTTTGGCGCGGGCCTGTCGTCGCTGACCTACCTCAAGACATTCCATGCAGATGAACTCAAGCTCGACCGGGGACTGATCGCCGATATCGTGAGCAGCGACCGTGACCGGGCGATCGTTCGTTCTACCGTCGAACTCGCGCACACACTGGGTATGAAAGTAGTCGCAGAGGGCATTGAGGACGAGGCGACGCAACGCGCAGCAGCGGAGCTCGGCTGCGACCTCTTGCAGGGCTATCTGTTTGGCCCGCCGGGAACCGTCAGCGCATTGTCGGCCGGCGCGACATCGCAAGCGTCGGCAGGACGCGTCAAGGTCGCGTAGATCACAGGCTCGGATCAGTCGCGCGCGGAGGTTGTGACAAGGCGAGCAGGCTGATCGCGGCGCCGGATTCAGCGACCAGCAGGTAAAACCACTGCGCGCATTTCAACCATTCGCTCTCGGACAATCGCCGCGCGATCTCTTCTGCGGGCGCGGCCGCTGAGGCGTCATGAGACTCACTTGAGAGACCAGGCGTTGGTTGGGTTCAACCAATACCCTATTCTAACGGCGCTCGTATTCCTCGAGCGTTGCGAGGATCTTCCGTTCGGCGATCGCGAGTTGATCGCTGAGCGCGCGATCGGCGCCGTGAGCGTCGGTGATGTCGTCGTCCACTTCAGTGATCGAGCCGACCGTGACAGGGAGGTCGTAGCGGTCGTCGCGGAAGATGATCGGGAATTTTCCGGTTTCGGCGATCTGCCGCGCGCGGCCGACGAGATCATCCTCCCCGGCGCCTTCGATCGGAACCTGCCGGATCATCGTCATCAACTCGGCGCCGTTAGGAAGGTCTGCGGGGTCGGCCAAACAGGCCCGGGCAAATGAACCGCCCATGCGGTTCAGCGTCGCCCACCGGCAGTCGACCGCCTGACCGTTGATGATGGCGAAACCGCTGTCCGGGTTCATCACGATCTTGATCTCGCGCTTGGGGTCGAGACGCGGCTTCCCGAGCGTACTGAACAATCCGTTGAGCGCCTCAAGCTGATCGGCGCGGGCGCCGGCGGGTGCGCCGCCGATGACGGACTGGCCGAGACCGGGATTGGAGATGATCAGTGGATTGGACCGCAGATAGCGCTGTTCATGATCAATCTCGATCCGCAACATCGCGTCGAGGTCGTAGGCGGTTTCTGCATAGCCGTTGGCGTCGAACGGCTCCGCGGGGATGTCGATGCCCTGGTTGCGGGCGACGCCGGTTCGAGAGACCGCAGCGCCGCCGCCCGCGATCGATCCCGCGGCCGCGCCGGTAGCGCTCGCCGCGCTGACATTTCCGGAATCAACGCCGCGAAGGAGGAAGGAAGGTCCATGCTGGTAGAGGTCGCCCGCATAGGTGCGCGCGCCATCTTCTGACAGGTAGAGATCGCCGGCGACGACGCGGACATCGTCGTAGTCGATGGAGACATTGACGTGGATGACCTTCTTGGCGGCGGCCGCAGGGGCGATGGCGAGCATCGCCAGAGCTGACAGCGCGAGGGATGCGGTTTTCATGGTTGAATCCTCCAGAAGCGCGTTTGCGGATTACTGGCCGAGCAGGCCCTGAAGACCGTTGGAGAGGTCGGGGCCCTCAGTGAGTGTGACGTTCTGGTAGAGCGTGTAGTTCTCGTCGGCGCCGCCATCTCCGATCGAGACGCTGGTGGCCACCTGGCCCATGCCCATGACACTTTGCTCGAGCATCAGCCCGCCATCGGTCATGCAGACCGTGCCGAGCCCCTGTGAGGCGTACATGTCGCACGGCGTGTCGGCGATCGCCTTGGTCTCGCCGGTTGGCGACATGCCCATCGCCGCCATGAACTGGGCGCTGAGGTCTTCAGCACTGGCGCCGGACATGTTGTTGACCAGCGAATCGTACATCGGGTTGGTGGTCTGCGTACCCGTGCCGGCGGCGACGTCGATATTGTAGATGGTATCGCCGATCGTGATGATATGGGCGCTCTGCGACTGGCTGAAGCCAGCCATCCCGATCGTGATGTCCTGAATCTCGTATTGCTCGTAGGCCCAGTTGCGATGACAGCGCGTGGTCGTGCCGGACTGCATCTGACCAGTCATCTCATAGGTGATGCAGGCGGCCTCGGTCGGGTGAAGACGCGGCGTGCCGCCGCCGGACGAGGATTGTGGCGCAAGTTGAACCTGCGCGTTCTGCGCGTCTGAATCGTCGGTTGCGGCCTGCGAACAGGCGGCGGCGGCGAGGACGGCGATGACGTTTGCGAGCGTGCGGTTCATGATGGGTTTCCTGACAACAGAGCGGCGGTTAGCGCGGTGAAAGGGTGATGGTCGTGGTCTCGCCTGCGCGAACGGTGACCTCGCGGGGGGCAAAATCACCCGCACGGCTCCAGCCTTCGATGCGGTAACGGCCGGGCAGGAATTTCACCGCGGCGCCGGGTCGCATGAAGCCGCTGCGCATGGCCTGGCCGTCAAGCGGGGAGGCGCTGGCGCGGTCCGGTGTGGTCTCGTAGTCGGCGGACGAATCGTAATTGACGACGATCGCGCCGAGCGGCTTTGGCGTCAGCGTCACGGTGCGGGACTCGTTATTGGCGATGGTGAATTCGACCGGATCGAAAAAGCCGATGGCGTCGGTGCTGGTGACGCGATAGCCGCCAGGCGCGAACGGCACGGGCGTATCGACGCGCGTATACGTGCTTCCGCCGCGCTCGATCGATTCCAGGAACGCACGGTTCGGATTGGAGAAATAGTCGAAGTCCGACGACGCATAGGCGATGGTGACGAAGCCTGCGGCCAGAGGGATCTGTAGGGTTGTGTCGTTTGCGGGGATTTCGACTTGTACAGGATTCAACGGGACTTTCTCGTGCTCGGAGCGAAGCTCGTAGACGCCGGGCCGGACGCGCGCCGGATTTGAACCATTGAGCGCGTAGATCGCCTCGTCATCGCGCCAGAGTTGGGTGTTGCGGCGAATGGTTTCGCCATCGGGAAGCATCAGCTCGACCAGAACGGCAACGGTCTCGGTCATGTCGAAGACCACTTCAACGGCTTCCCCGGCGGTGAGGACGGCCTGCTGGCTGAGATTATTGTCCTGGTTCGGCGCGGTGCGGAATTCGTAGGTTCCAGGACGGGCCAGCGCTTCGTCCTGCGGCCGGAAGCTGAACGCTTCTTCGCCGTTCGCGTAGGCCCGGATGAGGGCGCCGCGCACGTCTTCGCCTGCGGTGACAAAGCGTGCGGTGACCCGGGCGGGCGCCTGAACGATGACCTCGGTTGTGGTTTCGCCCGCGTCTTCGACAGTGACGTTCTGGCGAACCGGCGCGTAGACCGAACCGTCGCTGAGCCTTGGGCCGACCTCGATCTCGTAGGCTCCGGGACCCGGAAGGACATTGCGGCCGTTGCTGGTGGCGTCTGAGATTTCTTCGCCGTCCTTGTAGATCTTGCCGACAGTCAGGTACTCGCGTCCCGAAGCGTCACGACCGTTCAGGAGCAGGGCGTAGCCGGTGTCCTGATCGCTGGTATCCGGCTCGCCAGCGGGCGTCTTGATGGCGCCGCGCGCGCCGGTCATCGCTTCGGAAAACTCGGACGCATCATCGACATCGAAATAGGTTCCGCCCGAGCGTTCGGCGATGCAGGTCATCGCCTGCTGTTCGATCGTGTTGAGACCGACGCCTACGACATGGACCCGTATATTGACCTTGGCGTTGGCCCATTGGGACATCAGTTCGCACGGATCGATGTCGCAGGTTTCGATCCCGTCGCTGATCAGCAGAATGTCGCCGCCCGCAGCGCCAAGGTCGTTGCGGCTTTCGCGCAAGGATCTCGTTATCGGAGTGCGGCCGGTGGGACGGATGCCGGCGGCGGTCTCGAGTATGTCTGCGCTGGCCGTTGCGCCGTCACTGATGGGAACGATGAGTTCGGTGTCAGAACAGTCTGAAGCGCGGCGATGGCCATAGGCGCGCATACCGATGCGCGTGTCATCCAGGCCGAGATCGAGGAAGTCCTTCAGCGCGGTGCGACCGGCTTCGTACTTGCGCGAACGATCTTCAAGTTCGCCCCACATCGAACTGGACGAGTCGTAGACGATCAGCAATTGCCGGGCGGCGTTGACTTCATTCTGCTGGGCGTGAGCCAGGCTGACGGCGCACACCAGTCCAAGGACCGCACTTGCGATCCCGCCAATCCATCTCGCCCACATGTGTCCCTCCACTTGCTGGCCTGCGGGGCTCAGTTGGACCAAGGGAAGCGGATGAGGTCGCGATTGGCCACTAGTACAGGTGACCTAGTTGAGTCGCCGAAACGGATGAGCGCATGTGACCGGACGACATGTTCAAGGAGGACGCTCGTATGACACTCGGCAACCCAGTTCGCCTTGCGGCGCTCACAGGACTCTTCAGCGCGAGCCTGCTGTTCGCGTCGCCAGCTTCGGCTGACTACATGGGCACGTGCACCAAGCTCATCGAAGACTGGAAGTCATGTGTTTCGACCTCCGGCTCTTGCAGCGTCCAGCAGAAGAAAATCGAGACAGAGTGCAAATGCCATGCGCTGAAGGGCGATGAATGGAAACTGGTTATGGCGGCGGTTGCCGAATCCAACGTCTGCGGATCGCCGGTCCCCGATGACAAGATCGGCGATCCTGAGCCGATCCGTAAGCACTTCACCCCGCGCGGCGCAGGCGCAGGCGATGGAGGACAGGCCGGCGGCGAGGAGCGCGGCGCCGGGCGCTGACAAACCGCGCCGGCGTTTCCGTCGAAGGCTCGTTTCGTGTTAGGTGTGAGCGTCGGCCCGCCGTGAGCGGGCCGTACGATGAACGGGGGACCGAGGACAGGGCATGCAGGCGGCCTCATCAGCGATGAAGATCCTGCTGGTGGATGATCATCCGGTGTTTCGCAGCGGATTGGCGTTGACGGCGCGCTCGCTCTATCGCGACGCCGAGACGGTCGAGGCGGGCGATCTGTCCTGGCTGCAATCGGCCGATGACCTGGGCGATGCGCCGCCGGACCTGATCCTGCTTGATCTGTGTCTGCCCGGTTTCGATCCGCTGCAGGACTTCCCGCGCTTGCGGCGCAAACTGCCGCTGACGCCGATTCTTGTGGTTTCGATGGTCCATGACGCATCCCTGATCGACGCGGTGATGCGCGCAGGCGCGAACGGTTTTGTGTCGAAAGCGGCGCCGCCGGGCGAGTTGTCTTCGGCGATACTCGCCGTGATGGATGGCGAGACGGTTGTTCGGCGCGCGACCGGCCCGGAAGCAAGAGCGGATGATCCGCGCAATGACGATCCGGTGGCCGCCCTGTCGCCGCGCCAGCTCGAAGTGTTGCGCCTGATCGCCCGCGGCTTGGCGAACAAGGAAATCGCGCGCGAACTGGATATCTCTCCGTTCACGGTTCGCGTTCATGTCTCGGCGGTGTTGCGGACGCTCGGCCTCGCCAATCGCTCGGCGCTCGCATCATACGCGTCAGCGCGCGGGCTGGAATGAAGCGCGACGGCGAGGAGACGATCGTGCGCAGTAGCGAGCGCACCGCTTGGCGCACTGCGACTGAGCCGGTCTCGATTCTCGCGCATGTCGGCGCGGTCGTTTTTCTTGGTTTCGCCCTGTCGCGCGCGACTGGCGATGTGACGGCCCTGATCCTGGTTGGCGCGCTGCTGGCGCTTGCCGTCGGGCCCGCGATCCTGCAACTGGCGCGACCCGCCTACGTCCCGGGCGGGCGCGGGCTGGTTGTCTATGGCGCACTTGTCGGGCTGGCCTGGTCGACGGGCGTTCTGACCTGGTTTCCGGCAGGGGTATTCAGTCTCCACCTCGCCCTTGGCATTGCGGCTGCGGGCGCGGCGCTTGTACTGGCCTTTCTGCTTCATGGGAGATTTGCTGCAGGACTCGCAGCGATCATTGGACCGCTGCCAATCGTAGCGATCAGGATGCTGTCAGATGGCGCGGCCAGTTCGCCATGGCCGGCTGTCCTGTTGGGCGCGTTCTGGTTGGGCGTCATCTGGTTGCTGCTGCAGCTCGGCGCGTCGGCGCGGCTACGTTCCGCCTTCCAGGCTGAACGTGAAGACCTTATCGAGGAGCTGGCGCAAAAGGCGCGCGAGCTTGAAGCCGCGCAGGCGGCGGAACGGGACGCAAGGCGTGAGGCGGAGCAGGCGAACCAGGCGAAGTCCCGGTTCCTCGCGCAATCGAGCCACGATCTGCGCCAGCCGTTGCATGCGATGGGTCTGGTGTTGGAGACCCTGCCGACGGCCAACGAGGATCCGCAGGTTGGCGGCGTTGTCGATCGCGTCAAGCAATCGCTGGCCATGCTGACCCAGTTGTTCGACTCGTTGCTCGACCTCACACTGCTCGATACCGGCCAGATCGAAGTGCGGCCGCAGGCGTTCTCGGCTGAATCCATGCTGCGACAGGTGCGAGATGATTTCGCCTCGATCGCCAATTCCAGCGGTATAGACGTGCGTGTTGCCCCAACCAGATTGTGGCTGGAAGCCGATCCGGTTGTCGTCCGTCGTATCATTCAGAACCTGGTTTCGAATGCGATCCGGCACAGCGGGTCGGGGCGCGTCCTGATCGGCGCGCGGCGTGTCGGGGAAGGGGCGGCGATCGATGTCTATGACACCGGTCCGGGCATTCCGGCAGAAGACAGGGAACGCATCTTTCAGGAGTTCACGACGCTCACCGCGAAGCTGGGTCGCGATGTCGCCCCCGGCCTGGGTCTGGGTCTGGCGATCGTACAGCGATTTGCGTCAGCCCTCGGACTGGGCGTTTCGGTCCGGTCATCAGTCGGAAAAGGCAGTCGCTTTCGTCTCTCCGGCGTCAGGATCGTTCCGGCGCCGAGGCTCGCGCAACAACAGGCCGGAGAGGATGTGGAACCGTCGGCGTCGCGGAGCAGCCGCATTGCAGTGTTTGACGACGATGTCGATACACTGAACGCCACGGCGGCGCTGTTGCGCAAATGGGGCTTTGAAGTCGATGCGTTCGACAAATGGCCAGCGCCGGTGAACGATGGACTCGATATGCTGGTTTGCGATTATCAACTGGGCGCCGATGAAACCGGTATCGATGTGGTTGAACGCGTTCGCAGACTGTCACAACGCGAGATACCCGCGTTGATCATCACGGGCGCAGATCCGCAGATGGTGAGGCGCGAGACGCGTGAGCTTGGACTGCCGGTGCTGGCAAAACCTGTCGGTCCCGCGCAATTGCGATCGGCCATACTCGCCGCTTTGGCGCCAGAGGCCTGAGCCGAAGCCATGAACGCAAACGAACGCAGCAAATCCGAGGCAAGCCTTTCAAAGGACATCGAGGCGCTGCGGCGTTCTGGTCCGTTCGTTGATGGCCGGGCGCCCTGGCGCGCTTCGGCGGGAGTCCTCGTCTTGCTTGCGATTGCGATCGCGGTTGCCAGCTGGTTTGTGCTCGACCAGATGCGCGCGCGCTCAGAGCGGGTCTACAGTTTTGGCGTGTCGGGCGGCCAGCTTGCGCCGGCCGATGCGTGGATACGGCCTGCGCTGGAACGGGCGTTGGCGGCGCACCTTGCCGCTTCCGATGATGTGCGACTGATCTCGGCCGAAGACGGTCTGCCGCAATTCTCACCTGACGACGAGCTGCAGGCGGTGCGCAGGCGCTCGGGCGCCGACTGGGCGCTTGGCGTTGAACTGGCGAACGGTGAAGGGGAGACGGTATCGGCGACGTTGCAGCTGACGGACCTGGCGACGGCGACCGTAATGCCCGGACGGCAGGTGATCGGGACACGCGACGCCATCGGCGATCTGGCTGGACGGGCGGCGGCGGAGCTGTTGCAGCTGATGGACAAGCCCGGCCTTGATGCATTGCAGGTTGACGCCGCCGATGCGGAATTGCCGAGCGGCGCAGACGCCGCCCGCGCCTTCACCGAGGCGCTCGCCGCGCTTGAGAAGGGCGATGGCGAAACGGCGCTGGAACGTCTGAAGACGGTTGAAGCCGAAACGCCGGGCCATCCGCTGGCGATTTCTGCGCGCAGCCAGGCGTGGGCGCTGATGGGATACGCAGCCAGATCGGCGGCTGATGCGCAACTGGCGTTCGACCGGCGTGCGGGATTGTCGCGCGAACGGGAGCTGAGCCTGGAAGCGCACATGTTGGAAGCGAATGGCGGTTGGGACGAGGCGTCGGAAGTCTGGCAGGCGCTCGTGCGGTTCTACCCGGATGACATTTCCTACGGCCTTGAGCTGGCGGATGCGCGCATGCGCGCCGACCGCTTCGATGACGCGCTGGATGCGATCGGCAGGTTGAGGTCGCTGCAGCCGCCCTATCGTGACGACCCGCGCATCGACCTGCTGGAATCCCGCATTCACAACCGTGCCGGCCGGTTTGCGGAAAGCGTCGCTGCTGCAGATCGGGCGATCGCACGCGCGGAGGAGATCGGCGCGACGGCTCTGGTTGCGGAGGCCCAGCTCGCTGCGGTCGCATCGGATGCAGAGAATGCACAGGCGCGGCTGGAAACGGCGCTGGCAATCTACAACCGCAGCGATAACCCTCGTGGAGAATCGACCGCGCTCAAGGAACTGGGTGACCTCGCCGTTCAGTCCGGACGGCTTGAGGACGGCGAGGCGTCCTACCTCGCCGCCATCGAACTTGCGCGCGAGGCGGGAAATCCGCCGCAGGTGGCGGCGGCGGAAAACGCGCTGGCGATCGCGCTGGATCTGCAGGGCCGGTTGCAGGAGGGATACGAGATCAAGCTGCGCGTCGCAGAGTATTATCGCGAACGCGACGTCCTCAGCCGCCATTCCATCATGCTCGAAAATCTCGGCATCTCGCTGATGAAGCTTGGACGGTTCGAAGAGGCCGAAGAGAAGTTTGATGAAGCTCTGGGCCTGTTCGAGGAGATTGGTGACGGGATCGGTATCGCCTGGGCGCCTTACCATCGCGGGCGGCTGGCGATCCGGCGTGGACGGCTGGATGAAGGTTCGGCGCTGATCGGGCAGGCGATTGCGAATGCAGCTGAGCGGCCTGAAGGCAATCTTGAAATCCTCCTCGTGTTTCTATGTTATAGATTCAAGTTTGGGCTCAATCATGTCGATCATCTTATTCAAATTAACTCTGACCTTTTCCATCTC
>JBHIWT010000114.1:0-11213 GCA_041987265.1 Hyphomonadaceae bacterium
GCCTCGGCGGCGCTAGTGATGGCGTTGATGTCTTGTGACTGTGCGAGTGCGCCAAGCTGCGCCGCGCCGGTCGCGGCAAGCGGCGAAGCGGCGAGCATGGCGAGGAAGCGGCGTCTTGCGTTGATCGTTGAACTCAGCACGCCATCCTCCCTTTCTTTGCCGGGGAGCGTAGCCATGCGCGGTCAGCCTGTCACGGTATCAGTGCTCAGGCGGGTATGAGTGAGAACGCTCCGGTATCGGGGTCGCGCCAGTGCAGTTCGCCTTTTCCGATCGAGAACCAGGCGCCGTTGATCGTCAGCGTTCCGGCATCAAGGGCGCTGGCGATGAACGGGAAGGTCTTGAGGTTCTGGATCGACTGGCCGACGGCTGCGTGTTCAAGCGCTTCCTGACGGTCACCCGGTGCGATGGTGGGGTCAGCGAGGACAATATCCCGCGCTGGCGCCGCAAGTTCGACCCACGGGCCGATGAAGGTGCCGATCTTGCCTTCTTTGACCATCCGCAAGCATGCATCGACGCCGCCGCAGCCGCCATGGCCCATGACGAGGATGTGGCGGACCTTGAGACCCGTAACTGCAAACTCGATAGCGGCAGAAACACCATGATGGCTCGGGTCGTCTTCGCACGGCGGGACCAGAGCCGCGACGTTGCGAACCACGAACAATTCGCCGGGCGCCGCGTCAAAAATCATCGACGGGTCCGCGCGGCTGTCGGCGCAGCCGATGATCATCGTTTCGGGCTGTTGGCCGTCGCCCAGCTTGTTGAACAGCTCGGCGGCCTCGCGATAACGACGCCCACGAAAGCGATGATAGCCGTCGATCAGTGCGCTGGCGGGGCCTGACAGGTGTGCTGGGGTGTCGGTCATATGGAGCTTCTGGCGCGATCGCATTGCGGGATCAAGCGCGGTGCGAGGGAGAGAGGCTGGCGGACGGGATTCGCCTGTGTGTTGAGGCGAATTGACGTGGCGGGCGGGACCAGAAAAGGTACGAATTGTTCCGTCTTAGATCGGGAAATCCTGGCGCGATGACACAACACCAATCCGGTTCAGCCGCCCCCGAACAGGCGCCTGCGTCCAGTACGCGGCGGCGGGTCGGGCCGCGCCGTTCGGAAGCTTCGACCAATGCGGTTCTGGATGCGGCGTATACCGAGCTGGCGGAGCAGGGCTGGCGGGGTTTTTCGGTTGATCGCGTTGCGAAGTCTGCGCGGGCGTCGAAACAGACGATCTATCGCTGGTGGAAGACGCCTGCCTGCCTGGCGGTGGAGAGCGTGTTGCGGCGGGTCCCGGATGCGCGGAGCGCACAGGATGCGCGTGAGAGGATTACGGCGGTGGTTGAGCCCATGTTGTCGATGTTGCGCACCGGGGACGGCGCGCATGCGTGGCGCGGCGCCTTGCTGGCGGCGGCTGATGATGAGGCGGCCGGCGAGGTGTTTCGCGGCTGGCTGGGGGAACGCGTTCGTGTGCCTGTCCGGCACGTGCTCGCAGAAATGGCGCTGCGCGGCCAGGTGCGCCGCGACTGGGACATCGACACCACGATGGAGCTGATGCTGGGGCCGGTATGGCACCGGCTGATCGCCATGAGGGGACCGGCGCCGGAGAATTATGCGCGCCGGCTGGTGGACAGCGTTCTGCGCGCCCTGGCGCCGGACGCCTAGCGACTAGCCCTCGCGGACCTGGCGCGGCTGGTAGATGGCGACATGCCGGCCGGTCATGGCGGGCGCGTCGCCAACCAGAATTGCGAAGTTCAGCGCCACGATCAGGTGGCCTTTACGTTCAAAGTTGTCGGCCACCTGAGCGCGCACATCGATGGTATCGCCATCAGTTACGAGGCGATGGAGCCGAATGTCGCTCTCGGTGTGAATCCATGGGCCGAGCAGCACATTCTCGGCGAGGATGTAGTTTGCGCGGCGGAGCAGCCATGCGGGATTTGCGATGCGGCCGTCATCGAACAGGGCGGCGTCTTCGCGGGTGTCGGCGAGATGCTCGAGGCCGAGCTCGGTCGTGTAGGGTTCGGGTTCGAAGCCGAGCAGTGTGCCAATCGGCAACGAAGCTTCGGAAGCGTCCGGGCGCGCATCCTGATCCGGCCGGGTTCCGCGGTCTGGGATGATCGGGTTGGGGCTGACCGCCTTGCGGTAGGCGCGACCGGTCCCGCAGACTTCGCTGCGTGATTTGAGGGTGAGCAGCATGGCGTCCTCGCCCGCATTCTCCGCTTCCAGGGTAGCGTCTTCGCCATCGTAGACAGGTTTCAGGAAACGGGCCTGCATCGCGCCATTCTCAAGCCAGTCGCGGCCCCAGTGTTTCACCGGCGCGTGGGCCATGTAGGCGAAGACATCCACGCCCGGGACCAGACCGCCGGTGAAGCCGAAGCGGCTGGCGGTTGCGTCGTCGTGGATCTTGTTCTCGCTCGCGGTGGCGGTGTTGAAGGCGTTGATCGTGCGTTCGATGAGCAGATCAGGCATTGCTGTTTTCCTGGTCCTGATAGCCGGCGTAGGAGTGTTTCAGGGTTGCGTGATTGAGCAACATCTCGGCCTTCAGGGTCTCGCCGGTCTTGTCGTAGATGCGGCTGCGGACCCAGTAGCTCTCGGTGCGGCGACTTTCCGACAGTGCGGCGATCTCACGACGGATGAGATAGTCTTCGGAAACGAAGAGCGGGCCGTCGATCATGCGGATTTCCTGATCGGCGAACAGGCCCACGGCGGGGCCTTTGACGGGGAAACCCGCAGCCCGGCTGGTGTACTCAGCCAGCACCGAGACCATCTCCAGCGGGATGACGGCGCGGCCCCACGGCGACGACGCGCCGTCAGAATACCAGGGCGAATTCTCGGTGATCTTCGCCAGTTTCTGGTTGAGCGAGAACGGGTAGAGGTCGCCCATGTGCTGGTCGGGGTCCATGCGGACCATCTCGTCCTGAGCGCCTTGCATGCCGACCTTTAGGTCTTCGAGGATGAGAAGTTTCTCCGGCGGGCGCAGTTTGGCCATGCGCGCCTCAAGCAGGGTTTCACCGTGGTCCGGACCCAGAGTCGCGGTGGCCTCAAGGACGGGGGTGCCGTCCGCCTTTTCGGCCCAGACGCGCGTCCGCGTCGCGCCGGAGGGCGGCAGTTCCGCGAAGGCGCGGACCTCTTCGCCCTCGACGACCATGTTCTGGTAGTGGGCCGAGATACAGCCGCGTTCGAACCATTCCTTGCCCCAGATGCGCTCCAGAAGGGGCGGGAACATGGAGAAATGTGTCGGTCCTTCGATGGGGCCGGCGCGGAAGCCGAGCTTCTCGGCCATGTCGTCATCGTGGATCGAGGAATGACCGTCATAGGTCTGCTCCTCGAGCATCTGCAGGGGCTTGCGAAGAGGGCCGGTGAGGGTGAGCGGGGTGGCGAAACTCATGGCGCTTCCTGCAGATGGGAGGACCGCCGCCTAAAGGTCAGGAAAGGCGGCGGTCTTCGATGTCTCGACTAGTGGGCGCCAGCGGCGTCGTGGCCGCCGCCGAAATCATACCCGCCATAGACCCAGTTGCGGTTCAGCGCGCGGAAGCGGTCCGAAGCTTCGTTGTTCTGGATCATGAACACCATCGTGATGTCATTCTGCGGGTCCACCCACATATTTGTTCCGGCGTATCCGCCCCATGAGAAGTACTGGCCTTTTGACGGGTCTTCGAGGTCGACCGGAAGGAGGCCGAAACCGAGACCGAAGCCGCCGAGCGGGCCGTAGAACCAGTTGTCGCGGTTGACGTCGTCGGTCAGGCGGCTGGTGCGCATGTCGAGCAGGGTTTCGGGCTGGATGATACGCACGCCGCGATACTCGCCGCCGCCGCGCAGCATTTCGACGAAGCGGAAATAGTCTTCGGTGGTCGAATTGAGACCGCCGCCGCCGCCGAGCATCGCCTGTTCGACGAGCGGCGTGGACAGGGGCGGGATGGTATTCGGCGGCTGGGCGAGCCGGTCGGCTTTGTCGGCTGGAAGGTAGAAATGCGTGTCGTCCATGCCGAGCGGAGCGAAAATTCGCGCTTCGAGCAGCTCATCGAGCGGACGGCTGTCCGCAACTTCAAGCACGGCGCCGAGGACGTCGGTCGAGCGGGAATAGTGCCAAGCCGTTCCCGGCTCGAACCGCAGCGGCAGGCCCGCGAGGCGTTTTGAGAGTTCCAGCCCGGTGATGTCGAGACTGGCGGCGCCAGCGTTGAGATAGGCTTGGCCAAGCGGACTCTCCGGATCGAAGACGCCGTAGATGAGACCTGACTCGTGCGTCATCAGGTCTTCGACGGTCATCACATTCTCGGCCGGGCGGGTTTCGCCGTTGCCGAGATCGACGGTGAGGTTGGCGTATTCCGGGATGTATTTGGAAACCGGATCGGTGAGCGCCAGTTTGCCCTCCTCGACCAGGTGCATCGCGGCGACGGAGACGATCGGCTTGGTCATCGAGTAGATGCGGAAGATCGTGTCGGCGCTCATCGGCGTTGCGTCGTCCGGGCCCTGCTGGCCGACGGTTTCCAGCGCAACGACTTCTCCGCTGCGGGCGACGAGAAGGACGCCGCCGGGGATCGCGCCGTCATCGACGCCGGCCTGAATTTCGGCGCGCGCCTGTTCGAAGGCGGCTGTGTCAAAGCCGAGTGCGGCAGGATTCGCCGCCATGACGATCGAGGAGTCACTGATCGCAGGACCGATGATGGCGGTTGCGGCTGACGCCTCCTCTTCGGCTGGCGCGCATGCAGCCAGACCGAGCAGGGCGGCGGAGAGTGCGAGCGTGGTTGCATGGCGCATGGTGTTTCCTCCGGTTGAAACGGTTGTTGTTGGTGAGTGTTTGTCGCGAAAAACCTGCTGTGTCGAGCCGCGCGGGGCCTGTTCGGCCTATTCGAACTTGCGCGGCTGATACCACGGAAAGAACGACGGCATGTCCTTCGAAACGCGCATCGGGAAGTTCGGCTGGCGCTTTTCGAGGAAGCTGGTGACGCCTTCGCGGACGTCGGCGGCGCGGCCCAGTTCGTCGATGCCGCGGCTGTCGATCTTGTGCGCTTCCATCGGGTGGTCGGCGCCCAGCATACGCCAGATCATCTGGCGCGTGAGGGCGACGGAGATCTGCGAGGTGTTCTCCGCGATGTTTCGCGCGATCGCGCGGGCTGCGGGCAGCAGGTCGTCCGGCGCGTGCACGGAGCGCACGAGACCGCGTTCCAGCGCGTGGGCGGCCGGGAAGACTTCGCCGGAATAGCACCATTCCAGCGCGGTTGACGGGCCGACGAGGCGCGGCAGGAACCAGCTGGAAGTCGCCTCCATGATGATGCCGCGGCGGGAGAAGACGAAACCGAACCTTGCGGTTTCCGAGGCGAGGCGGATGTCCATCGGCAGTTGCATTGTGGCGCCGATGCCCACGGCGGGGCCGTTCACGGCGGCGATGACGGGTTTGAGGCTCTCATAGATGCGCAGGGCGACGCGACCGCCGCCATCGCGGCGGACGTCGCTTTCACCGAGGTCCTTTTCGACGTCGTCGCGTTTGGTGCGATCGAAGGCGTCGCCGCCGGAGGCGAGGTCGGCGCCGGCGCAGAAGGCGCGGCCTGCGCCTGTGACGATGACTGCGCGCACGTCGTCGTTCGCATCGGTGGCGTCAAATGCGGCGATCAGGTCCTGCATCATCCGCCCGTTGAAGGTATTGAGCTTGTCAGGACGGTTCAGTGTGATCGTGGCGATCTGCTCGTCGATCTCGATATAGAGGGTGTCGAAGTCGGTGCGGGTCATGCGCTCGTTTCTTTCGGTTCCGGCGGTTCAGGACCGGTGATAGCAGCGCGGGGCGCGATAATGCCAGCCGCGAGAAACGCGTTGGAACGGCGGCTTTGCCTCTCGACGCGGGCCCGGAAAGGGCCTATATGGCGGCCAAGCTGAAATTTATTGAGGCGGCGGCTCGGGAAACCGGGCCGCCGCTTCCAGTTCCGGGCCGGACTTTCGGGCCGGATGACCCAGATGGAGACGGCCCCGCATGCGGGCGCAAAGCGAAGTCGAACGACGCGTTCTGGAGATGATCGAACCCGAGGCTGAGGCCCTGGGTCTGGACATCGTTCGGGTCAACCTGACCGGCGGACGCGATCCGACGTTGCAGGTGATGGCTGAACGGCCAGACGGATCGATGGATGTCGAGGATTGCGCGCGGCTGTCGCGGCGGCTGTCGCCCCTGTTGGACAGCACGGACCCGATTGTCGGGCGGTACACGCTGGAAGTGTCGTCGCCGGGCGTTGACCGGCCGTTGACGCGTGAAGGCGACTTCGCCAAATGGGTCGGTCACGAAGTGCGCGTGGAGATCGGCGTTCCGGTTGACGGGCGCCGGCGGTTTCACGGCTTCATCGCCGGCGAGAGCGACGGGGTCGCGGCGCTGGACCTGAAGGATGGCGGTCATGCGGACATCGCCATCGCAGACATGGTCAAGGCGCGGCTTGTGCTGACCGATGCGCTGATCGATGCGGCGCAGGAGCGCGGCCAGATCCCTGAGACGGACGACGAAGACCGTTTCGACGAGATCGTTGACGAGTTGAACGACGAATTGAGTGCGGAGGCGGTGGATGCCGACGCGGAAGATGAAAAAGACTAGAGAACCGGGAGTTCGAAGATGAACGCTGCTGTTTCAGCCAACCGGCTGGAGATCCTGCAGATCGCCAATGCGGTGGCGCAGGAAAAGTCCATCGACAAGAGCATCGTGCTGGAAGCGATGGAAGAGGCGATCGAGAAGGCGGCGCGCTCGCGCTACGGCCTTGAGCACGACATTCGTGCGGAGATCGACGCCGAGACCGGCGAGACGCAGCTCTGGCGGGTGCAGACGGTTGTCGAGGAAGTCGAGAACCCGATCACCGAGATGTCCCTGAAGGACGCCAAGGCGATCGATGAAGAAGCTGAGCTTGGCCACGAGTTCCGCGAGGAATTGCCGCCCTTCGAGTTCGGCCGTGTCGCTGCGCAGACCGCGAAGCAGGTGATCACGCAGAAAGTGCGCGATGCCGAACGCGAGCGTCAGTACAACGATTTCAAGGACCGTGTTGGTGAGATCATCAACGGCATCGTCAAGCGGGTCGAGTATGGCCACGTCATTCTCGACCTGGGCCGCGCCGAAGGCGTGATCCGACGCAATGACGGGATTCCGCGCGAGAACTTCAATCCGGGCGACCGGGTTCGCGCCTACCTCTACAAAGTGGTGCGCGAGACGAAGGGCCCGCAGATCTTCCTGTCGCGGGCGCATCCGCAATTCATGGTGTCGCTGTTCGCGCAGGAAGTCCCGGAAGTCTACGAGGGCGTGATCGAGATCAAGGCCTGTGCGCGCGATCCGGGCTCGCGGGCGAAGATCGGCGTTTACAGCCACGATGGATCGATCGATCCGGTCGGCGCGTGTGTCGGTATGCGCGGCGCGCGTGTGCAGGCGGTTGTTTCCGAGCTTGGCGGCGAGAAGATCGACATCATTCCGTGGTCGGAGAACGCCGCCACCTTCATCGTCAACGGGTTGCAGCCGGCCGAGGTTTCCAAGGTCGTGATTGACGAGGAAGAGGGCCGGGTCGAGGTCGTGGTCGAGGAAAGCCAGTTCCCGCTGGCGATCGGTCGTCGCGGCCAGAACGTGCGCCTCGCCTCGCAGCTGACCGGCTGGCAGATCGACCTGATGACCGAAGCTGCGGATTCCGAGCGTCGTCAAAAAGAGTTCAAGGAGCGCACGGACCTGTTCCAGAAAGCTCTGGAAGCAGACGAGACGCTGGCGCAATTGCTCGCTTCGGAAGGCTTCGAGACCGTCGAGGAGATCGCTTACGTCGAGCCGGAAGAACTGGCGGTGATCGAAGGCTTCGACGACGAGGTTGTCGAAGAGCTGCAACAGCGCGCTCGCGAATATCTCGAAAAGCTCGCCGCGGAGCTGGACGCCAAGCGCAAGGAGCTGGGCGTGGAAGACGATGTCGCTTTCATGGAAGGCGTGACGCCGCAGCTGGCCGTGAAGTTCGGCGAGAACGACGTGAAGACCGTCGAGGATGTCGCCGGTCTGGTGCCTGACGATCTGGTCGGATGGAAGGAGCCGGGTCCGGACGGGAAGCTGAAGTTCCAGCCTGGCCTGCTCGAGAAGGGCGAAATGAGCCGCGAGGACGCCGAGCTGTTCATTCTCAAGGCGCGGGTTGCAGTTGGCTGGGTCGAGCCGCAGGCGCTGGAAGACGAGCTTGCTGCGCGTTCGGCGGCGCTGGACGCCGCAGAAGCCGAGCTGGATGCCGGCGAGGGCGTTGAAGCCGCTCCGCAGAGCGAGGCGGATCAGTTGTTCAACATCAGGAGCCAGGATGGCGACCAAGGCTCCGAAACAGCATGACCCGGCTCTAGGCGAAAGCTCGGAAGAACCGGAGACCGACGACGGTCTGGCGCGTGCGGGCAAGACCCGGGCGCAGCCGGAGCGGCGTTGCATCGTCACGGGCGAACGCGGGGCGCCCGCGGATATGGTACGCTTCGTTCTATCACCGGGCGGGGCGGTCACGCCTGACATCGCACTACGTTTGCCCGGACGCGGCGCGTGGGTGCGGGCTGACCGCGCAGTCGTTGACAAGGCGGTCGCCAGCGGTGCGTTTTCGCGGGCGTTCCGGTCGCAGGCGCAGGCCGATCCAGAGCTGTCGGACCAGGTGGCTGCCCTTGTCGAGAGGCGAGTGCTGCACCACCTAGGGTTGGGAAGGCGCGCGGGCGATGTCCTGTGCGGCTTCGAGATTGTGCGGGACGCCCTGAAATCGGAAGGCTGCGCCTGTCTGATCGAGGCCTCGGACGGAGCCGACGACGGACGCGAAAAACTGGTTCAGATCCTTCGGGCGCGCCAAGCGGGGCGCCCTGAAACCGCGAATTCGCCGAATCCGGAGGAGTCTTGCCTTTCACCGGCGCTCGCGGGATGCTTTACGGTTGAGGAATTGGGCATGGCCTTGGGGCGTGAGCGTGTGGTACATGCTTGCGTTCGAGCTGGGCGGTTCGCTGATGTGTGGCTGACCGATCTGGCGAGACTGTCCGGTTTTGCGCCGGTCTGGCCCCCGGAATGGCCCGGGCTGGCGGATGTCGCAAAGGCCGGACGCGGCGATCAGCGCTCCGATGGAGGAAGCGCGGCGCTAGACGGGATTTCGCCGCGAGGCGAGGAATAAGGTAGATCTGGGCCGCTGGGTTCGGAGGCGAGTTCTCCGGGCGCTTGGGCCATAAATGAAGCGGATTGAATGACGGATACGAAAGACACCGATAAGCCTGCCCGCCGCCCCCTTACGCTCGGTCGCAAGACCGATACAGGGACGGTGAAACAGAGCTTTTCTCACGGTCGCTCGAAGCAGGTCCTGGTCGAGACCAAGAAGAAGCGTGTCGTTGTCGCGCCTGGCGGTGCGGCCAAGCCGAAACGTCCTGCAGCCGCGGCAAAGCCGGCAGAGGCGCCGCCGCTGGCCGCCGCGAAGGTTGCCGCGAAGAAGGCCGGGTTGTCGGAAGCCGAGCTGAAGGCGCGTCAGGCTGCTCTCGCGCAGCGCCAGAAAGATGAGTCCAAGCGCCGCGCCGAAATGGAGGCGCAGGAAGAAGCCGACCGCAAGCGACTGGAAGAAGCCAAGCGTCTGGAAGAAGACGAGCGCCGGCGGCTGGAGGCGAACCAACGCGCCACAGCGGAGCAGGAAAGCGCCGAGCGTGCGCGCAACAGTCCCGCGGCGGCTCCTGCGCGCGGCGATGCACCGGGCGCGCGAGGCAGGCCGGCGCCGGATCGCGGCGCTGCTGCTGGTCGTGGCCGTTCCGCACCGCTGGAGCCGGACGTGCCGCTCGAACCGCTCGCCGAGCTCGGCGGTCGGATCAAGCGCCAGAAATCGAATGATGACGGTCCCGGCGACAGCCGTGCGCCTGCGCGGCCAAGGACCGAGCCCAAGCGGCGTCAGGGCAAGCTGTCGGTCTCTCGCGCGCTCAGCGAGGATGACGATCGCCAGCGTTCGTACGCCGCTGTGCAGCGCGCACGTCTGCGTGAACAGGCGCGGCGCAAGGCGTTGGCGGCAGGCGGCGGCTCGAGCGAAAAAGTCGTTCGCGAGGTTCAGCTGCCGGAAACGATCACGGTTTCGGATCTTGCCAACCGCATGACCGAACGGGTCGCCGACGTCGTGAAGTACATGATGCAGCAGGGCGAGCTTGTGCGGGCGACCGACACGCTCGATGCCGATACCGCAGAACTGATCATCGAGGAGTTCGGTCACACCGTGAAACGTGTGTCGGAATCCGATGTCGAGATTGGGCTTGAGGGTATCGACGACGCGCCTGAAACACTGGAGCCGCGTCCGCCGGTTGTGACCGTGATGGGCCACGTCGACCATGGCAAGACCTCGCTACTCGACGCTCTGCGTTCGACGGACGTGGTGTCCGGCGAGGCTGGCGGCATTACGCAGCATATCGGCGCCTACCAGGTGAAGCTGGAATCGGGCGCGCGGATCACCTTCCTTGACACGCCGGGCCATGCGGCCTTCTCGGCCATGCGCGCCCGCGGCGCGGATGTGACGGACATCGTGATTCTGGTTGTCGCGGCGGACGACGGTGTGATGCCTCAAACGATCGAGGCGATTCAGCACGCGAAGGCGGCGAAAGTGCCGATCATCGTTGCCGTCAACAAGATCGACGTCGAAGGCGCGGATCCCAACAAGGTGCTGACGCAATTGCTGCAACACGACGTTCAGGTGACTTCAATGGGCGGCGACGTGGAAGCGGTCGAGGTCTCGGCGCTGAAGCGGACCGGTCTGGACGACCTGACCGAGACGATCACGCTGCAGGCAGAATTGCTGGAGCTGACCGCGAACCCGAACCGCGCGGCGGACGGCGTTGTGGTCGAATCCCAGCTCGACAAGGGCCGTGGCGCTGTTGCGACCATTCTGGTGCGCCGCGGCACGCTGAAACGAGGCGATATCGTTGTTGCGGGCGCCCAGTGGGGCAAGGTGAAAGCGGTGACCAACGAGCGCGGTCAGGCGCTGGATGAAGCGGGTCCGGCGGCGGCGGTGGAGATTCTCGGCCTCGACGGCACTCCGGATCCGGGCGATCCGTTTGTGGTTGTCGAAAACGAAGGACGTGCGCGAGAGATCACCGATTACCGCGAGCGCTTGAAAAAGGACAAGGCTGCGGCCGCTCCTGGTTCGCGCGCATCGCTCGAGCAATTGCTTTCTCGCCTCAAGGAGGGCGGCGAAGGCGCGACCGACACGCAGGAGGCGGCGCTCATCGTCAAGGGCGACGTGCAGGGTTCGGTGGAGGCAATCACCCAG
>JBHIWT010000115.1:0-11192 GCA_041987265.1 Hyphomonadaceae bacterium
TTCCCGTCGCCGCCGGTGATTACGTCGGCGTTCGTGCCGCCGAGAAGCAGGATTTCCTCGATCGAGGTGACCGTCGCTGCGCCTAGCCAGGTTGCGTAATCGAAGTTGGCGCCAGCGCTGCCGTCGCCATCCGTCTGCACGACGAGTGTGTCGCGTCCATCGCCGCCGTCCACGGTCGCGATGCCGCCGTCGAATTGCAGGCGATCATCGCCGGCGCCACCAAACAGACTGTCGATCCCGCCGCCGCCGAACAGTGAATCGTTCCCGTCGCCGCCATAGAGCGTATCGTCGCCTGACCGCCCGAACAGGATGTCCGCACCTGCGCCGCCGTCGATGACGTTGTTCTGTGCGTCGCCTGCGAAGATATCGTCGAAAGCGGATCCTCTGATGTTCTCAAACCCGATTGCGAAGTCGCTACCGGCGCCTTCGGTCGGCTGATAGGCATTGCGACCCAGCTCGAAAATGACGCCAGCGCTCGCTCCGGCATAGCTCAGCGTGTCGACGCCGGCGCCGCCATCCATGTAGTCGTTGCCGTCGCCGCCCTCGATGACGTTGTCATTGGCGTCACCGACCAGCGTGTCGTCGTGCGCTGATCCGATGATATTTTCGATGGAGATCAGCGTGTCGATTCCATCGCCGCCGCTCGCCTGCACACCCAGCCAAGTCAGGTTCACGACCACACTGGAAGGCGCATCGATGTATGACGCCGTGTCGTTGCCCGCGCCGCCATCGAGTGTGTCGTTACCGCCGCCGCCAATCAGGATGTCATCGCCGCCTTCGCCGGTCAGCGTATCGTCGCCGACAGTGCCGTAGATCGTGTTGTTCCCCTCATCGCCGCCGACATTGATCGCGAGGCGTTCGGGCAGGTCGATCATCTCGAAGCCGTTCGGCTTGTCGAGAAACAGAAGGCGTCCGTTGTCGGTGATATCCATTAGGCCGTGCTCCGAAGGCGGGCTGCTGCCGGGTTGCAGGTCAGCGCGAACATTGACGGTTCCAACTTCGACCCAGGTGAGGGTGTCAAAGTGTTGAAGCTGGCCGTATGTCCGGTTTCGGGAGACCATTGGTACAGTCCTCCCGTATCAGTTGAAATGCAGTACAGATTTCTCGCGTCATCGAATACAAATCCGGCAATATTCGATAATGTGACAGTTGTGCTAAGGTCCATTTTATTCCCCCGAACCCCTTAACTCTAAGCTTGCTCTGTCTAAGCGATTATCATTTTGGCATGTAGCGGCGCCGGTCTTGTCCCCACAAGCAATAATTGCGCTACGAGCGCGGACCTCCCGATCCTCACCCCTGCATGACGGCCCAGTCGGCTCCGTCGGTGTTGATATCGCCTTCCTGAGGGTCTGTATGACCGTCGAGCCCGGCAAGTTCCGGGGCGAGGGGATCGTTCGCTGACTGCGGGCGGACGCCTGGCGCAGCTTCGGCGAGCGCAACGAGCACCTCCGGCGTTTCTCCATCGTTCTTGACCGCCAGCGGGCTTTCGGCTGGGGCGCTGGAGCCGGGAGCTGCATCCGTGCGGCCCTCGTAGAAGCCATTGGTGATGAAGTGGGCGGTTGCCGCATATTCGTCGCTTCCAAACGCAGCCTGCAGGTCGGCGTAATTGGCGATGTATTGCGCGGCGTCGAAGTCATCGCGCGCGCGTCCCTCGCCAAAGCCGTGCTTGACGAAGTGAGCCGTCGCGGCTGCGGCGTTGGTTCCGAAGGCCTGGATCAGGTCGGCGAACGAGGCGATGTATTGCAACGGATCGAACGAGTCGATTTCGCGACCCGCATTCTTGCCTTCAACGACGTAGTGACGGGTGGCGCCGGCCTCGTCGATTCCAAACGTTGCGATCAGATCATTGTGGCTGGCGATGTATCTCAGAGCGTCGAAATTATCGCGCACGCGGCCTTCGAAGTAGCCTGCAACGATGAAGTGGTTCGCAGCGGCGGCGGTGTCGGCGCCAAAGGCGTTGAAGAGGTCGTCATAGGTGGCGACGTAAGCATAGGGATCGAACCCATCATCGTTGCGGCCCTCCGAGAAGCCCGCGAGGATGAAGTGCTCGACTGCAGCGTCCTCATTGGCGCCGAAGGCGTTGATGAGATCTGAGTAGCCTGCGACATAGGCGAGGCCGTCGAACCCGTCCGCAGCCCGGCCTTCGAAGTAACCGGCGACAAGGAAGTGATCGAGCCCGGCATCGGCGTTCAGGCCGAACGCGCCGATCAGATCGGAATAGCCGGCGACATAATCGAGCGGGCGAAATTCGGGGATCTCGTCCAGGTTCGAGAATCCTGTGTCCGTCCAGCGGATGCTCTCAATGCTGGTTAGCGTGTCGCGGCCGTAGTTCTGCGTCAGAACCCACAGATTGGAATCATAGCGAACGATCGCGCTGCCTTGGTAAGCGCCCTCGTAGGAAGCTTCATCGAAGCCGTCGCCGCCATCCATGATGTCGTTTCCGGGGTCGCCTTCCAGCGTATCGTTACCTGCTTCGCCGAACAGCTGGTCGTCGCCGTCACCGCCGTGAAGCTGGTCATTGCCGTTGCCGCCGAACAGGCGGTCATTGCCGCCCATTCCCTGTAGCCAGTCGAGGTTGTCTCCGCCGCGCAGTTCGTTTGCGGCGGCGTTGCCATACATCTGGTCGGTTCCGCTTCCGCCAATCGCATTTTCGATCACCGCGCCGCGGGCGATGGCGATGTTGGAATAGGACTGCCCGCCGGACGGTCCCGGGCCTGCTGTAGTGAAATGCTCCTCGCGCAGGTCGATTCTCATGTTCGTGGTGTAGCCGGAGAGGTCGAGGGTATCATTGCCGCCTCCATCCCAGATCGTGAACCCGGCGATGTCGCTGGAATTGTTCAGTTGGAATTCGGGGCGGTCGGCGTTTGAGTTGAATCCGTACACCGTGTCGGTGTTCCGCGTCTGGGTGTTGACGCCATAGAGCCGCTGGATCGCGGCGATGTCGTGCATCTGCGGCGTGCCGGGGAAGATGCCCCAGGTGATGCCGGTGATCGATGAGGTCGGGAAGTAGCTCATGACCGTGAACGCGCGCGAGTCGCCGTGGTATTCCGCCGTGTCAGAATAGGTGAAGTTTGTGTCGGGATCGGCGTCATAGTCGCCGGGGTGTTTGAGGCCGAGCGCGTGGCCGATCTCGTGGATCAGGGTGTTGACGCCGCTGTTGAACCGGTCTGGCGCAACGTTGCTGTCGATCGATGAATTGACCCAGATGTCGCCCTGCACCGACGTGGTCGCGGTGTTGCCGGTTGACGGCAGGTAGGCGAAGGCCGACGCGCCCTCGACGCCCTCGCTGTAATTGCCGAACAGGATGGTTGCGTTGTTGGAGAAAGCGCCTTCGCCCGTGGTTCCTGTGCCGACGCGCTGGAAGGTGATGTTGGCGACCTGGGCCCACGCCTGGAGAGCCGCCTCCGCAGCTGCGATCTGGGCTTCATTGAAGCGCGAGAAGCCGGACGTGTCGTCTGGCATGGAGTTGGGTTCGGTGGAGCGGAACGCATAGGTAACGGTGACGGCTTCGCCGAAGTCGGACGCCCATGAGGCGCCCGTACGCGTAAGCTGGATTGCGGCCTCTTCCCAGGAGAAGAACGGCTTTCCGTTGGACGCGAACTGAGCCGGGTAGGCGCCGCCGGTTTCGATGGCCTCAACGGATAATGTGTAGGTCCCGGTGGCGTTGCCATCGTAGCCGCGGGCGACGAGGTAGTAGGTGCCGACATCGTTCGATGGCGGATTGAACATCAGCACCGCGTCCCGGATGATGCCGCCGTCATCGTCTTCGGCGATGAGGTTTCCGTTGGCGTCTCGCAGTTCAAGATAGGCGTCATCGATGGCGTTTGATCCAGTGCCCTCCATCGTGAAGACGTAGGTCTGATGGGGATCAAGCGTGATACGGAAGTAGTCGAGATCGTTGGCGTGGTCGATCTGGCTGGTCACGACGGATCCGGGGCCGATCAGGGCGAGCGTGGATGTATCGTCTGCGATGGCGTCGCCGATTGCTTCGGGCGTTTCGATTGTCAGGGGGGCGCTGCTGTAGATGTCACCGTTCTTGCTCCAGGCTGAAGCGCTGGATTGATCGTCCTCGTCAGGACCGAGCGCGTGGTCGAGTGAAAGCGTGAAGCGATGGACCGGAAGGCGCGCATAGGCTGACAGGATCATGTTCTCTTCCGGACTGGCTCGCATGTCTGTCTCCCTAGTATCTGTTTGTTGTTATTCGCGCAGATTGCTCCAGAGCGCGTCGCTGATCGGATCCCACAAGTAACCGAGCGCCGTGCGGCCGCGCACCGGTATCACGACGCTCGCCGGGACGCCCGGGCCGACGACCATATCGGCGTTGCGGGCCTGAAAGGCGGCGTTCATCTCTTCGGTGGCGACGTCGACGAGGACCTTGAAGAAAGGCGCGCCGGTCGCGTCATCCACCATCTGGTCAGCCGACACGCTTGAGACGATTCCATCAATCCGCGGCGCGGCGCGGGCGCTGGAAATGGTAAGCTGGACCTTCGCGTCCTGGCCGATCTGCACATCGCGCCCATCCTGCGGGCGGATCATCGCTTCGACCTGCAAGGTGGACTTTTCCGGAACAATTTCCATCAGCAATTGTCCGGGCGCGACTACGGCGTTGCTTGTGAACACCGAGAGTCCAAGTATCTGGCCGGAAACGGGCGCGCGTACATCGGCTCTCGTTATCTGGGCCTGAACTTCCTGCAGCTGTGGTTCGAGACCGAGAAGTTCGGACCGCACTTCGCGCAGCTCGCGCGATACACGGTCGGTGCGTTCAGCGACGACGAGGCGGCGCTGTTCACGAAGTTCCGCGATCGACGACCGGTTGGCGATGCGGGTCTGTTCGAGGGATTTGACGACGCCTTCGAGGCGCGCGCTCTCGATGCCGAGATCCCGCACCCGGTTCTGAGAAGCGAACCCCTTGTCGAGCAGGGCGCTGAGGCTAGCGAGTTGCTCGGACGTGAGCTGATGTTGTCTCCGGGCCGATGTGATCTCTGCTTCGACGCCTGCGAGGCTTGCCTCGATCTGGTCGATCTGATTGTCCAGCAGCTTGATCTGGGTGCTGATGGCCCCGTTGTTCGATTCGAATTCCGTGCGGTGGACGAGATAGACATCGTCCGCGATCTGTCTTCGGTCGGCGGGCAGCTCAGCGGTCCAAGCGGGTTTGTCGAACTGCTCGGCGCCGACAAGCGTGGATTGCAGGCGAGCTTCGAGCATGCGGGCCGCGAGCGTTTGCCGGAACAGTACGTTTTCGTTCGCGGATAATTCTGTGACGTCGATGGACAGGAGTGGATCGCCGGCTTCCACGACCTGCCCGTCGCGTATCGCGATGCTGGCGACGATGCCGCCATCGCGGTGTTGAATCGCGTGGCGATTGCCGGCGACGACGACGCGTCCCTGGCCTACCACAGCAGCGTCCAGCGGCACGGCTGCACCGCCAACGAGGAAGACCAGAACAAACAGGCCCATCCCGATCAGGCCTTTGGTGATGTAGGGTGCCGGATCATCGGAAATTTCCGACTGCGGGGCTGCGCGTACAACTGGTTGATCCGTGCCGGTCATGAGCCCACGCCCTTCTGGGACGGGACGCCGCTGACAGGGCGAATGGTGCGGCTGGCTAGCGTCTTGAGGATTTCATCACGCGGTCCGCAGAGCTGGACCTGTCCGCCGACGAGGCTGAGGATCGTGGTGGCGGCGCTGAGCATGGACGCGCGATGGGTCACGAAGATCACTGTCGCGCCATTCTCCCTGACCCGCTGGATGGCCGACATCAGCGCCGCCTCGCCAATATGATCGAGGTGCGCGCCGGGTTCATCCAGAACGATGAGCGATGGCGAGCGGTAGACCGCCCGGGCGAGACCGATGCGCTGGCGTTGGCCTCCTGAAAGCCGGACCCCGCCGCGTTCGATCCGGGTATTGTAGCCATCGGGCAGTTTGAGGATCTCCTCGTGCATGCCGACGAGAATGGCGGCCTCGACGGCGCGCTCGTCAATATCGGCGCCGGGAGAGTTCCCGTGCATCTCGAAGCGCGCGATGTTTTCGATGACGGTGCCGGCAATGAGGCTGACCTCCTGCGGCAGGTAGCCGATGTGGCGAGAGAAATCTTCGGGACGCCATTGTGACAGCTCAGCGCCGTCGAAGCGGACCGCGCCGTCCGTGACTTGCTGCATGCCCAGCAGGGCGCGGATGAGGGTGGACTTGCCTGCGCCAGTCGGCCCGATGACGCCGAGGGATTCGCCCGGCGCGATGCTGAAGCTCACACTATCGAGCAGACGGGAACCTTCTTCGGTTTCGACCGTGAGGTTCTTGACCTCGACAGCGCCGCTCAGCTTCGGGAGAGCGACCTTGTCCAGATGTGTCTCGGCCGGTTGTCCGAGCGCGGCCTTGAGCCGGGAGTAGGCGTCGCCGGCTTCGACGAGCGCGCGCCAATTGCCGACGATCTGTTCCAGCGGAGCGAGGACGCGGCCGAGCAGGATCGATCCGGCGATCATCGCGCCCGGCTGGATTTTTCCGTCGATCGCGAGCCAGGCGCCGAGGCCGAGTGCGAGACCCTGCCAAAGCAGGCGAAGAAATTTCAGCACGCCCGAGGACGTGGCGTTGGTCATCGCTGTTGAGCTGGTGAGGGATCTTGAGCGCTCGCGCGCAGACCGCATCTTGCCGATGACCGCGTCTGTCATGCCCATGGCCTGCAGCGGGCCTGCGTGGCTCAAGGTGTCGCTGAGCGCGGCGTTGCTGGAGGCTGAAGCGGCGCTGGCGTTGGCGATGGGCGCGCGCAGATGCAGTTCGGTGAGGCGCGCGATGATCAGAAAGAGGACGCCGCCGGCAACCGCCAGCGCAGCCAGCGACCAGTGGAGAAGGAACAGCACGACAAGGAAGATGATCGCCCACGGCGCATCGAATAGCGCAAGCACCGGCGAGCCGGTCATCACAGAGCGGAATCGATCAAAGTCCCTGAGCAATTCGCTTGGGGACAGGTCGCCGCGCGCAGCGCGGCCAAGAATGTGGGTGATCGTAGCGTCGGACAATTGCCGGTCGAGCCGCAGCCCCGCCTTGGCAAGCACGGCGCGACGCATCGTGTCGAGGTAGGCCAGCGTCGCCAGCGCGGCGACCAGAGCCAGTGTGATCGCGATCAGCGTGACGTGGCTGCCGGACGACAGGACCTTGTCGTAGACCAGCATCATGTAGATCGACGAGCTGAGGTAGAGGAAGCTGATCACGGCGGAGAAGCCGACGATATACCTGAACGTGCGGCGTAGTCCGTAGACGGCGGCGCCCAGCGGTCCGCTGCTGGCGAGCAGCGAGCGATCGCCGAGAAAATCACCCAACCACGCAAAGACGCTAGCGCGAGACTGGCGGGCCTTGTTGGGGGTTATTGATGTTTGCACACGCTCATCCGGCTGTATTCTGCGATTACAGACCTACACCCCCCCTATGGAGCCGGTCATCGGCCAGTCTGCAATTCCGAGGCCGCTGCACGGAAAGTATCTTCTGAAAGATGCCGATGGCAAGCTTGGGCGTGCGAACATTGGTTAAACCCACCGACCCCGGTTGTAGTGGATGGTTCAGGTTAATTGTTGGGGTTAACCCGCTGCCGCCTAATGTGACGCGCAAATGACGGACGGCGCGGGATCCGGATAGTAAATTGCAGAGGTGGACTGTCCCGGCGGAAGCGCTATGTCGCAACGTCGGCGGGACGGGCGCCGGCGGTCGTGTGAGTCAGAGCAGTAACACATGGAAAAGCTGGTTCAGAACCTGCGCGACTGGATGTTCGGAGCTGCGCTGCCCCATTGGGCGGAAGTTGGTATCGACCGGCGCTTTGGCGGTTCGTTCGAGAGCCTGACGCTCGACGGGCGTGGACCGAGTGGCGAGACGTTCAAACGCGTGAGGGTGGTCGGCCGGCAGCTCTACGTGTTTTCCCATGCCCAGATGCTTGGCTGGCGGGAAGCCGGGCCGGTTGCCGACCATCTCTATGAGTATCTGCGCGGAACCTGCTGGCAGGGCGCCAAGGCCGGGTGGCCGCGAACCCTGTATCATGAGACCGGTGATGTGCTGGATGGGACGCCGGATCTCTATGACTATGCGTTCGCGCTATTCGCACTTGGCTGGCGTCACAAGGCGACCGGAGATTCAGACGCGATCACCATGGCGCACGAGACGCTGGACATCATTGACACCCGGTTCAGGCACACAGCAGGCGGGTTTCATCATGAACTGCCCGCGGCGCTTCCGCGCCAGCAGAATCCGCACATGCACATGACCGAAGCGGCGCTGGTGCTGGCTGAGTCCAGTGGCGACGCGCGGTTTCTGGACCTTGCGAACGAACTGGCGAGTCTGTTCGAGACAAAGATTGCGCGGGCGCCATCCGGGGTATTGCCGGAATTCTTCAATGACGACTGGACGGTCGCGGATGGGGAGCCGGGCCGCTGGGTTGAGCCCGGGCACCAGTTCGAATGGGCGTGGATTCTGGCGCGCCATCAGGAATTGTCGGGCGTCGACCATACGAGCGCGGTCCGCGCACTGGTCGGCCGTGCGGAGCGGTACGGCGTAGATCAGACCACGCAGATCACGCGCAACGGCGTTTCAGATGAAGGTTCTGTGCTGGACCGTGGCTCGCGCGTCTGGCCGAACACAGAGCGCATCAAGGGCTGGATCGGCCTGAGTGAGGTCTCGGGCGAAGCGCCCCGGGCCGCGATTGAAGGCAGCGTGAGTGCGCTGTTTGAGCGTTACATCGGCTCGGCGGCGCCTGAGGGCTGTTGGATTGAGGCGTATGATGCTGACGGGCGACCGACGTATGATCGCATCCCGGCTTCAAGCTTCTACCATCTGTTCCTTGCGTTCTCGGAAGTGCTGCGGATCGCGGAGCGGGCTGACGCGCCGCCGAGGCGCTCAGGGGCGTAGCTTTCTGAGCCGCCATCCCGGAGGAGACTGTTCGCAGCGCGGCGAGAAGTATGGATCTATCTGCTTCAGGACGGGGTGCCGCGCGAGCATACGCTCGTAGAGTTGTTCATCGTGCGGCGTGAGGCGTCCCCGGCTGGCGCCTTCGGCGTGTGTCAGCACCGCATGCGGGGTGACCAGGATGCGATACCCAGCTTCCCGGCAACGCAGGCAGTAGTCGAGGTCGTTGTAGTCTGACGGATAGGTCTCGTCGAAGCCGTTGAGCCGCTCGTACAGGTCGCGCGGCGTGATGAAACAAGCGCCGGTAACGCCGAGGACTTCCCGCGTGTGGTCGAGCATGTCTTCCGGACCTCGGTCGGCGGCATCGGTATACAGGCCGACGTGGCGTGGGCCGACGGGCGTGGAGTTGACGAGGCCAGCGTGCTGGAGACGACCGTCAGGGAAACGGAGCTCGGCGCCGACAACGCCCACGCTCTCGGTTTGGGCCTCGTCAACAAGCGCCTTGAGCCAATCGGGGGCATTTGCGGCGACGTCGTTGTTGAGGAAACAGAAATAGCGCGACGTCGCCTGTGCGGCGCCTAGATTGATCAGGCGGGAGAAGTTGAACGCGCCGTCGGCCTTCACGACCTTTGCGCCATTTTTGCGCGCCATATTGATCAGTCCAAGCGCTTCGGGATCTTGCGTAAGGTGATCGACGATCACGATTTCTCTGTGAGCGGGTTGGGTCGCATTCAGGCTTTCCAGGCAGGCGCGCAGATGGGCCGGCTGGTCACGTGTCGGGATGATGACGGTGACATCCAGCGTTCCGGTTGCGGATGGGCTTGGGGGCGGCTGCGTGGGGTAGGTGGAGGATGCGCTTCTGCCCGTTCTTGAGAGCGTCTCGTGGATGTGGAGGCGGTCGGCGAGGAGGCGACGTTTTGCCGTCAGGCGATCGGCGCCAGATTTCGCGAGCGCTGAGCGATAGGCGTCGGCGCGGACGGCCCAGCCATCTCCGACGAGATTGAGAGCGGCGGGGAGTGTTGGCGGAGCGGCGGGCTGGAGCACGAGGTCTCGCTTTTGTCCGGATGAGGGCGCCTGGTCCCAGGTGACGACTGGAGATGACTGTAGGGCTTCAAGCACGCGCTCCAAGGCGCCTGGAAACAGGGCGTCGGCGATGGAGCCAAACAGGACCGCGTCGTCGCCGGGGATGTCGGCCAGAGGCGTAGCGCTTCCGGCGCTGTCGATCGCTCGAGCGACGCCTTGGTCATCGACTATATGCGCGTGCGTTGAGCGGGATGTCTGATCGAAGGCGGCGAACGGGGCGCGCGACCAGCCAGGCACAAGCGTGCAGCCCGCGGGAAGGCTGGCGCCGGCGAGGTTCAATGCGCCGCGGGGTGTGCGCGCGACCGTTTGAACGCCTGTCGCGATGAGCGCTGATAATCCTTCGAGGGTGCCGAACTGGTGGAAGGCAAGTCGGAAATCCTCGCCGTGGTCGGTGTGGAATCGCGCCGGCGTCGGGCGCAAGCTGGCGAGCGTCAGCTGACTATCCACGGCGATGGCGGACTCATGTAACTTGCGGCCCCAAGCGATCTTCCCGGCTGTCCAGACGCCTGCCGGGGCTTCCAGCTTTATGCGCCAGAATCCTCGCGGGAGTTCGAAACCGGCTTCTGCTGAGCTGCGGTCGAAATTGAGGAGCGGGGCGCTGGGCTGGGGGCGTGCGGGCATTGGATCGTCCTGGCGCACATCGCCTCGGGATGGGTGAAGTCGTTGATTTGGCATAGGTAACCGGCGAACCGACCGACGTCCACATCGGGGGCGTGCAGGGTGTGTGGAGGTTGCAGGATGGCGGGAAACGTATCATCAGCCGGGTCAGGATCGAGGAGGCGTACGTGCAGGTACGGCAGGCGGTATTTCTGGTGGGCGGCAAGGGAACGCGCCTTGGCGCGCTGACCAAGGACATCCCCAAGCCGCTGCTGGAGGTGGCGCCGGGGGTGAGGTTTCTGGACGTGGTGCTGGAGGGAGCGGCGCGTCAGGGGTTTGACGATGTCGTTTTGCTGGCCGGTCACTTGGGCGAGCAGGTGGAGGCCGCCTGGCTGGACTACCTCGATCGGCTGCACACCACGGGCCGCTCCTGGCCCCATGCGATGCGCCATGCGCTCGGCTTGTGGAACGGCACGCCGGGCGCCCGGCGCTGGCGCCAGGTCTGGAGCGACCACCGCTTGAAGACGCTGCCGCCGCGTGAGGTGGCCGCGCAGGCCACGGCGGCGCGCTTGTCGGGCCTGCTGGCGGCCGCATGACGCCCGGTGGCGCCACGCCGAGCGGCGATCTGG
>JBHIWT010000116.1:0-11112 GCA_041987265.1 Hyphomonadaceae bacterium
AACATGGCGGGACCGCCGATATCGATGTTTTCGATGCAGTCGTCGAAGCCGGCGCCGGACTGCAATGTCGCCTCGAATGGGTAGAGATTGATCCAGACCAGATCGATGGGAAGGATGCCGTGCTCGCTGGCTGCGGCTCTGTGCGCCTCGAGATCGCGCCGATACAACAGCCCGCCATGGACCGCAGGATGCAGCGTCTTCACGCGTCCATCCATCATTTCGGGAAAACCGGTCAGTTCCGATACATCCCGCACGGGGAGTCCCGCATCCTTCAGCGCTTTCGACGTGCCGCCAGTCGAGACCAGCTCAACGCCGTGCGCGGCGAGACGCTTTGCGTGGTCAACCAGTCCGGTCTTGTCGGAGACCGAAATCAGCGCGCGCGCAATCGGAACGGCGCCGGGTGTCGATGATTGCGCTGACATTGGGCTCTCTCCGGCGCGGCGCGGTCACGGACCGCTCATGTTCAGCGGTCGGACTAGCATCGCCAAATGTGGAGGCCAAACCGGAATCAGCGCCGACCGGCAATGATAACGCCGCGGACTAGCGTTTCGTGTGGATGACCTGCCTAGTGAATCTGCATCGGGGCTTCGCCCCAGGGATTCTCGTCGAAGAGTTCGGGCGCGAGCGCCTGCATCATGCTCAGCGAGGCTTGCGGATCGCGGCGCGAGGCGTGCGCGATAATCGAATCGAGCCGTTCCTGCACCTCGACGATTGGCGGCGCATTCGTGTGCATCACCTCAAGCACGCCGTCGACCGGCGTTTCCGTGACCTGCTCGCGGGCGTAGAAGACCGTTTCGGTGAGTTTCTCCCCGGGGCGCGGACCGGTCGAGCGGATCATGATGTCCCGGCCAGGCGTCAGCCCCTTCATCCGGATCATCTTCTCGGCAAGGTCCATGATGCGCACCGGCTCGCCCATATCGAGCACATAGAGGATCGCGTCATTGGTTTCCGACCGCGCGGAGAGAGCCGCAGCCTGAAGAACGAGCGCGGAAGCTTCTTCCACGCTCATGAAGTATCTGGTCATCTCCGGATGCGTGACCGTGACGGGGCCGCCATCCTCGATCTGGCGTTCGAACAGGGGGGCGACAGACCCCTTTGATCCGAGGACGTTGCCGAACCGGACCAGGGAGAAGCGCGTCCCGGGCGCGGTGGGCGCAAACGCCTGCAGGAACAATTCAGCCGCGCGCTTGGTCGCGCCCATCACGTTGCACGGATTCACGGCCTTGTCGGTTGAGATAAAGGTGAAGGACTTGACCCCGACGCTCGCAGCGATCGTCGCTGCGCGGCGAACGCCCAGCACATTTGTCAGGATCGCTTCGTTCGGGTTCTGCTCCATCAACGGTACGTGCTTGAGCGCCGCAGCGTGGATCACGAGATCCGGCGCGGCTTCCTCCATCGCCTGCTCCAGTCGGGCCTCATCCCGCACGTCGCCGATGACAATGTTGCGATGGATGTTCGGGAAGCTGCGCGACAATTCCTGGTCGATCTCGAAGACGTTGAATTCCGAGGAATCGTAGATGGTCAGTTCCGCCGGGCCGAGCGCAGCGCACTGGCGCGCGAGCTCGCCGCCGATCGTACCGCCGCCGCCGGTGATGAAGACGCGCGCGCCAGAAACCAGTTCCGCAACCGGCCCCATCTCCAGGCGACGCTCGGGGCGTGCGAGAAGATCTGCGGCGCGCACAGGCATCAGCGCGGCGTTTCCATGCAGCGCCATACGCAGAAGCGTGAGCTTGCGCGCAGACGCCACAGCCAGCGCCGCTTCCATGGTCGGCCGGTCTTCCGGCGGCGCCGCGATCGCGAGCCACGGCAATGCGCCATAGCGCGCGGTATAATGGTCGATCAGGGCTGCGAGCTGGTCCAGCCCGCCCATGACCTGAACGCCTTCGATGTCGCGGCCGATGTTTTCGCCGCCGGTTTCGACGATACCGATCGCGCGGATTGGCGGCCCCAGTGGCGATTTGCGGGCCAGCCGCATCGCTTCGGCTACGGCTGCAGCAGGACCAACTACAAAGGCCCGTGGCGCCATCGGCGGCTCGCGGCGCAGAATCGCGCCGATATCGCCCGTGGCGCGGCCGCGCGCGCTGAAGCGCACCGCCATCAGGACCAGCACCCAGAGCGGCGTTTGCAGGAAGATGCTGAGAGAAGGATAGCCGGCATAGGTGTCAGCCAGCACCAGGATCGGGATGAAGACAAAGGCCGCCGCCAGCGCGCCCTGAACGATCCGGATAATGTCGCGCAGCGAAGTGTGTCGCCAGACCTGACGGTGCACGCCTATCAGCCAGAAACTGACGCCGGCGGGGACGCCGAACGCGACCGCCACGAACACGTCTACCCAACCAAAAGCGCCCTGCCCTGAGACCGAGTAGATGATCTGCGGAGCAACCAGCATCGCCAGCATGCCGGCGAGGACATCGAAGCCAAAGCAGAACGCCTTGACCTCAATTGCCGCGCGCCTTGCGGACTTACGGCTTCGATCTGACACGCTATCCCCTGTCTACACCACTGTTTTTACTTTCGAAAACGCCCAGCGTACGCGATTTGGCGCTTTCGAACCGTCCCCTAAAGCGCTCGCTTGATCTTCGATAACGATCTGCCGTGTCGATCTTGTCTGCGCTCCTCCCCAATAGCGCGAATTCTCGATTCGAGGCAAAGATTCCGAGCGAAATTTCCAGATTTTTTCCGACTTCGGCAAGCCCAGAAAAACAGTGTGCTCGTCTGGGCCCTCTGCGATCTCGACATCGGGATGCAAATGGAAGCGGACAGCGTAGGGAATCGAGGTTTTTTCGATCGGGGCCGATTCCGCGACAGGCCGGGAAAGACTGTCCTCGCCGGTAACGCGCGATCCGTCCCGTGAAACATACAACCGCCGCCGGTACAAAAGACCATGGGAAGCGCGCCATCCGGCGTGCTGGCCCTCAATCAGGTGCTGGTCATTTTCCTCCAGGCGGCGCGCCGACACGCCGCTGGGTCCCACCGGAGCATGCAGCCCGGTATCTTCGCAAAACGCGAATTCGGCAGAATCCTGATCCGGAAGCGAAAGCACCGAATGCGCCGCAGTCCGCCGCGCCGCTTCGCGCAGGGCCGGCTCGAGCGCCGCATTGGCGCCGCAGGACGTCACCAACATTTCTTCGCCGTCAGCGATGTGAATGCCGAGAACGCCAGCGTGCGCCCGGCCGCCGAACCGTTTGTCGGGTCCCACCCCAGAATCCATCAGAACTGTCAGACCCTCCGCCTGGATGCGCTGGTATCCGGACAACCGGGCGAAGGAAAAGCGCGCTACAACATCGCCGTGCCCCTTGAGCGCGGCTGAACTCAGCCCGCCTGCTCCATCGCCCCCGCCGTTCACGGGAGGCAGCGCGCCGCCAGGGAATGTGAGAAAACTCATCATCGGCGCCATGCGCGCCAGTTGCTTCGTCAGGAACGCGGGCGCATTGAGGCCCAGCCGCAGCATCAGGTCTTCCACGGCGGTGAGATCAATCATGGCCTCGGCCAGCGCTTCGGGCGACCGGCTCGCGTGCCCGCCATCCGCCAGCAATTGCACGGAACATTCACGCTCAAGGCCCGCCAGGCCAGTCTCGACGAATTCCGGCTGCTCCATACAGGCGCCGGCAAGCGCGAGCGCGACGGCAATTCTGAGACGCGCCCGGGGATCGGGCTCATCATCGCCGGAGAAATTGAGGTGACGGGCATGACGCGACAGCGCGTCAAGCATGTCTTCGCGCGCCTGCCCGTCCAGACCGCCAAGCAGCCATGGGCCTGCCGACAGAAGGTTGATGAGACGGTCCGCGGTCACCGCGACGCGCCAGGCGAAAGGCTCCCATTTCCCGTAGCGCTCGACCCAGGACACGCACAGCGCGCGCGCGCGCGATTGGCCGGCCTCGCCCTGCCCGGCGACGTCCCGCAGCCAATGGAAGCGATGGATGCAGTCCGCTAGGTGAGCGCTCGGAAACGGCGGCCCCCAGGGAGCATGGCCTGCAGGCGTGACCACTTTGGATGCGCCAAACCGCCAGACGCCGCTCATGATTTCTGCGCCCCTGACGGTATTGGCGGGACGCGCGTCCTTAGGCAGCGCTTTCAGGCCCGAAGGCACAGGTCCTGCCAGCTTCATCCGGTAGACAGGAGAGTGCGCGGGCGTCTCTCCCGATTTGCCTGCGTACGCCAACCAGGATTCATAGCCGGACTCGGATCGCTCGACCGGATGCTGGGAGGTTTCGCTCAACCCGACTTCCCTTCCCGCTCTCCCGCGCGCAACGCAGCGATCGCGCCTGCGTATTTGTCCGGCCCACCGCTGAACACTGCAGAGCCTGCAACCAACGCGTTGGCGCCTGCGGACAATACAGCGCCGGCATTCGCCGGGGTAACGCCGCCATCGACCTCAAGGATCGTAGACAAGCCACGCTTTTCGATCAGCTCGCGGATCGCCTCAATCTTGCGGAGCTGAGACTGGATGAAACTCTGCCCGCCAAAACCCGGATTGACGCTCATCACCAAGACAAGGTCCAATTCGTCGAGCACGTAGTCGAGCACATGCTCTGGCGTGGATGGATTGAGGGCTGCGCCCGCCCGCTTGCCGAGGTTCTTGATCGTCTGGATCGTGCGATGAAAGTGCGGGCCGGCCTCTGGATGCGCCGTGATGATGTCGGCGCCGGCATTTGCGAAAGCTTCAAGATAGGGATCCACCGGGGCGATCATCAGGTGAACGTCAAACGGCTTTGAGGAGTGTGGGCGCAGATCTTTCACAACGCCCGGGCCAATCGTGAGATTCGGCACGAAATGGCCATCCATCACGTCGACGTGGATCATATCCGCGCCAGCGGCGTCGACGGCGCGGATTTCCTCGCCCAAACGAGAGAAGTCCGCGGACAAAATCGATGGCGATATCAAGCAGCCAGACATGGCATCCGGGTATCAGCGCCCCCTTGGCGGCGCAAGCTGAGAACGCTTCGGGCCGGGGCCGGATGCATCGCCGCCCGCAGAATCAACAGGCCGCCTGGATATTGCCATCCAGGCGGCCTGTGTCTGATTGGTAATTTACGTGCGGTTCGCCTGTGTAGGCCTAGTAGCCGATCGACGCATTCTGGGGGATGACCCGCGCGCGGTCGCCGTACTCAACCAGCACCGGCGTGCCGTTGCCGATGGCGATGTCGCCGCCTTGAGTGATCGTCACCAGTTCGCCGGAGCGCAGGCGCACCGTGTAGGCGAAGCCGGGCTGTTTCGTGGTGTTCTTGCCGACCGCGTTGCCGATCACGCCGCCAGCGACGGCGCCAACCACGCCAGCGATTGCACGCTCGTCGCGGCCGCCGCCAATCTGGCTGCCGGCAATGCCGCCGATTGCTGCGCCGGTGGCGGTGCCAACCGTGGTGCCGGTGTTGGAACCTTCGATGATGATCGGGCGCGACGCGACGACCGTTCCCTCGTCAACGCGGGAGACCGAACCGATCGTGCCGCGCTCGTAGGAATTGGCGCCGAGGCCCGAAGCGCATCCCGCCAGGGCAAGCGTCAGGACCGCGAAGGCCGCCGCGAAGGCGCTCTGCGGGCGCGCCGGGGTGTGTGTCTGGGCTGGGGAAGAAACCTGGGTCATTTTTCTATCTTAGCTCCCGCGGCGCCCGGCCATCCGGACCGCCGTTGTTGGGACCATTTCTACACGCGCCGACTGAACCTTGGCTGAACCCTATCGAGCGATTTCGTCGCTTATCGGTGGCAAAACTGTGGCGCAGCCGGATCGCATTTCGTCTGAATTCTGAGGCTTGAATGGTGCTAGTCATCGCCGCGTTCAAGTCGGGCGACGTAGAAAACGTCCGAATCTAGCGTATCTGCGGCATTATGCGCCTCTTCTGAGCCTTTCAAGTCACGGTTGGCGGGCGCCGTCAGCGCATCGCCGTCCGCGGTGAGCGCGTTAACGAATCCCGGGACTTCGACATCGCGTAATGGTTTGCGCCGCCACTTGCCGTCGGCGAGGCGCCCGGCGATCAGGTCGCGCCCCTCCTCCGGGAAGGGCGTGCAGACGCAATAGACCAGCACGCCGCCGGGCCTCAGCATTTCATACGCCGCATCAAGCAATGCGATCTGGGATCGAGCGTACTTGCCCAGACTGGCAGGATCCCTGCGCCAGGCGGCCTCGGGGTGGCGACGCAGGACGCCCATCGCCGAACAGGGGGCGTCCAGCAGGATTGCGTCAGCCGGCGCCTCAGGCCGCCACGACCGGGCGTCCGCCTCTACGACGTCCATCGTCAGGCCGGTGCGTTCGATGTTGGCGCGCAATACATCGAGCCGCTGGCGCGAGATGTCGACTGCCGTTGTTCGCGCGCCCGCCGCCGCCAGCTGCATCGCCTTGCCGCCGGGCGCTGCGCAGATGTCGATGACGGACTTGCCGGCGACATCGCCGAGCGCTGTCGCTGCGAGTGTCGCTCCTGCATCCTGCACCCACCAATCGCCGCTGTCGTAGCCGGGCAGTTCACTGAGCGCCCTGCCCGCCTTCAATCGCACCGAACCATTGGCCAGATGCTCGGCTTCGATCTCCATTGCGAACGCCGCGGCATCCAGTCCCGGCTTCAAGGTCAGATCGATGGGCGGTTCCTGCATCTGCAGCCGCGCTAGCGCCTCGGCTCCCTCTTGTCCCAACGCCGCCCGATACTTTGCCGCGAGCCAGTCGGGCCAGATCGTTGTTGGGTTGAGATCGTGGAACACTTCCGGCCGCTCGCTGGCGCGCCGCAGGATAGCGTTCACCAGCTTGCCGCCGCGTGAGGCCAGCCGCCATTTGCGCGCCGCCTCCACCGTCGCAGAGACGGCGGCGTATGCAGCGGTTTCCTGTAGCCAGAGTTGCGCAGCGCCTGCGCGCAGGACGGCGAGCACCGGCGGCTCGATCTGGTCGAGGGGACGATCGATAAGCTGGGCCAGCCCGCCGTCGATCCTGCCGAGACAACGCAGCGCGGTCGACGCAATCGAGCGGGCATGGCCGCGATCGGGGCCTTCCAGCCGATCGTAGGCTTCGTTGGTGTTCAGCGCGCTCTCAAGGTCGGCGCCTGACGCCATCACTGAATGCAGCAGAGTCGCTGCGGCCATACGGCTTTCCCAGCCTGGTGCTGGCGGCGGTCCGGTTCTTTGTCTTGGTTGCTTGCGATGCGCCCCGCCGCCTCGCCCACGCGGCGGAGGTCTGGCCATCAGTCGTTTGCGCTTTCCAGCTCGCTGGCCTGCTGGTGCAGCCGCGCCACGCGCCGTTCCGTCGGCGGATGGCTTGCGCTGGCGGTGCGCCGGGGCCCTTGCAGCGGATCTATGACGAAGAGCTGAGCCGTAGACGGATTGCGCTCCGCCAGCGGGTTCAGCAGCGACATGGAATGACGTTCAAGTTTCAGCAAAGCATTGGCCAGGTTGATCGGCGAACCGCAGATTTTTCCGGCGGCTCGGTCGGCAGCGTACTCTCGCTTGTGGCTGTGGCCAATCCTCGCGATCACGCCGGAGACGACACGGTTCATGTTGCGGCGTTGGCCGAAAGGCCAGGCCAGCGGCGTCAGGACCACGGTCGCAAGGCTCGAGATTGCCGAGCACACGCCCATCGCCAGCGCATCGCCGCGCTTCACGTGCGCCAGTTCGTGGGCGACGACGGCGGACACTTCCGCCCGCGTCAGCGTCTTGATCAGACCGTCGGTGACGGCGATTGCCGCATGGTGCGAGTCCCTGCCGGCGACGAACGCGTTGGGTTGGTGCGTATCGATGATGTAGGTACGCGGCCGCGGCATGTTCGCGCGCATGGCGAGCTTGTCGCAGTCGGCGACGAAGGCGCGGATCATTGGCGATTCATCGTCTGAGCCGACTTCTTTGGCATTGTGAAGACGGAGGATGATCTTGTCGGCGCACCAGAAGACGATGAGATGGAATGACAGCGCCACGATTGTCGCGACCAGAGCCCCTTCCCTGCCAGCAATCAGCCAGCCGGCGCCCGCAAACGCCAGGTGAATGATCAGCATCAGCCCGGCAGCCTTGAGGTAGCTCATCGACATCTCCCGATTCCGGCAGTCGCGTCCTTGCGCGCCCTGCGCCACTGGCAATCCACGCCCTCATGATCCATGCTGCGCCCACACGTCGTGTCGCAGGCCGGACCGCCGCCTCGCGGACTCAATAGTGAATCATTCGCTAGCAAAGGCTTCCAAATGGTGAACAAGCCCACCCAGCCCTTTGCGTCAGAACCCGAAGGTGACGCAGCGATTCCGGGCGCAGCGCCCGGAAAGGCGTTAACGCCCGAGGCCCGGCGCGCCCTCGAGGAAGCCGAAGCCCGGCGTGCGAGCGAAACTGCGGCCGAACAGCCCGCCGAGATCAACGGGCCGTCCGGCGAAGAGCCCACCCGCTATGGCGACTGGGAACGCAAGGGCATCGCGGTAGACTTCTGACGATTGCGAACGCTTCCCGAACTGCAGCCCATGCAGCGGCCGTCTTCTTCGGTCAGCTCGCAGCAGCCCCGGACATTCCGTTGACCGGGATACGTAGATAGGTCCGGCCATCATCTTCATCCGGCGGCAGCGCGCCGGCGCGAATATTGACCTGTAGCGAGGGCAGGATCAGTCGCGGAGCGGCCAGTGTCGCGTCGCGCTTCTGACGCATCGCTACGAAAGCTGCCTCATCGACGCCATCGTGCACGTGGACGTTCGATGCGCGCTGTTCAGCAACAGTCGTCTCCCAGGCCGGTTGGTCCCTCCCCTCGGGTTGGTAGTCGTGTCCAACGAAGATACGAGTCGCCGGCGGCAGTTCGAGAATCTTGCGAATCGAACGGTACAGTGTCGCCGCATCGCCTCCCGGAAAATCGGCCCGTGCGGTACCGTAATCAGGCATGAACAGGGTGTCGCCAACGAACACTGCATCGTCGATCACATAGGAGACGCATGCTGGCGTATGCCCAGGCGTGTGCATCACGCGCGCTTCGAGCTCGCCAATCGCAAACCGGTCACCATCGGCGAACAGCGCATCGAACTCGGATCCGTCCGTCGTCACGTCGCTTGCGTGAAACATTGGACGGAAAGTCGACTGCACTTTCGTAATATCGGCGCCGATACCGATCCTTGCGCCGGTTTCTCGTCGCACGTGATCGGCGGCGGACAGATGATCGGCATGGGCGTGTGTGTCGAGCACCCACTGGATGTCGAGGCCGCGCGCACGCGCAATATCGATGACTGCATCAATGGACTCACTGGTCAGGCGTGCGGCGTTCGGTTCGTAGTCAAGAACCGGGTCGATTATGGCGGCTGCGCCGGTCTGCGGATCGGACACCAGATACGTCACGGTGGCCGTCGGTTCGTCAAAGAATGCCTGAATGTTTGCCATGAACCATCTCCTTTGCAGGCAAATATATTAGGTCTTGCTAATTTAGCAAGTCCTGATATCTTGCCCTCATGACCCAGAGCGGTGTTCTTGATCCAGACGCCTTCATTTCGGAGGCGGCCAGCGCGGCCAGCCTCCTGAAGTCGATGGCGAACGAGCACCGCCTGATGATCCTCTGTCGGCTCGGCGGCGGCGAATTGTCCGTCGGCGCGCTGCTGAAAGGATCGGAGCTGTCGCAGTCGGCGTTGTCCCAACATCTCGCAGTGCTGCGAGAGGAAGGGCTCGTCGCCACGCGGCGCGACGGTCAGACAATCTTCTATCGGATCGCCAAGCCGGCGGCGCATCAAGTGATTGAAACGCTGTCCGCCATTTATTGCCGGGAGTTGCTCGAGTGACCAAACCAACAAGACTGTCGCCTGCCGAAGTCGCGCAGAAACTCTCAAGCGGGACCATCACGCTGGTCGATATCCGCAACCCGAACGAACGCGCGCGCGAATATATTGCGGGATCGACATCCGCGCCGATCGGATTGATCACGTCTCAGGGTCTCAAGCTGGAAGCCAGCGAGACCATCGTGTTCCACTGCCGTTCCGGAGTGCGCACTGATACCAATTGCGACCTGCTCGCCGCGCATGTCGACGGGCCCGCTTACGTTCTGGAAGGCGGCATAGAGGGCTGGAAGAGAGCCGGCCTGCCAACCAGAACCGACAGGGCGGAAACGCCGAAGATCAGTCACCGGGCTCTGATTACTGCGGGGCTGATCGTGCTTGCCGCCATTGTTTTTGGCGTCCTGCTCCAACCCGCGTTCTCGGCGTGAGCCGATGCTGGAGCTGTCGACACAGGTCATTCTGACGGCGCTGGCTAGCGGCGCGGTTGTCGGCGTGTTCCTCGGCGCGTTTGGCGGCGGAGGGTCGGTCCTCGCCGCTCCGCTATTGCTGTATGTCGTAGGTGTTTCGGACCCGCATGTCGCCATCGGGACATCGGCTGCCGCCGTCGCCGTCATTGCGCTGTTCAGCCTGTTCGGGCACTGGCGCGGCGGCCGCGTTAAATGGCCGTGCGCCATCGTCTTCGCGCTCTCCGGACTGATTGGTTCGATCCTTGGTTCCTCACTCGCCAAGGTCACACAGGGCGATGTGCTGCTGCTCGGTTTTGCCGCCGCGATGGCTCTGATCGGGGCGTCGATGTTCCGCAAGCCGCGCAGCGCTGGGCAGCCCGACGTCCATATCTCGCCTGCGATCATCATGCGGCTGGTTCCCGTCGGTCTTGTTGTCGGTTGCGCCGCAGGGTTCTTCGGTATTGGCGGCGGTTTCCTGATCGTGCCCGGGCTGATGCTCGCGGCCGGCATGACGATGGCCAACGCCACCGCGTCATCTCTGGTTTCCGTCGCGATCTTCGGCGGCTCGACTTCGGCCAATTATGCGCTGTCAGGCATGGTGGATCTGAGGTTGGCGGCGCTGCTTCTGGTTGGCGGGGCAGCAGGCGGAAGTCTCGGCATCCTCCTGGCGCGGCGGTTGGAATCGCGCGTCAGGGTCGCACGATCCGGTTTCGCGGCGCTGGTGCTCGTTGTCGCCGCCTATATCGCCTGGCAGGCTTCCCGTGCTTTGTGGGGCTAACGTGCCCGGATCAGATCCAACCCCGGGTCCTGCGGTCGCGCCAGAGCGCCGCTGCGCCGACCAGCGCGGCCCGGTCTCCATCGATCAGACGAATTGGAATTTCGGCCAACAGGGCGCTGCGCGGACCGCGTGCGCGAAAGCAGCTGATCGCTTCCGGCTCCACTAGCCATTCGCGCAGATAGGGGGATAC
>JBHIWT010000117.1:0-11016 GCA_041987265.1 Hyphomonadaceae bacterium
TTAGACGGCCGCGGGGTTTCTACATCACGCCGGAGGATTCAGGCAGCGTTCGGGAGATGCTAGACAACTGGCCGGAAGACGATGTTCGCGTGATCGTGGTTACGGACGGCCAGCGCATTCTTGGCCTCGGTGATCTCGGTGCGAACGGGATGGGAATATCCATCGGAAAACTCGCGCTCTACACCGCCTGTGCAGGCATTCATCCATCACAATGCCTGCCAGTCGTGCTGGATGTAGGAACGGACAATGTCTCGCTCCTGAACGATCCGCTGTACCTCGGCTATCCGCACCGGCGCATGACCGGCGCGCCGTACACCGCGCTGGTGGATGAGTTTGTCGCCGCGGTTCAGGATCGGTTTCCAAAGGCTCTGATCCAGTTCGAGGATTTCCTGACGCCAAACGCCTATGGCCTCCTCAATCGCTATCGGCGCGACGTGCTGTGCTTCAATGACGATATCCAGGGAACCGCCGCCGTCGCGCTTGCCGGCGTGTACGCGGCCTGTCGTGCGACGGGCAAGAACTTCCGCGACCTGCGGATCATGTTTGTCGGCGCCGGGTCTGCTGCGACCGGCATCGGAGACCTGATCTGCGAGGCGTTGAAGGCGGAAGGGGTGAGCGATCTGGTCGCCCGCCAGCAACTCTGGTTCGTCGACAAGGACGGGTTGGTCGTGGAGGGCCGCGACGATCTCCAGCCGCACAACATTCCCTACGCGCACAAGTTCGCGCCGATGGACCTGTCAACCGCGCTCGACGCGATTCAGCCAGACGTCCTGATTGGCGCGACCGGCGCGCCTGGTGTTTTTGGCGAACAGATCATCCGGAAGATGGCTACATTCAACGAGCAGCCTGTGATCTTCGCGCTGTCCAATCCGACGTCGCGCGCGGAGTGCACCGCGGAGCAGGCTTATGAGTGGTCGGACGGCCGGGCCATCTTTTCCTCGGGAAGCCCCTTCGCGCCGGTCAAGCTGAAGGACGGGGTGCGGCGACCCGGACAGGGCAACAACGCCTATATATTTCCGGGGATCGGGCTCGGGGCTATTGCGGCGGAGGCAACCGAACTTCCCGAAACGATATTCCTCGCCGCCGCGCGCACGCTCGCGGACCAGGTCACCGAAGCAGATCTCGCCGAGGGCGCACTGTATCCGCCCCTGAAGGGCATTCGCGACGTCTCACGGTCGATCGCGGTCGAAGTTGCGAGGACGGCAGTTGAACTCGGTGTCTCAGGGCTCGACCAGAAGGATGTGAAAGGCCTGGAGCAGCGAGTGTCCTCACTCATGTATCAGCCAGTCTACTAGCCGCAGTCGGCCGACGGCCAGTTATGCGCCCGCGCGCCGCGGACGAATGCGCCGACTGCTGGCGAATGTGGCCGCCCCCGCACGGTCACTAGGGAGACAGTGCGCACGAATTCGGGGTCGACCAGCGGTCGTATCTCGACATCGCCTGGTATTTCGCAGAACTCTGGAAAAAACCCCCAACCCAGTCCGGCCCTGACCATGCCCAAGACCCAGTCGTCGCGCTCTGACCGGAAAACCACCGACACATTGATCCCCATCTCTTCGGCGATCTTTCCTCCCTCATCGGCCATCTCGCAATTGATCCGGGAAACGTAGGGAAGGTTGTCCAGATCGCGAAACCGCACGACCTCCTGCTTGGTCAACGCGTGGTCCTGAGGCAGCACGATGACATACTTTTCCTGGAACAGAGGGATGGCGTGGAGCCGGTCATCCAGATCGGTTGTCGTGCGAACGAGACCAACTTCGAGGTCGCCGCTGGTCAGGGAATCGTAGAGCGTCGGCAGGTTTGCATCCTCGATATGCAGGCTCACGCCTTCAAAGTTGCGATGGAAGCTGCAGATGAAGTCGGAAAGAACTGAAGGCCCAAGCGTGCACATGGCGCCCAGTTTGAGTTCGGCATGCTCCATGTTGGCGAGCGACTGGGCTTGCTCCTTCGCCGCGCGCGTCTGTTCGTGGATGGAGGTGAGATAGGGCAGCATCATGCGGCCCAGTTCCGAAAGGTGCGTGCGCGAGTGCTCCCTGTGGAACAGCGCTCCTCCCAGTTCGTCTTCCAGCGCCTTGATCGCCCGCGTCAATGCCGGTTGAGTCACATTGCAGGCTTCAGCAGCGCGCGTGAAATTCAGTTTTTCAGCCAGCGCCAGAAAATAGCGCACCTGCTGCATTTCCATGCTCGGGTCCCCCGGGGAATACCTGTCCGCGCGGACAATAGCGCCTCAACCCGACAAGCCCAGCATTTTGTCGCCCCGGCGATATTCACAACGTCCCACCACACCAACACTCTTGTCCGGCAGGTCGCGGTCCAGCAGCGACTGATTGAGGGGAGGCCCCCATGTCGGAAGATGCGCGGCGACCAGGCAATCTGGCCGCCGCGTTTGTACGGCCTCTAGTTGGAAACAGCCTGCTGGATCGCGCTGGTGCGCACCTGTCCAACAAGCTTCGCCCAGTCCATGTCGAGCGCAGAGTAGACGTCGGAAGCCTCCGGACGCGCATTGTCCGCCAGGATCTCGATCATGAGACTTGCGCCATCAGCGATGACGACACCGCTTTGTGCGAGGCGCGCTAGCCCGGTCTCTCGCTTGGTGAGATTGAACGTGCCGCTTGCATCCACGGCGACATAGGATTCAAACCCTTCCCGAACGGCTCGCATGGCCGGGAAGGCGGCGCAGACCTCCAGCGACACGCCCGCGAAAATCAGCTTCTTGCGTCCCGTCGCACGTATCGCCGCCTCCACGCGCGGGTCGTCCCAGGCGTTTACGGTTGTGCGATCAATGAACTCCTGACCGGGCAGCGCGGCCTGCAGTTCCGGAAAGGCTGGTCCCCAAAGCGTATCTGAAGACGTCGTGGTCGTCACGATCGGAACCTTCAAGGCGCGAGCCGCTTTTGCGAGGCCGACAACATTCTGTTTCAGCTCGGCGATGGGATAGTCGCGGATGCCCGTGATCAGCCCGACCTGGTGGTCGACGAGAACAAGGGCGGCGTTGTCTGCAGTCAGTGGCTTGGGGTTGTGGTGTGTCGAAGACATGGTCAGCTCCATTGTTGAAATCAGAAGTTTGGTCGGGTGTTAGAGTTCGTCGATCGATCCGAGTTCGCCGGCCTTGTGCGCAGCGAACATGGCGTCGACCTCTTGTTCCGTGCTCATCGCGAACGGCCCGCGCTGCACAAATGGCTCGCACAGGGGAGCAGCTTGAAGGATCACGATGTGCGCCTGCGAGTTGCCGCTGATGATCAGAGATTGGCTGTGCGCCGCAGCGCTCACTGATGCCGCATGCCCCGCATCCAGTGACATCGGGGGGCGATTGCTTCGCAGCCCCACCGAGCCGCCAACGGTCATCACCCAGGCGTTCTGTCCCGACGGTACTTCGTGTTCGAACGTTGCGCCGCCATCCAGATGCACATCCAGTATGGTCATCGGAAGCGCAGGCGACTGGGCGCCTGCGAGCCCGCCGCTCTCACCCAGCATCAGGCGCGCGCGATACCCGTTTCCAACGAACGAAGGCATGTCCGATGCACTGACGTGAACGGATTCCGGTTCGTCATACTTCATGCGCGCCGGCAGGTTCACGAAGACCTGTAGCGCATGAGTGCGGGCGCCGGGGCGCGGCTTTTCATCATGCACGGCGCCACGACCAGCCTTCAGCCAGTACAGATCGCCAGGCTTCAGATCGATGTCGTTGCCAAGACTGTCCTTGTTGTTGAATGCCCCTTCGCTGTCTCCGAACAGGATGGACACTGCCGACAGGCCCGCATGGGCGTGGGGTCCGAAGGTTGGTTCGGTCATGGTGAAGTGATCCACCATGATGAGCGGATCCATCGTTCCCGAGAACATGTGGTGCTTGAAGCTCAGCGCCTCGAAACCGTTCCCGATGGAGAACGGGTTTCCTGCAACCATCTTCAGCAGCGACCCCTCGGCGTGCTCAGGCGATTCCCGAAACTCGTAAGGCATTGGACGTCTCCTCTTTGCGATGAGGAGAAGCTAAGTATGGAACGGTCAGTGAGAAAATAACCACGCACGGGACTTATCGTGCTATGGATAGAACGATGATCCAGGATTCGACGTTCGATCTGAACGACTACCTCTACTTCTTTCATGTCGCTGAACGGCGGGGGTTTGCGCCGGCCGGCCGGGCGCTCGGTATCCCGAAATCCCGCCTGAGCCGTCACATCCAGCAACTGGAAACCCGCCTCGGCGCCCGGCTGATTCAACGCTCATCCCGGCAATTCGCGCTCACCGATGTGGGCGTCGAATTCCTGCGTCATGCCAAGGCGGTCATGGACGAAGTCCATGCGGCGGAAGCCGTGATCAAGCGGCGAAGCGAGGCGCTGACCGGGAAAGTGCGCATATCGTGCTCGGCCGGTGTCGCGCAGTTTGCGCTTTCGGCACTCGTCTCAGAATTTCTCCGGCGACATCCGAAGGTCGAAATCGGGCAATTGGTCACCAACGAATTGGTCAATCTCATCGATGCGGGTGTGGATCTGGCGATCAGGGGACACGTCGAAAACCTGCCGGACTCAAGCCTCATCCAGAAGCGAGTTGCGAGAGTCGAATGGCGATTGTTCGCAGCCCCTGGTTACGTGGAGGCGAACGGCGAACCCGTTACGCCGGAAGACCTGAACGGGCACAGCGGCCTGTGCCTGGGCTGGCGCAACGATGTCGACCAATGGCGTCTTTGCTCAAGCGAAGGAGAGACGAAGGTCGTCCAGTACATCCCGAGACTGAGTAGCGATGATATGATCACCCTCAAGGAGGCCTGCGCCTCTGGCCTGGGCATAGTTTCGCTTCCTGCCTACGTCTGCGCCAGGGACGTACGAAACGGTCGCCTTCAGGAGGTGTTGTCGGACTGGGTCTCGGGCGATGCGACCCTCAGCGTGTTGCAGCCGTCGCGAAAAGGCGCTCCACCGGCGGTCAATGCATTTGTCGAGCATGTCGTGGCGGAGCTGCCCGAGCTCGTACTGGCTTCGTGACGCAGTCTTGCTTGTCACCGCATGCCGTCGCCTTAAGTACAACTGGACCGGTGTCGGGTAAAAGTCTCGGTATTGGCCCGATCCGAAAGCACTAGCTCACGGCCTCCGCATGGGACAGATCACATCACTCTTTGCGTACAAGGTCGCGGACCAGGCCGGTGCAGGCGTAGAGACCGGCGATCTGCTGCGCGATCTGGGACTGGATCCGGATGCTCCGATCGATCCCAGGCTCATGCTGGAGTCTGAAGATTATTACGAGTTCTTCGCCGAGTTGGTCAGGCGCGATCCCGATGGGGTGAGCCTGCCTCTGCGCGCAGGCGCTTCGATGCGCTGCGACGACTTCGGCGCATTCGGCCTCGCCTGGAAGTCGGCGCCGGATCTGCGGGGCTCTTATGCGCGCGCCGAGCGCTTCGGACGGCGACTGACCAACGTGTCGACCTACGAGGTGAAACGGGAGCCTGAGGGCGCCTTGCTGCACCTCAATCGCGCCGGCGAGCGGGATCTGGGCTTGCGCCTGTCGAACGAGGCGACGCTGGCAAGCATCACCGCGATCAGCCGCGAAGTGTCGACGGCTGAGTTCTCGCCGCTAGCCGTCTTCTTCAAGCACGACGCCCCCGAAACGATCGATGCCCACGAAGCCTATTTTGGCTGTCCGGCCCACTTTGGTTCCGACAAGGATGGACTGCTTCTGTCAGACGAAGCCCTCGCAGCGAAAAACCGCCTGGGAGACGAGAGTACATCCGCGTTCTTTGATAGCTATCTGGAGACGGAAGAGATCGACTACGCAGGAGTGGTCAGCCTTGATCGGCAGGTGCGAAGCGCGGTCACCAACTGCCTCAGCGAGGGCGTTCCCACCTTGTCGGATATCGCAATGCGCCTCGGGATGAGCGCGCGAACGCTGCAGCGACGGCTGGCTGAAGAAGGGCGCACATATCAGGAGCTGGTCGACAGAGCGCGCAGGGAACTCGCGCGGTCGCTGTTGCGGGACACTCAGTACAGCCTTGCCGATGTGGCGTTCCTCACCGGGTTTTCGGAGCAGAGCACTTTCACGCGGGCGTTCAAACGGTGGTCGGGCCAGACACCGCGATCCTTCCGGCTTGAGGCTCCGACGTCAAACTGACGCTTCGACCGTTTGGCGCGCGGCGCCAAAACTCTGGCGGATCGCGCCAAGAATGTCCGTTCGGGGCCGACTAACTCCTGGCTTGCCTCAAACAAAACAGGAGCAAGCCATGACACCCAATATCAGCCAGACCGGAGCGCCCGAACGAGCACCGATCCTGATTCTCGGCGCAACCGGCAAGACCGGGCGCCGCATTGCTGAGCGGCTGAGAACCAGAGGGTTGCCCGTTCGCCTCGGGTCGCGCTCTGCAACGCCGTCATTCGACTGGAGCAATGACGCGAACTGGGACGCCGTGCTTGAAGGCGTTGAGGCGGTCTACATCAACTACGCGCCGGACCTCGCCATGCCGGGAGCGACCGATGCAATAAAGGCGCTCGTTGACAAGGCCAGGGAACACGGCGTCAAGCGTCTGGTCATTCTTTCTGGTCGTGGTGAGGAGGAAGCGCAGGCGTGCGAGAGAATTGTTCAGGACAGCGGGCTCGACTGGACGATCGTGCGCGCCAGCTGGTTCAACCAGAATTTCTCCGAGGGCGCCTTCATCGACATGGTCCTCGCTGGCCAGATCACCTTGCCCGCCGGAGACATCCCCGAGCCGTTTGTCGATGTGGACGACATTGCCGATGTCGCGGCGGCGGCGCTCTCCGAGCCCGGTCACGTCGGGCAGATCTATGAGGTTACCGGGCCGCGGCTGATGACCTTCGCCGATATCGCCGCCGAACTGTCGCGGGCCACCGGGAGAGAAATCACGTTCGTGCAGGCGCCCCACGATGCATTTGTATCCGGCGTTGCTGAATCGGGTGCGCCGAAGGACGTGGTCTGGATGCTCGACTATCTTTTCGCCACGGTGCTCGATGGTCGCAATGCAAGCCTTACCGATGGCGTGCAGCGCGCACTCGGACGCTCCCCGAAAGACTTCGCCGACTTTGCACGAGAAACCGCCCAACGCGGCGTCTGGAACAGGAGCGCATGATGCGAGTGATAGCGAGAACTTCACTCGGTTTGGCTGGGGTAGTGGCTGGCTTGATCGGAGCTTCGATCCTTGCCGCGCCGCAGGCGTTCTTCGCCGGCAATGGTGTGGTGCTGAGCGCGGACCCCAGCCTGATGTCCGAGGTCCGGGCGCCAGGCGGTTTGCTTCTGATCGCCGGCGTCTATCTGCTGCATCAGGCCTTTCTCTCGCGCCGGCTGCAACTGGCGCTGGTCGTCGGCGCCGCCGTGTTTGGCGCTTACGGAATGTCGAGACTGCTCAGCGTCGCCCTTGATGGCGTGCCGTCGACTTCCCTGATCGCCGCTACCGTAGTGGAACTGGCGATCGCCATCATCCTGTTCGGTCTGTCCAGGGTGAGCCGGGAAGGGGCGTCCGCCGGGAGGAGGGCGCCATGATGATGGATTGGATTGCATTGCTGTGCCTTGCGCTGGCCATCTGGACAGCTCTTATCGGCGGCGTCTTCAAGGCGTTTTCCGAGTTCATCATGGCGGGCCTGCTTCGCGCGGAACCCGCTGGCGGAATTGAAGCCATGCAGCAGATCAACCGCACGGTGCTGAGATCGGAATTCGTGTTTGCGCTTGTCGCCATGGGATTCATCGCGCCAATTGCGGCTGTCTATGGAGTGGTCGCGCTTGATGGCGTCGCCAGGTGGTCGCTGGTATTGGGTGCGCTGGTCTACGTGCCCGGCGTGTTCCTGATGACCGTCGCTGGCAACGTGCCAATGAACAACCGGCTAGACCGTCTCGATCACAGGAGCGATGAAGCGGCGGCCTACTGGGTGGTCTATGGGCGCAACTGGACCCGCCTCAATCACATAAGAACGCTGGGGTGTGTACTGACAGCGGCGCTCTACGCCATTGCCGCCTACGCCCTCATTTCTAGCTGACCCAGATCGGATGCCGAAAGACCATGATCAAGTATCTCCTGCTTGCACTCGCAGCACTCGCCGCAGCAGCGGCCTGGGTCACGCTCGTCTTTGTTGGGGCGAGCGAAGGCTGGGGCCGCAAAGCCCTGACCGGCGGCGAAACGCCTGACGCGTTTCTCCAGGCCGCCGGCGAGGCGATCGATTCAGAAAACGTCGGCAATGTCGCGCTTGTTCTCATCGAGCAGGGCGAAGTCGCCGGTTACACCTATGCAAGTGTCGGCGAACCAGTGGACGGATCGAGCGTCTTCCAGGTCGCGTCGCTCAGCAAATGGCTCACGGCCTGGGGCGTCATGGTGCTGGTTGAGGACGGCCTCATTGATCTAGATGCGCCTGTTTCAAACTACCTGTCGCGTTGGCGCCTTCCGGACTCGTCCTTCGACAATAGCGGCGTCACCGTGCGGCGACTGCTCAGCCACACGTCTGGTCTCGATGATGGTCTTGGCTATGCCGGGTTCGGGAGTCCCGACGAAGTCGAATCTCTCGAGGCGTCGCTGACGCAGGCGGCTGACGCTTCGCCCGGCCGATCCGGCATCGTCCGCGTCGGTCACGAGCCGGGTTCGGGCTGGGCGTATTCCGGCGGCGGGTACACGCTGCTGCAGCTGCTGATAGAAGAGGTGTCTGGCCAGGATTTTCCTGCCTTCATGGAGGCGAGGGTCTTTGCGCCGCTGGACCTGGAACGCACGACGTTCGATCACGCCGCCGCAGAAGCGAAGGGACTGGCCGAGAACTTCGCAGCCGACGGCGTCGCCGAGCCACTGCGTTGGTATACGGCGGTTGGCGCGGCGGCCCTGTTCACCACGGCCGACGATCTGGCGAAATTCCTGACGGCGCAGGCGCCGGGGAGATCTCGAGATGTGTTGTCCGAAACCACTCTCGAATTGATGCGCACGCCGCATGCATCGCAGATGGGCGTCGACACGTGGGGGCTAGGCGTCATTCTCTATGCAGGAAATGGCGGTAGGGACTACATCGTCGGACATGACGGCAGCAACGAACCCGCCATCAACACCAGCGCGCGCATCGATCCAGCAACAGGCGACGGCATTGTTGTCCTCGCAACCGGCACTTCCATGCTGGCGACCAGACTGGCCGGCGAGTGGGTGTTCTGGAAGACCGGAAACGTCGACAATCTGATGTTCGCCATGGAACTTGACCGCACAATCGCCTGGATGGCTGGCGGCGCGATCGTCATCCTGCTGACGGGACTGGTCGGCGGTCTGGTCCACGGACGCCTGATGCGGCGCTAGGCGACCTGAAACAAAGGTCTCAGCCGGTGCGTCGCTCGACCTTGTCGCCTTCCGACAGGGCCGAGCGCCGCCTTTGCTCCATGAATCAAGTCGGAATCAACCGCTCGAACAGGTTCCCCGCCGCATTGCCGGCGAATGTGCGAGCGTGCAGGGCGGTTAGCATGCACTGGAGATTGTCCTGACGCCGACAAGATGATTCAGTCACAACCAGTGCAAGCTCACGGACGTACGAGAGGATGCCCCGACAGCGATTTCTGCATACGCGCCTGAACCATCTGCTGGATGCGCTGGTCAAGGGCCGCCTGTGGCTTCAGGTAAGCGTAGCGCTGGTGGCGGGAACCCTGATCGGATTACTGATCGGCCCGGATCTCGAGTTGATCGGACGCGAGACATCGGACCTGATCGGGCGATGGGTCGCCTTGCCCGGCAGGCTCTTCCTCGCTGCAATTCGCATGGTCATCATTCCGTTGGCTGCGAGTTCAATCGTTCTCGGGATAACCGGAGCCGGCGGCGGGGAAGTGCTGAAATCGATCGGACGTCGCCTGAGCGTCTTCGTCTTGGCGACGACGGTGCTTGGCGCCGTCATCGGGGCCGGTCTTGCGACTTCAATACGCCTTGGTGAGCAGGATCAGGTAGCCAGCGAACAGGCGGTCGCGCCTGGCGCAGACCTTGGTGCGGATCGCCCCGATGCTTCATCCTCGTCGGTGGAATCGCTATCGCGGGATCTTCCCGACCTCATCACCAACCTCATCCCCCAGAACATCGCCGCCTCGATACTTGAGCAGGACATGCTGGCGATCGTCGTGTTCTCACTGTTCGTCGGTATCGCCGTTGTAAGCGCCGACAAACGCGAACTGACGAGGCCGCTGGTCGGCCTTGCCGAGGCGGTTCTGGAAGTGTCGATGACCGTGATCAGAACGTCGATGCGATTCGCCCCGATCGCCGTCTTCGGACTGATGGTGGAGACAACAGCATCCAATGGATTGTCGACCCTGCTCGACCTCGCGATTTATTGCGGCGTGGTCCTCGCCGGTCTTGCAATTCTCCTCCTCGTCTATCTCGTGATCGTTCTGGTGTTCGGACGCATGTCGCCGGGTGATTTTCTCAAGGCGGCCGGCCCCGTGCAGCTGCTTGCATTTTCGACATCGAGCTCCGCCGCGGTCATGCCGCTGACAATGAAGACCGCTGTCGAGCGTCTGGCGACGCCGCCAGCGATCGCCGGCGCCGTCATACCACTGGCCTCGACGATCAACATGGCCGGAACCGCGCTTTATCAGGCGGCGGCGGTGATATTTCTCGCCAACGTCGGCGGCGTGCACCTTTCAGCTACCGATGTCGCGATGATCATGGTCACGCTAACAGGCGCATCCATCGGTGCGCCGGCGGCGCCTGGCGCCTCGATCGCAATCCTGTCCGCGACAGCTGCGAACTTCGGCATCCCACTGGAGGCGATGCCGCTTGTGATCGGGGTTGATCGGCTGCTCGACATGGCGCGGACCAGCGTCAACGTGACGGGCGATCTCGCCCTGTGCCGCATTTTGTCCGCAGGCGACGCGAAGCATCCGGCGATCATGTCGGTGACGGGCGCGCAGCGGGCAGGGGAGTGACGCGCCGGTCAGTATTGAGGCGCTGCAGCGGGACCAGCGAAACGCTGGGCGGTCAGGAAGTCGCTATCCGTTAGTGAATGCAGAAACGCGATGATGTCTTCGCGCTCGGTATCGGAGAGTTCGAAACCTGAAATGGCGCTCGCCTTGTACGGGTTG
>JBHIWT010000118.1:0-10960 GCA_041987265.1 Hyphomonadaceae bacterium
GCGGCGCTGGAAGTCGGCGTTGATTACATCATTCTGGACGGACGCGGCGGCGGCACCGGCGCCGCGCCGAAGCTGTTTCGCGACCACATATCCGTGCCAACAATCCCTGCACTCGCGCGTGCGCGCCGGCACCTCGATCGATCGGCGCCGGATGTAACGCTGGTCGCGACGGGCGGCCTGCGGACCGCTCCGGATTTCATCAAGGCCATGGCGCTAGGCGCGGACGCCATCGCCGTGTCGAACTCCGCCATGCAGGCCATCGGCTGCATCGCCATGCGCGCTTGTCATACCAACAACTGCCCGGTGGGAATCGCGACCCAGAAGCCGCATCTGGTGTCCCGCCTGGCGGTCGAAACATCGGCAATCCGCCTCAAGAACTTCTTTGAAGCATCTGTCGAACTCATGCAGGTCATGGCGCGTGCCTGCGGGCACTCGGCCCTTTCGGATTTCGAACCCGATGATCTGGTCACGTTCAAGCGCGACCTCGCCGAACTGGCCGGCGTACCCTTCGCCGGGCTGGCGCGATGAGCCTGGCCGTCGCCAACGCAATCGTGACTGGAGCAGGCGTCTACCTCGGCGTCGGGTTCTGTTTTGCCGCCCTGTTCGTCGCGCTTGGCGCGCCAAAGATCGACCCCGGCGCGAAAGGCATGCCGGTCCGCGCACGTCTTCTGATCCTGCCGGGCGTCGCGCTGCTGTGGCCGCTCATGCTGGTGAAGTGGCTCACCCAGTCGGAGCCGCCAGCGTCATGAAACGACCACATCGTACCTTTCATCGCCTGATCTGGCTCCTGCTCGCGCCCGCGATCGCCGCAGCTCTCTGGGCGGCGCTCGCCCTGCGCCCCACCGAGCCGGTGAACGATGCGATTCCTCCAACCCTTGAAGAAGGAGTCACCTGATGGCCCACGGATATGTCGCGGTCACCTGGACGCCCTTCAAGAAACGCTTCGATCTGTGGTTGCTGGCCGGCGTCGCAGTTTTTCTGATCGCCTTCGTGGCGGTTTCGGTTCTGAGCGCCAGTCCGGGCGAGAGCTTCACGCCGATCCAGACGATCATGCGCGCGACCGGTGTGCTTGCGATGGCGCTGTTGACGTTCATTCTGTGCATCGGTCCGCTGGCGCGGCTGACGCCGCGCTTCAAGCCGTTCCTCTACAATAGAAGACATCTGGGCGTTGCGACCCTCCTGATCGCGCTTGTGCACGCCGGGCTGGTGACGCTCTGGTATCACGGGTTTTCGGATCTGAACCCTTTCGTCTCGTTGCTTGTTTCCAATCCCCGCTACGACGCAATCGCCGGCTTTCCCTTTGAAGTGCTGGGCATGATCGCATTGATCATCCTCTTCCTCATGGCGGCGACGAGCCACGATTTCTGGAACGCCAACCTCGGACCGGGCCTCTGGAAAGCGATCCACATGGCGGTCTATCCGGCCTACGCCGCGCTGGTCGCTCACGTCGCGCTTGGCGCCATCCAGTTCGAGAAGAACGTCTTCTACGCCATCACACTTTGCGCAGGCGCAGCCACGGTCGCGGGACTGCAGCTCTATACCTCGTTCTTCGCTTCGGCTGCGCAACGTCGAGCGACGCCGTCTGACGGTTGGCTCGCCGCGGGGCCGGCGTTGAGCATTCCCGACGGCCGCGCCGTCATCCTCGAGCCCGCAGGCGCGGAACGAATCGCCGTCTTCCGCAACGGCGCAGCAGTCTCGGCCGTCTCGAACGTCTGCCGGCACCAGGGCGGACCTCTGGGCGAAGGCCGCATCATAGACGGCTGCATCACCTGCCCCTGGCACGGCTTTCAGTATCGCCCGGAAGACGGCCGCTCGCCGGAACCGTTCACCGAACGCATCGCAACCTACGAAACCCGGATCCGCGGCGGTGAAGTCTTCGTCAACCCGGAACCCAACCCGCCCGGCACCCGCGTGGAGCCGTCCCAAATCGACGGAGCCATCTGATGGCGAAGAACACGAAGTCGGACACGTTCTTCATCGGTTGGGCGGACACGCCTGCCCCCGATCGCCGCTTCTTCCTCGGCTCCGGCATCGGCCTGACGCTCGCCGCCGCAGCCGGCGCCGCCGGTCTTGGCGCGCTACAATCACCGCCCGGCCCCGGGCAATGGGACCAGGCTAACGTGCGTGAATGGTCAGGCGTGGTGACCGCCTCCCCCTACCCCATGCTGCGTACGCGCGACCTCGACGGCGCGCCCCGGACCATGTTGCTATCATGTCTTGGAAAGTGCGGCGTCGGCCCCTTGCTCGCCGGCTATTCGGGCCGGTCTGTGGTGATCACGGGGAGCCTGATCCAGCGTGGACGCCACGGCATGATCGCGGTCAACGAACTCGGCGAATGGATCCGCACCGTGGGCCAGCCGCCTGAACCGTCGCTTGATTTTCCCGAACCGGAGGATCTCGGCGAAGTTGATCTGGCGGGCGAGATACTGGATTCAAAATGCTGGTTCGGCGCCATGCGCCCGTCGCAAGGCAAGGTTCACAAGTCCTGCGCCTCGCTCTGTATCCGGGGCGGCATCCCGCCGGCGTTCTTCGCACGCGACCGGAAGAACAGATCCGCGCTGATGATCCTGACCCGGAACGACCGCGCCTGCGGTGACAGCATCCTGCCCTATGTAGCTGATCCGGTTCGCATCACGGGACGCATTCGTCGTCGGGCTGACCTCGTTTTTCTCGACATGGCGGCGGAAGGACCCGCTCGGATCTAGGAATCGCCGGACATGCGTTCTCACTTCGCACTGTATCGCCGACACAATCCGGCGAACGGCGGGAGACATTCACGCTGCAACGACAGCGGTCAGATTCATCGTCACCAGCGCGCCGGGCTTTGGAAGGTCAACAACAGACACCGCTGTTCGCGCCGGCCTCGATTGCCCCATTCTGCGCTCAAAGGCAGCGTTCATGTCAGCGAAGTGGCGCATGTCCTTCAGGAACACATTGATATGCATGATATGGTCGAGATCCGAGCCGACCGACTTCAACATGTGACTTAGCGCGTCCAGAATCTGCGTTGTCTGCGACGCAATGTCGGGACCACACAGCTCGCCTGTTTCAGGGGACACGCCGGCGACCGCGCCAATCGTGATGAAATCGCCAACCTTTGAGATGTGGCTGTAGGGCCCAATGGGATTCATTGTGTTCGGTGGAGTCGAATATTCAACACTCGGCGGCATGGAGCCCTGCCTGCGTCTGATGTGAAGCCGGACTGTCCGGCCTTATGGCAAGTTTGGGAACCAGGGGACGGAGCAAAAGGAATGGTCATACAGCCTTGCTTCCACTGCGGCGTGCGTCTTGGGGTGGTCGCTGCTGGAAGATCAGACCTTGTATGCCGCCATCCTGGCTCTCCGCTTCCTACTGAAATTGGCCGCGCTGGGTGGCTTGGCCGTCTGGATATCACCGGCGGTCGACGCTCGGATTTGCGCCGAACACATCGTCGTATTCGCACGCACCTGCCCGCCAGTTGCCGAGACGCGCCTGCGCGGCCGCCAGCTGCTGCGCCTCGAGCTTCGCCTTGATGCTGGAAGCGCGGTCACCCGCCTCCTCGTGCCCACCGTCGGCGGCCAACTGAAACCAGGCGTAAGAGACAACAGGATCATCCTCGGCGCGCGCCGCCTGCAGGACCTTCTGCCCTGGCGCCGGCGTGCGGGAGACTTCTCCGGCATAGATTCTGCCCAATTCGTACATCGCCGGCGCATAGTTCTGAGCGGCGGACTTGCACAGCCATTCCGTTGCGGTCTGGGTCGAAAATCCGGGACCCATGCAGCAATGCGAGAGCCCAAGCTTGTATTGCGCTTCTGCATCGCCTGCTTCCGCCAGCGGCTCCAGCTCTCCGCGCTGCGAGGCTTTTACGGCGTACGTGGCGCCGCCGATCCCGGCGGCGACACAACCAGCCAGTCCTCCAATTGCGGCCAAGGCCGCAGCGGCAATTGCAGACCGGGCATGTGATCCAGATAACTTCGCCATTTTGCGTTTCCCTTCGAATGCACGCCGCGAGATGGGTGCGGCAGATGAAGGGGATCTAGCCATCTTCGGCCGGGATCACGGGTGTTGTTGCACCGACAGAATGGTTTAATGAACGAGAGTACGTTCATGCAGGGGATGGACGGCTGGTGATGCACGGATCAAAGCCGCTTACGTTCTGGCAGCATCATGCGCTGACAGCAGTAATCGCGGTTCTCATCGTGACGACAGCGCGGGTGATCGGCCGCGCCGCCGATATGCTCAGCGGCACCGCTGACGCCTTGTTGCATTCGTGCCTTCTTGTCGCTCTCGGCGCCACGCTGCTGACCGGCGGCGCCTATGCCGCCATGAGGTACGGACCAGACAGGCTGCCATTGAATATTCGGGCCGTATTGGGCTGCGTCCTTATCGCGCCGCTTTGCGCCGTCTTCAGCCCATTGATGAGCTGGGCGATCGGCATCGGCCCTGAACCCATTATCAACGCAACAACCCGCGCTGACTTCCTCACCGCCGCCGGAAATCGCTACCCGTTCATCCTGGGCGGCTACGCCGTGCTCGGCAGCGGGCTCTGGATGATCATGAACTTCCCGTGGTGGCGTTCCCACTTTTCGCAAGACAATCACACCGAAAACGTGGCGGCGCCGGACGAGCGCATGTCGCCGGACCAGAGCGCCCCCTCTGCCTCATTCTCTCCGAGCGCCGAGCATCCGCTCTTTTTCGACAAGCTTCCTGTCGCCAAGCGCGGCGACCTGTGGGCGTTGTCGTCGGAACTCCACTATGTCCGGGTCTACACCTCGCGCGGGCACGATCTCGTGCTGATGCGCCTTTCCGACGCCATCCTGCAGTGCGAAGGGGTGGCAGGAATGCAGGTGCACCGCTCGCATTGGGTAGCGACGCAAGGCGTCGAGCGCCTCACAACAAAGGGCGGCAAACTGCACCTCCAGCTGAAGAACGAGGTGAACCTGCCCGTTTCCCGTAGCTATATCGGGGCCGTTCGCTCGGCATTCGGCAGAGACACAGCCTGAATCCCTGCATTTCGTGCAACACGAACCGGATTGATGCGCCCCGATCCGACGCCAGTGCGTTGGACCGCGCAGACTGTGCAGGTTCACTTTCCCATGAACGGGCTCGTTTCATCTTGCCTCCAGACGCCCGCTGCGCCGGGCCGATTTCTGGAGGAAGATCATGCCAAGCAAACACCTGCCCGCCCGGCTGAAACCACTACTCGCTGCGACGGCAATCGTCGGGTCACTGGGCGCCCCTGCCGCGCACCCACAGGAGCCTGACCAGCGGCCAAACTTCGTCATCATCGTTGCAGATGACCTTGGGTACTCAGACATCGGCAGCTACGGCGGCGAAATCAACACGCCCAACATCGACCGGCTGGCTAGCGAAGGCGTCCGCTACACCAATTTCTATGTAGGGCCGACGTGTTCGCCCACGCGCTCCATGTTGATGAGCGGCAAGGACAATCACCTTGTCGGCATGGGCAACATGTACGAGATGACAGCGCCCAACCAGATGGATGCGCCGGGCTATGAGGGCGTTCTCGACCCCAATTCCCCAACTTTCGCGGAGCGCCTGAAAGCCGCCGGTTACCGTACGTACATGACTGGCAAGTGGCACCTCGGCCATTCGCCGGAACACATTCCACACGCGCGCGGCTTCGATCGCACATTCTCGCTACTCAACCCTGCCGGCAGTCACTTCACCTGGACGGGCAGCAAGATTGAAAACGAGAAGTCAGAGTTCACGAAGGACGGCGAGTACATCACCAAACTGCCGAAGAACTACTACTCAAGCAGGACTTTCACCGAACAGATGGTCGACTTCCTCGAAGCCGACCGAAACAGCGACAGTCCTTTTGTCGCCTACCTGTCCTACCAGGCGCCGCATGACCCCCTGCAGGTCCCGGACGGTTGGCGCAACAACTACAGGACGGAATTTGATGACGGCTGGGACGAGCTTCGCGAACAACGCCTGCGACGCATGAAGCAGGCCGGGCTCGTCTCCCCTACCGCACAAAACGCAGCGCGCCTGTGGTACGTGCCCGGTTACGAGGACCTCGTGGCGGCAGGCCAGGTCCTGCAAGCGCGAAAGATGGAAATCTACGCATCGGTTGTCGAGTATCTGGACTACCAGATCGGCGCGTTCGTTGATTATCTTGATGAGAGCGGACAGCTCGACAACACGATCATCCTGTTCTTCTCCGACAATGGTCCGGAAGGCGCCGACCCGATCCCGGCCGCCAAGGCGCAGCCCAATCTCGCGTCGTCCATGTTCTTTGCGAACAACTACGACACAAGCATCGAAGCATGGGGCCGGAAGTACGGCTTCCTCGCCTACGGTCCGCCATGGGCTCAGGTCTCTGCGACGCCTTTCGCCGGCTACAAGGCTTCCCTTTATGAGGGCGGCGTGCGCTCACCGCTGATCATCTGGCAACCCGGCAAGAAGGACGCCGGCGCAATCAACACCGACGCCCTTCTCCATGTGATGGATGTCGCCCCGACCCTTGTGGATCTCGCCGGCGCAGAGGGCGGCGACATGCAGGGCAAATCATGGGCGCCGCTCATGCGTGGCGAAACGCGGTCCCCGCGGACTGATGACGACGTGATCGCCATGGAGTTCATGAGCGCCCGCATGGCCCGCGGCGGACCATGGAAGGCCGTCTGGATGCCAGAGCCGGTCGGCTTTTCGCGGTGGGAATTGTTCAATGTCGAGACGGACCCCGGCGAAACCAGCGATATGGCCGAACAGCATCCCGACATCCTCGCTCGCCTCGTTGCAGCCTGGGACAAGTATGCGGCGGAGAACAACGTGATTCTGCCCGACCGAACGCAATACGACGGTCTTGAAGAACGCCTGCCGCCACGACCGCCGGTTGTCTCTCCCGGTTGGCCACGCATGCAGGAACCCAACTGGACCGGCAGCGACACCAGCGAAAACGAATAGTCGCTCGCAAACTCTCAGCACCGAATTCATGGAGATCATCATGAAACGCTTCGCAATCATTTCGGCGGCGACTGCAGCCCTTGCGGCGCCCGCTTTCGCCCAGGTCGACGGCGCGCGCGTCAATCTGCCGTTGCCGAAGAACACCAACATCGTCAGCGGCACGTATGTCGGCGGCACCGCAAACGCATCCTGGTCCGTGTTCAACCAGGTGCAAGCCGACGTCGACATCGAGAGCGAAATCTACGCGCTCGGCTACACGCGCAGCCAGCCCGTCTTTGGACGCACGGTGCACTGGCAGGCGATCCTGCCTGCCGGCTCGGTCAAGACGAACTCGCCCCTGCCGGTTTCTACAAACAACACCTATGCGGACGGCTTCGGAGACCTGTCATTGGGCGGAACGATCAACCTGTTCGGTGCGCCTGAACTGCCGGTTCGCGAAACGCTGCGCTATGAACTCGACTGGACGCTGGGACTTGGCGTGATGGTAACCGCGCCGACCGGCGACTATGACAGCAACGAAGTCCTGAACATGGGCTCCAACCAGTGGAGCACCCGCATCTCGGCGCCCTTCGTCAAATCATTCGGCGACTGGGTTCCCGGCAAACGCACCGTCCTGGAAGTCACGCCCTCGGTACGTCTCTTTGGCGACAACGAAGACAGTTTCGGCGCAACGGTGGCACAGGACCCTGTCTATGCGGTCGAGGCGCACCTGTCTCACGACATGACGAACGACGCCTTCATCTCGCTTGACTACACGTGGCTTGATGGCGGCGAACAGACGCTGACCAACAACACGACAGGCATGCCCGCAGGCGCCCGGGATGGACTGGGCGCGCAGATTTTCGGAGCCACGCTCGGCTACAAGGTCAACGACAATCTCAGCCTCTATGTCGGCCACCAGCAGACCATCGGTGAAAGCGCCGATCCGTTCGAGCTGCGCGGGTCGCTGACCTCCGTCCGTCTCGTCTGGGCCTGGCATGACGTGATCCAGCGCCGCAACGACTTCCTCAGGTAGGGAGGACATCATGCGACGCGCGCTTACAGCGTTGGCGCTTGGCGGCCTCATGGCCTGCCCTGCCGCCCATGCCCAGACAGCCTCCAGGGCCGAATGCGGCGCCCTACTGACCAGCGACGACATCGACCTTGATCAGGCGGTTGACGCCGGCTGTGAACTGACGGCGGAGCAGATCAATCGCCTGATGGACAATCCCGTTGGCGAGCTGGTCATGATGCCGATCCAGCGCGAGTGGCTCACCGTCGAAGACCCGGTCTTCGGCGATGACCATCTGATCGAAACGACCAAGATCATCCCGACCTATCCAGTTCGTCTCGGCGACTGGCGGCTGGTCAACCGGATGGCGCTGTCATTTCCCAAGATACCGATCGACACCGACGCGTTTGCGACTGGCTCTCTCCAACAGGGAGAGACCGAGTTGGAGATTGTCGGGCCGCCGCTTGCTGGCGATCCTTTCGCTGGTTCGACCAGCGGCTTTGGCGACCTCGCGTATGTTGGTCTGTTCACGCCCAAGGAGACGACGCCGCTTGGCGATGGAAAACTGGTCTGGGCCGCCGGCCCTTCCGTCATCCTCCCCACCGCGTCCGATGACTTTCTCGGTCAGGGCAAGGTGCAGCTCGGTGCGGCCGCTGCCGCGGCCTATCTTGGCGAGAACTGGACGTTGGGCGTGTTCCCGCAGCACTGGTGGTCAGTAGCTGGCGACGACGATCGCGCCGCGGTCAGCCAGTCCAACATCCAGTACTTCGTCTATCGCAAACTTCCGAACCAGTGGTCGCTGGGCGCCTCGCCCACGATCACGATCGACTGGACGGCGGATGACGAGCCGAGCGTCAACTTCCCCATTGGCGTCGGCCTCAACAAGACGCTGTTTGTTGGAAAACTCCCGGTCCGCGTTGGGTTGGAGGCCAGCTATTACGCCCTTCGTTCGGACGGTATCGCGCCGGAATGGGGCATGAAGTTCTCCATCACGCCCGTACTTCCTGCGGCATTCATTAGGTGAGGCCGGAGATGAAACTGCGTCGCTACATCCTCCCCGCCTGCGCGCTCATCGGAATCATCGCCACGATCGCGGTGATGGAGCGTTGCTCTGAAACCGCCACGTTGCGAGACAGCGCCGAGACGGACGCGCCGTGTACATCTTCTCCGGCGGTCTCCTCGATTCTTCTCGCCGGCGGCGCCTTCCAGATGGGCTCGGACCATCACTACCGGGAAGAAGCGCCGGTAGAGACCATGACGGTGGGCGCTCTTGACATCGATACGCACGAGGTCACAAACGCCCAGTTTTCCGCGTTCGTCCGGGCGACCGGCTATGTAACGTCCGCCGAACGTGCACAAGAGCTCGGCTTTCCCGACAACGGCTCAGCTGTCTTCGCCGATGCCGGCTGGTCGTTCATCGCCGGCGCCAACTGGCGTCATCCGGACGGCCCCGACAGTTCGATTGACGGAAAGGACAACGAACCCGTCGTTCAGGTCTCGCTCAACGACGCCAAGGCCTATGCGCAATGGGCCGGCCGCGATCTGCCGACGGAAGCAGAGTGGGAGTTCGCAGCGCGTGGCGGACTGACGGGCGAGGATTTCGCTTGGGGCGATGCGCTCACGCCCGGCGGCAAACACATGGCCAACACCTGGCAAGGACCGTTTCCAGTCATGAACACAGGTTCCGACGGGCACATGGGGCGCGCGCCTGTCGGTTGTTTCGAGCCGAACGGATACGGACTGCACGACATGGTCGGAAACGTCTGGGAATGGACCAAGGACCCCTACTTCCCCGACCGCAGGCTCGGCCGCGCTGAGGATACGCCGGATTTCGAGCGGCTTCGCGGCTATGACCCACGACAGGCGGATATTCCCGTCGGCGTCATCAAGGGCGGCTCGTTCCTGTGTGCGCCGATGGCGTGCCGCCGCTATCGTCCCGCCGCCCGCCATGCGCAGGACACCGGCATGGGAACCAACCATATCGGCTTCCGCACTGTCGCACGGCCGGGGGAAGGTCAGCCATGACGCTCTATGAGTACATCGAGGTCGCACTTGAGACCGGTCACCGGCTGGACGCGCAGTGGGCCTTGTTCATCACCGTCCATCTGGGATTGTTCGGCGCCATCCTCTACGTCCGGCGAACGCCTTCAATGGTGGAGCGTATCGGCGGGATAATCCTCTACGCTGTCTTCGGCTTTTTCAGTCTTCGTCTGACGCTGTCGCTGCGCGACCTCCTCCAGCGTACAGCCGAAACCATTCAGGCCAACCAGACTACAACCTCACCTGACATCGTCGCAGCCTACTTTGCGGACCTGTCCAACAGCGGCCACTTCGCCCAGGCGCGGGTGACCATCATCGCCGTCCACCTTGCGGCGTTCGCGCTTGTTGCGATGACATTGCTGTTCGCCCGGCGGCCGCGCGCTCCTACTCCGCCGACGCCGTGACCTCGCACCGGCTGCTCGGCGGCGCGCCCAGGCATCCCATCGGCGCCTGCGCCCATCCGGTCACTAATGCGTCTGCATTGAGTTCTTCGAGCATAGCCCGCGCCTCGCGCGTGCGGCCTGACATTGCCAACACATACACTTGCGCCCGGCGCGCGTCGTAGGCGGGCTCAAACAGGCCAGCGTCGCGCGCTTGCGCATCTACCTCGGCAAGTCGGTCGCTCATATCCGCCGGCCGGACGGCGCCCAGCCAGGCTTCGCACGTCGCCAACCGGACCGCGGCGCGCAACCGGATGATCGTGTGCTCCAGATCTGTCGCGACGTCCTTCAGGCTCTGGCACGCCTCGTCTGCGCCAACGCCCGCCCCAGCCAGCTCGAGATCCACGCGCGCGACATGGGCGCTGGCGTTATAATAGCCTGCGCCGGCAACCTCCGTCTGGTCCAACGCCCAGGTAATCGCCTGCTGCGCCCGTTCTAGGTCGCCGAGATGGATGTAGCTGCGCGCGAGGAACAGCTCAGTCTCCGCTGCATCCAGCGGCAGGTCCATGTCCTGGTAGGATTGGCTCAGATCCCGCGCGGCGTCTGCTGCGGCTGCATAATCGCCCGCATAAAAGCGCGC
>JBHIWT010000119.1:0-10730 GCA_041987265.1 Hyphomonadaceae bacterium
AAGCGCGGCCTGAACCGAACCTTCCGGCGGGGCGTCATCATCTTCGCCGGGCGTCAGCAGCGCGACGAGATCAGCGGTGGTCATGCCGCCGCCGGAAACCGCGGCCGGCAGGGCGGCGCGTTTCTGTTCCGGGGTCGCGGTTGGGTGGCGCAGGATGATCGTTGCGATATCGGACGGCAGGTCGGCAACGTCGTCGAGATCGACGTCGAGATTCGTCGTCAGCGAAACGGCGGTTTCGAATGGGGTAGAGAAGCGGGCTTCGGGCGCGCGGCTGGCGGGCTCGCGCTTGTGCTCGATGGCGGCGAGGAGCCAGGCGCCGAGGTCGGGATCTGTCTGGGCGGCCTGTTCGCCGAGCAGGGCGGCGGCGTCATAGTCTTCGGCGATGGCGTAGCAGAGGGCGCGGGTCGCCATCCAGGCCGGGTCGTCCGCGGGGGTTTCGGCGACGCGGGCGCACTGGCCGCGCGCGCGACCGTCGAGCAGGGCGAAAGCAGCGGCGCGCTGTTCGCCGTTAGCGCCCCACTCAGTGTCGGCAAAGCGGCTGCGGAGATTGTCGGCGTGGGCGGTTTCACCCAGCGCTTCGAGCAGGCGCAGGCGCTGGGGGATCAGGTCTGCGCCGTCGGCGGGACTGCGGGCGGCGGACATCATCAGGCGGCCCAGCGCATCGCGCGCGGCGGGCGACATGCCGGCCGGATTGATCGCCTCCATCAGGGGCTGGAGCGTCGCCGCGTCGGTATTGCGCCAGATGTCCGCCGGCAGGGCGCCGTCGGCCTGGCCGATCCAGCCGATTGCCCATGGTTCAACCTTGTCCAGCGGTTCGGAGGAGACGACCTGGGCGCTTGCGGTCGCGGCGGCGCAGGCGGCGATGGCCAGCGCCAGCAGGCTAGAACGGGCCGACATTCTGGGCCTCGATCCGGATTTCGCGTTGCTCGGGGCGATTGGATTCCGCCTTGCCGGCGAGATAGTAGACGCCGCCGACCAGCGCGAGTGCGCCGATGACGATTGCGCCCAGGATCAATCGCAGGGGAGCGCCGCGGCGCCTGCCGTATGCCATGTCGACTCCGATTCGCGTCCAGCGTGTTTCGGGCGGATCAAACCAGAATGCGTGGCGGGGGTCCAGCGCGTCGGGCGGCGGCCCGGTTTGGGGGCGCGAAGCGCCTTTGCGGGATGTGGGGCGGCGGGTATAGGTCGGCGGCAGGAAAGTTGAGTGATGACCAAGCCCGAACAGATGGAACCGGAAGCTGATGTTGCTTCAGCGCCTGAAGAGTTGACCCGCACGATTGCGCTGGTCGGCATGATGGGCGCGGGCAAGACGACGGTGGGGCGGAAGCTGGCGAAGGATCTGGGCGCGAAATTCGTCGATAGCGACCGCGAGATTGAAAAGGCCGCCGGGCTGAGCGTGCAGGAGATCTTCGAAAGGCACGGTGAAAAAGAGTTCCGGCGGGGCGAACGCGCGGTGTTGAAGCGCCTGTTGAAAGGGCCGCCGATCGTGCTGGCGACTGGCGGCGGCGCCTATCTGGATGCGACGACGCGCAACCTGATGAAGGCGACGGCGCTAACGGTGTGGCTGCGGGCGGATATCGAGGTGCTGTGGCGGCGGGTGTCGCGGCGTTCGACGCGGCCGCTGTTGCAGCGGCCAAATCCGCGCGAGACGCTGGAGCGGCTGAATGAGGAACGGGCCGAGGCTTACGCCAACGCCGATGTGACAGTTGAATCCGTCGATGGGCCGACCGAAGACGTGGTCGCGGCGATTCGAAAGGCGTTGGAGATCTGATGGCGGTCGAAACCAAACGCGTGCGGGTCGAACTTGGCGCGCGCAGCTATGACATCGAGATTGGCCAGGGCCTGCTGGCGCAGGCGGGGGAGAAGGTGAAACCCCTGCTGGCGCGCGACCGTGTGTTTGTGGTCGCTGACCGGCGCGTGGCCGAGCTGCATCGCGCGGCGCTGGAGGCCGGGCTGTGCGCGGCGGGGATTTCATCGGACTGGGTGCTGGTGGAGCCGGGCGAGGCTTCGAAGTCGATGGCCTCGCTGGAGCGCGTTTGTGATGCGCTGATCGTGGCGGGGTGCGAGCGCGACGATGTGGTGGTGGCGTTTGGCGGCGGGGTGATTGGCGACCTGACGGGGCTGGCTGCGGGACTGATCAAGCGTGGCGCACGGTTCGTGCAGGTTCCGACGACGTTGCTGGCGCAGGTCGATTCATCGGTGGGCGGCAAGACGGCGGTGAACTCGGCGGCCGGCAAGAACCTGATCGGGATGTTTCACCAGCCGAGCCTGGTGCTGGCCGACATTGATGTGCTGGGCACGCTGCCGGCGCGGGAGCGGGCGGCCGGGCTGGCGGAAGTGGCGAAGTACGGCCTGATCGATAATCCGGACTTTCTGTCGTTCCTTGAGGGGGAGGCTGAGGCTTTGTCCGGCGGCGAGGTTGCGGCGTTAGGCGAGGCTGTTCGTGTGTCGTGCGAGGCGAAGGCGCGGATCGTGACGCAGGATGAGACCGAGGCCGGGGTGCGGGCGCTGTTGAATTTCGGCCATACGTTCGCGCATGCGCTGGAACGGGCCAACGGGTTTGGCGACGTACTGTTGCATGGCGAAGCGGTAGGCGCGGGCATGGCGCTGGCGATGCGCTATTCTGTGCGCCGGGGGCTGTGTGGCGAGGCGGATGCGGAGCGGGCTGAACGTCTGTTGCAGGCGCTGGGGCTGCAGACGAGGTTCGGGGCGCTGGCGGGGGGGCCGTATGAGGCGTCGGAACTGGTCGCGCACATGGCGCATGACAAGAAGGCGCGGCAGGGCCGGCTGACTCTGGTGCTGGCGCGCGGCGTGGGGCAGGCTTTCATCGCTCCGGATGCAGACCGGGCGGACTTGCAGGACTTCCTTGAGGGAGAGCTTGCCGGCGCTACCTGATGCGGGGCGCGCAAGCGTGGGTTGGGTGAGAAGGATGGGTCGTTGGAGAAGCTTCCGGAACTGACGTTTTCATTCGTGGCCGACGCCGCCCGGGTGAAGTCTCAGAAGCAGTTGATCGCGCGGTTCGAGCGGTTCATCGCGGAGTTGGGCGCGGACAAGTTCCTGTGCGCCTATGTCGGCGATGATGTCAGCGGCAAGGCGATCAAGCGCTCGATGTCGAACATTCCCTGGGAATGGCAGGAGACTTATCTCGCGCGCGGCTATGAGGCGAGCGATCCGATCTTCCTGTGCGTCACGCGCGCAGGCGCCTATGGCTATTGGGATGAACTGAATCGCAGCGCGACCCTTGGTGAGAAGGCGGAAGAGGTGATGCGCTTCGCCGCCGAGATCGGCATGAATGACGGGTTCACCAAGCGGGTCCTGCTGGACGGCGGCGGGGTCGCTATCGTCATGGTCGCGGGCAGATCGCTACAGCGGGACGAGGATGCGCGCACGGCGCTGCGGATGGGGTTGCACGTATTCGCCAATGAGGGCGCGCGGATGATGACGGTTCCGACCAGAGGCGCGGATCACGAAGGGATCGTGGATCTGTCGCCCAGCCAGAGACAGGTGCTGCAGATGCGCGCGGAGGGACTGACGAACGCCGAGGTTGCGGCGCGGACCGGGATCGTGGCCAAGACGGTCGAAAGCCACGTGACGCAGATCCTGAGGAAGCTGAAGGCGCGCAACATGATCGATGCGATCAGGATTGCGAAAGACCTCCGGCTGCTGGGCTGAGGCCAGAATCGAAAAAAAGACCAGCTTCAGGGTTTACCCGAGTATACCCGGACATCGTTGCTATCGGAAACCTGTCTATAAGGGGGGGATCGGCAGCGTCGGCTATCCCGGCCCTGGTCCTGGGTGAGGCGGTCCCGTTCGCGGGATCGCCTTCATTCTATCCGGCAGGCGGTCGGCCTGTATTCGGTCCGTATTGGCCGGGCGGATGATCGCTGTCGGAAGCGGCGCGGGTCTACCGAAATTGACGCTTTGCTCAGGTGACGGCGCTCAGGCTGCGTCGATGGTCAGGGCGTGCAGGCCGGTTGAGAACTCGTTAGCAAGTAATGCGTTGATAGCGCGGTGACGGGCGAGCCGACTTGTGCTTTCGAATGCCGACGCGCGAATGCGAATCGCGTAATGAGTTTCTCCACCCGGTCTTGCGCCGGCATGACCCGCATGAAAACTGGACTCATCGCGGATTTCGAGCTCGTAAGGTGAAAATTCAGCTGTCAATACGTCGCGAATACGTGCCGCGCGACCTGTCAATTCTTGTGACATTAACATCTGCATCCCATGATAGGTCCTATGTCGACTGCCGAAGATCAACGAGACGGCTACCGCGTCAAGTTCGTGGATGTGCGCGTCAAACCCCCGGGCGGGCGCCGCAAGGGCGCTGCGAAGGCTCGTGTTTGCGAGCACAAGGGCTGTGATGACGCCGGGAATTGCAAGGCGCCGAAGCCTTACGCCGCGCGAGTTGCGCCGGTTCCGGGACAGAAAACGCCGCCGGAAGACCATCACTGGTTCTGCAAGCGGCATGCGGCCGAATACAACAAGACCTATGATTTCTTCGACGGGATGACCGAGGCGGAGATCGCCGCATTCCAGTCTTCGGCGCATTACGGACACCAGAAGACCTGGCGCTTCGGATCGGGACCTGTCGGCGGCAAGGCCGGTCAGACGGCACGGACCGGCAGGTATCGCGGGCGGAGCTGGATCCTGGATGAGGCGCAGGCTGAATCGCGGGCTCAGGACAATGGCGGGCGTCGCCTGACGCGGCTGCAGATCCGCGCGCTGGAAGAGATGGGCCTGAAGCAGGACGCCAAGCCGGAAGACGTGCGGGCGCGTTATGGGCTGCTGATCAAGCGCTATCACCCGGATTCCAACGGCGGCGACCGGTCCATGGAGCAGCGCCTGAATGTGGTGATCAAGGCGTTCAAGGCGCTGAAATCCACCGGACTGGCCTAAGTCCCCGACTGAAGCCCCGGCCGCCAACCCCTGTTGCGGTCAAATGCTGCGTTGCAAACGCGCGGCTGGCGCCTATTTTGGCCGGACAAGCCAGAAGAGATCTTCCCCGAACATGTCCGTAATTGATGACTCGATCGACCTGACCTCGATGAAGCCGGAGAAGCAGGTCGATATCCGCAAGACGTTCGGGATCGACATGGACGGCAAGGCGCCGGCCTTCAAGGAGAAGACGGCGTACGTTCCCGATCTTGATCCCGCCTACAAGTTCGACCTGCAGACGACGATGGCGATCCTTGCGGGGTTTGCGCACAATCGCCGGGTGATGGTGCAGGGCTATCACGGCACAGGTAAGTCGACGCACATCGAACAGGTGGCGGCGCGGCTGAACTGGCCCCTCATTCGCATCAACCTCGACAGCCATGTCAGCCGCATCGACCTGATCGGCAAGGACGCGATCGTGTTGAAGGACGGCAAGCAGGTTACGGAATTCCGCGAGGGGATTCTGCCGTGGGCGCTGCAGCGGCCGATGGCGATCGTGTTTGATGAATACGATGCGGGCCGGCCGGACGTGATGTTCGTGATCCAGCGGATTCTGGAAGCGTCGGGTCAGCTGACGCTGCTGGACCAGAACCGCGTGATGAGGCCGCACCCCTATTTCCGGCTGTTCGCCACGACGAACACGGTGGGGCTGGGCGATACGACCGGGCTTTATCATGGTACGCAGCAGCTGAACCAGGGACAGATGGACCGCTGGTCTGTGGTGACGACGCTGAACTATCTCGAGCACGATGTTGAAGCCGAGATCGTTTCGGCCAAGGCGCCGGATGTCGACAAGGAACTGATCTCGAAAATGGTTCGTGTGGCGGACATGACACGCAACGCATTCATCGCCGGTGATATCTCCACGGTGATGTCGCCGCGGACAGTGATTACGTGGGCCGAGAACTATCAGATCTTCGGCGATGTCGGGCTGGCGTTCCGGATGACGTTCGTCAACAAGTGCGACGAGCTGGAGCGGCCGGTCGTGGCGGAGTTCTACCAGCGCGCGTTCGCCGAAGAATTGCCCGAGAGCGCGGCGATGGTGAAAGTCGCCTAGGTTTCTGTCTGGCGCGATTCCGGGTGGAAATCCGGTTTCCACTTTTTGCCGGAGGCGCGCGGGATCGGGCCGGGCGCAGATATCGGAGCCGGGATGATGGCGTCACAATCCGAGGCTGAAATCGAGGCTCAGCGGCAGGACGCGCTGGCGCGCATCCGGCAGGCGATGGGCGGTGTCGTCGGGTTTGACGAACAGGGATTTGCGCCGGGCACGCTGGGTTGTCACGAGGCGTTGCACGCAGTCAGCATTGCGCTGGATCTCGTCGAGCGTCAGGTGCTCGATCATCCGTCGATCGTTGTGCAGAAGGACTGGTACGCCAAGGCGGCGGCGGCGCATCAGAGCCTGTTTGATCTTTATCAGGCGATTGGCGGCGCGCATCTGCCGGGCGAACCTGAGGGCGGCGCCGGGACCTAGGGGAGGACGTAGATGGCTGGCGAGATGATCGAGGTGACGAGCCGCGACGGTTTCGTGTTTGGCGCCTACCACGCGACGCCGGCCGGAGCGCGCAAGGGCGGCGTGATTGTGGTGCAGGAGATCTTCGGTCTGTCGGCCCATATCAAGGCGATGGCCGACCGTTTTGCGGCTGAGGGTTATGAAGCGATCGCGCCTTCGATGTATGACCGCGCCGAGCCGGGTTACGTGGTTCAGCCCGATGAGATCGAGGGACGGCTGGAACGCTCCGTTGAACTCGCCGTTGGCAACGGGCCGGAGAATGCCGTCAACGATATGGGCGCGTGTTTCGATCTGCTGAAAGACAGGGGACCGGTCTTCGTCACGGGCTATTGTTACGGCGGAACGATGAGCTGGCTGGCGGCGGCGCGGGTTCCGGGGATCGCGGCTGCGTCCTGTTATTACGGCGGCAACATAGCTGACATGGCGGGGATGGAGCTGGGGTGCCCGGTGGAGTGCCACTTTGGGCGGAATGATCCGCACATCCCGGTCGAGAAGGTCGAGGCGCTGAAGGAAAAGCGGCCGGACGTTCCTGTGTTTCTCTATGACGCGGGGCACGGGTTCGCGCGGAAGAATTCGAGCGATTACGACGAGGCGTCGGACAACCTGGCGTTCGAGCGGACGCTGAAACTGTTCGCCGCCAATGCCGGCTGAGCCGGGCATGCGGCTGGTGTTCATCTACGGACCGCCGGCTGTCGGCAAGCTGACGGTGGCGCGGGAAGTTGCGGCGCTGAGCAATCTGCCGGTGTTTCACAATCACCTGGTTGTCGATGCGGTGGCGTCGGTGTTTCCGTTTGGTGAGGCGGATTTCGTGCGGCTGCGCGAGCGGTGGTGGTTGGATATGTTCGAGGCCGCCGCGGACGCGGGGCGGTCTCTGATCTTCACGTTTCAACCCGAGCCGAGCGTTGATGCGGGGTTTCCGGCGCGCGTGGTGGAGACGGTTGCGGCGCGGGGCGGGCGCGTTGACTTCGTGCGGCTGACCGCAGCGGATTGTGTGATCGACGCGCGGATCGATGCGGAAAGCCGCGCCGCTTTCGGCAAGATGAGATCGCTGGACTTGTTGCGCGAACTGCGCGCGGCGTTCAGGGCGAGCGAAGCGCTTATGCCGGAGGCGGCTGTGACCGTCGCGACGGACGAGACGGCGCCGGAAGCGGCCGCGCAACAGATCGTCGCCAGTCTCAGCCTTGGCGCATGAAGGTGGGTAGTGTCGCCATTGCCGGTTGCGGCGTTTCGGGGCTTGCATGCGCGCGGTTCCTGGCGCGGGCGGGATGGCGCGTTGTTGTATTCGACCGGATGGAGGCGCCGGCGCCGATCGGTTCGGGTCTGATCCTGCAGCCGGTTGGCCTGGACGTCCTGGACGAATTGGGGCTGGGCGACGAGATGCGTTCGCGCGGCGCTGTCATTTCGCGCCTGTTCGGCCGGGTGCAGCCGTCAGGCCGGGTGGTGCTGGATGTGGGATATGGCGGGCGCAGCCAGCAGCCTCGCCTCGCCGTTGGGGCGCATCGCGGGGCGTTATTCGGGGTCCTACTGGAGGGCGCTGAACAGGCCGGCGCGGAATTCGAATTCGGACGCGAGATAACCGGGGTTGATGGCGGCCGGCTGATATTCGCGGATGGAACGCGCAGCGCGGTGTTCGATCTGGTGATTGACGCGCTTGGCGTCTGGTCGCCGCTGTCGCAGGCGCCGGACGACGTGCTGCCTTACGGGGCGTTGTGGACCAATGTCGACTGGCCGGAAGGCGATGGCCGGTTCAAGGCTTCCGCTCTCGAGCAGCGCTATGAGCGGGCGCACAAGATGGTGGGCTTGTTGCCGGTGGGCGGGCTTGAACCGGGAGGCCGGCGGATGGCGTCATTCTTCTGGAGCCTGCGGCATAGCGACTTCGATGGTTGGCGCCAGGCGGGAATGGATGCGTGGCGATCAGATGTGCTGGCGCTGTGGCCGGAGATTGATGCGCTGCTGGCGCAGATTGTAGATTCTGAGCAGCTGGTATTCGCGACTTATGCTCATCGTACGCTGGCTTCGCCGGTCGGCGCGGAGGTCGTGCATGTCGGCGATAGCTGGCATTGCGCCAGTCCGCAGCTTGGGCAGGGAGCGAACATGGCGCTTCTGGATGCGTTCGCGCTGACCAAGGCGCTGGAGACGCATCACGATCTGGCTGAGGCGCTCGGCGTCTATGCGCGGATGAGGCGCTGGCACATCCGGCTCTATCAGGCGGCCAGCTGGTTGTTCACGCCGGCATACCAGTCCGACGGGGCGGTTGTGTCGGGTTTGCGAGACTGGGTGCTGGCGCCGTTGTCGCGAATCTGGCCGGGCCCGCCGGTTCTGTCTTCGCTGGTGAGCGGGACGATGGGCGGGCCTCTGGGCGCCATTCGCAGGCATGGAGACGCCGGGATTGACGATCGGCGGCTTCCGTCCGCCGCCGGGTCGGCCTAGACAGGAAGGGTTATGGTCAAACAGTCGGATTCCCTCGAAACCTTCAAGAACGCGCTGGCGTCGGCGACTCGTGCGTTGGCGGGGCGCGACGAGGTGAGCGTGGAATTCGCGATGGATGGCGGGCTGGCGCAGGGCGACCGGCTGACGCTGACCACGCCGAACCGGGCGATGACGCCCGAAGGGGTGCGCTTGTCGCGCGGCGAGGCCGATGCGCTGGCGCTGCGGGTGGCGCACCATGATGCGAAGACCCACGCCAGCAGCACGCCGCAGCGCGAGGATGCGCGGCGTCTGTTCGAGGCGGCGGAACGCGCCCGGATCGAATCGATCGGCGCAAAGGCGATGGATGGCGTGGCCGAGAATCTTGATGCGGCGCTGGAGAAGCGGTGTGTCGACGCCGGCTATGGCCGCAGCGAAAGCTCGGCGCGGGCGCCGATGGAGGATGCGGTCGAATTCCTGCTGCGGGAGCGGTTGAGCGACCGGGCCCTGCCACGCACGGCCGAGGCGGCCGCGGCGCCGTGGCGGCGCGAGATCGAGAAGCGGGCCGGCAAGGCGCTATCAAAGCTTGAGAAGGAGATGCGCGATCAGGCGGCGTTTGCCGAGGCGGTGCATGCCTTGTTGCGCGACCTTGATCTCGGGGATGAGACGCAGGGCGAGGAAGACGGTCGGTCGGATGAGACCGAGGACGCTGAAGAAGAGAACGAAGCCGCCGCCGACGGAGATGACAACGAGGATCAGGGCGAAGAAGCGTCGGGCGAAGCCGAGTCGGAAGCTGGTGAAGCGGGCGAGGCCGAGGCTGGCGATGAGACCGAAGTTCAGATGGCGGCGGACGCTGACTCCGACATGGACGTCGACGAGGTCGCTGAAGAGGAAGAGCCGTCGACGCCGGTGCGTCCGAACTGGCGCGACAGCGATGACTTCCGGTCCGAGTACAAGGTGTTCACCACCGTTCACGATGAAGTGGCGCTGGCCGACCAGCTTTGCGATCCGGAAGAGCTGACGCGGCTGCGCGCCTATCTGGATGCGCAGCTGCAGGGATTGCAGGGTGCGGTGTCGCGGCTGGCGAACCGGTTGCAGCGGCGGTTGATGGCGCAACAAAACCGCAGCTGGATGTTCGACCTTGAAGAGGGCGTTCTGGATACGGCGCGGCTGACGCGTGTGATCGTGGATCCGACGGCGCCGTTGTCGTTCAAGCAGGAAGATGAAAGCAAGTTCCGAGATACGGTCGTGACGCTGCTGCTGGACAATTCCGGTTCGATGCGCGGACGGCCGATCATGGTGGCGGCGTTGTGCGCGGACATTCTGGCGCGGACGCTGGAGCGGTGCGGGGTGAAGGTCGAGATTCTCGGATTCACGACGCAGGCGTGGAAGGGCGGGCGTTCGCGCGAGGACTGGCTCAAGGCCGACAAGCCGGCGAGCCCGGGGCGGCTGAATGACTTGCGGCACATCATCTACAAGAGCGCCGACGCCCCCTGGCGGCGGACGCGCCGCAACCTTGGCCTGATGATGCGCGAAGGCCTGTTGAAAGAGAATATCGACGGCGAGGCGCTGTTGTGGGCGCATGATCGTCTGATGGCGCGGCCCGAGCATCGCAAGATCCTGATGGTGATTTCCGATGGCGCGCCGGTGGACGATTCCACGCTGTCAGTGAATGTCGGCAATCCGCTGGAAAAACATCTGCGCGAAGTGATTGCGCATCTGGAGAGCAAGTCGCCGGTGGAGCTGATCGCGATCGGCATCGGGCATGACGTGACGCGCTGGTATCGCCGGGCGGTGACGATTGTCGATGCGGAACAGCTGGGCGGGGCGATGACGGACAAGCTTGCCGAGCTGTTCGAGGATCAGGAGAACGCGCCGC
>JBHIWT010000120.1:0-10653 GCA_041987265.1 Hyphomonadaceae bacterium
CTTTGAACTGACCATGCAGGATTCTCTCCCTTTTCTGGTCCTCACACGTGCACGCCAGACAGATCAACTTTCGCTTGTCGTCATACCTGAAATGTTTTAATAATCCTGTGTCGAAGCGCTTCGAGCCAAAATCCTGGTGGCAGCGTTGACATGTGTATAGGTTCATATCATCCGCCGTGCGCCCCTGCGCGACGGGCTCCAGCGCCGCCGCCGGGCTCGCCGGCCGGGCCAGCGCCAGAATGTCTTCGCTGATCGAGGCGCGCGCCTTCAACTGAATTGTCCGGCCCAGCGGGTCACACTCATTCCAGGCGTCCTGGATGTCGCGGCTGTAGCGGCGCTCGACCATCGTGCAGTCCAGCTCGCTGGCGGCTGCGATCAGGATTTTTTCGCCAACTTCAGCGACCAGGTCGAGATTGGCGATCCAGGTCTCGTAGGATTTCGCAGGCATCGACGCCCGCAGCCGTTCCAGCACTTCGCTCCAGATCCGGCCTGGCCCCTTGTCGTCGGCTGCAAACTCGGAATCCAGCCCGCGACGACCATTTCCACCAGCCAGGCTGGCGGCGGCGATCGCCCCGCCCGCAGCCGATCCCGCGGTGAAACGCGTGGTATTCTGTTTCTGTATCATGAGCCCCTCATCGCCCTATTTGTTATCCGGGGCGCACCCCGGGTGGGAGTTGTTGATGACTTGCAATTTGACGCAAAACTTCCCCGTGCGGCTCCAGCCTGAAGCCGCTCAAACAGACAAAATTCCGTACAGGGAATTACTCGGTACAGCGCGATATCACTGCCAATCCCGGCACCCGTCAAGACGCCGAGGCGCCAACGATTAACTTTTTATGAAAGCCGAGGTCATGAATTTCGTTAAGGCCTGAATTGGCTAGAGAAACCGCCCGTCAAGACTTCACTTCTTCACATTCTTACGGCGCCATATTTTGCCGCACACGGATGAATACTGCCCGAATGCATAGCGCATCCGCGCCCCTGAAAGAGACGCAGATTCTATACTTTCAAACACTTGGTTGAAGCAGTGCGCGGTCGCTAGGCGCAACCGTCCCCGCGTCAGGCCATACGCTTCACACGACCCGCGAGCCGCGACACTTTCCGCGACCCGGTATTCTTGTGCAGCACGCCATTGGTGACGCCCCGCATGATCTCTGGCTCGGCGGCGCGAAGAGCTGCCTGAGCAGCGGTCTTGTCACCACCGGCAATCGCCTCCTCCACCTTGCGGATGAACGTGCGGATCCGCGAACGGCGAGCGGTGTTGACCGTCGTCTTGCGCGCGATTTTCCGAACCATCTTCTTGGCGGATTTGGTGTTAGCCATAGATCTTGTCTGCCTGAATTCGCCGGGCCTGTGAACCTTCCAAATGGTTCCGCCCGTTAGCCGTCCCCTCACGTGGGGACGCGCCTCATAACAGCGACCGTACAAGCGGTCAATTCCGCAACTTCAGGTGACGCCAACATTCTTTGCGCGCGCCGCAAATCCTACCGCTGGCACCCGGTGCAATAGAATGTCGATCGTCCTGACTGCACGATGCGTCGTACCGGCCGCGCGCAGGTCACACAGGCCGCGCCTTCCCGCCCATAGACCTGGAACCCATGCTGGAAATAGCCCAGCGAACCATCCGCCGCCGCAAAGTCGCTGATCGATGACCCGCCAGCCGCAATGGCTTCATTGATCACCTCGCGCACCGCGCCAGCCAGACGCTCCAGGCGCTGCGGCCCAAGCGATCCGGCCAGCCGCTTCGGCCCGATCCCGGACCGGAACAAGGCCTCGCACACATAGATATTGCCCAGACCGGCCACGACACGCTGATCCAGCAGCGCAGCCTTCACCGGCGTTTTCTTGCCTTTCAAGGCAGCCCGCAGATACGGCCCGTTGAAGGCGTTGGCTGTCGGCTCGGGCCCAAGGGCTGCGAACGCCGGATAACTGTCCAGTTCGCCCGCCGGCCACATCTCGAAGAACCCGAACCGCCGCGCATCGTTGAACGTGACCCGCGACCCGCCCTCCATGTCGATCACGACATGGTCGTGTTTGTCGAACCCGCCCGCGTCATGCGCAAAGGACCCGATCGCTTCACCGGAAATGGTAAATCGGCCTGTCATGCCGAGGTGCATGATCAGCACCTCGCCGGTATCGAGCTCCGCAATCAGGTATTTGGCCCGGCGTCCCATATTGACTATGCGCGCGCCTTTCAGCCGCTCCGCCATCCTCGCCGGCAGCGCGAAACGCAGATCCGGTCTTCGCGCCTCACAGCGCACGATCCGCCGTCCAGTCATTGCTGGCGACAATCCGCGACGAACGGTCTCGACCTCGGGGAGCTCGGGCATGGCCGGTGCATATAGCCCTCCATGGGGCCTTCGCCTATGGTTTTGCCCGGAGCGTTTCCAGGAAAATTGGAAACCGGTTTTCCACCCGGAAACGCGACCAGCCAGCGACGCGCGAAAGGACGAAACGTGAGCGAGGAAACGGTCCCCTTCGGATCGGAAGACGTCTCCAGGGACGAGAAGATGCGCCGTGTGCGCGGCGTCTTCTCATCTGTCGCATCCCGATATGACCTGATGAACGACCTGATGTCGGCTGGCGTGCACCGCGTCTGGAAGGCGAACATGCTCGCCCGCCTCAACCCCCAGCCCGGTGAAACCCTGATCGACGTCGCCTCCGGCACCGGAGACATCGCCCGCGCCTTCCTCAAGCGCGCCCACGAGGTCGCCTGCCGTCGCAATGTTGAAGACACGACCTTCGCCTACCTCACCGATCTCAACGACGACATGCTCGCCGAAGCTGACCCCGGCCCTCACGGTGATGCCGCCCGCGTCGTCTGCGACGCCGCCCATCTTCCCTTCCCGGACAAGACCGCCGACGCCATCACCATCTCCTTCGGCATCCGCAACGTGGCCGACATCCCCGGCGCGCTGTCCGAGTTCCGCCGCGTGCTGAAACCCGGCGGGCGTTTCGCCTGCCTCGAATTCTCGCAGATGACGCACACCCTCCTGCAGGACGCGTACGACAAGTATTCCTACGGAGTGATCCCGCGCCTGGGCGAACTCGTCACCGGCGACCGCGACAGCTACCAGTACCTTGTCGAATCCATCCGCCGCTTCCCGAAGCAGGACGACTTCGCTGCGATGATCCGTGAAGCGGGCTTCACCCAGGTCGCCTACACCAATTACACCGGGGGCGTCGCCGCCCTTCACACCGGCTGGGCGGTCTAAGCCGATGTTCAAGGCCATCGCCGACGCCTACCGGCTCGCACGCGCGGGCGCCGTCATGGCCAGCCACGATGTTGTCATGCCTGCTGACCTGCGCCTGCGCGCGCCATGGCCGGCCCGCTTCGCAGGTTCATTCTTCCGTTTCTTTTCCGGCAGCAGCGCTTCGAAGAAACGCCCCGGCCAACGCTTCGCCTCGGCGCTCGAAAAACTCGGACCCGCATGGATCAAGCTCGGCCAGTTCCTCGCCACAAGGCCAGACGTCATCGGCATGCAGGCCGCCACCGACCTCTCCCGCCTGAAGGACGCCGTACCGCCCTTCCCCAAGAGACAGGCCGAAGCCGCCCTGCGCGCCGAGTTCTCCGAAGACGCCGACAGGCTCTTCCCAGACCTCGGACCGCCAATCGCCGCCGCCTCGATTGCGCAGGTCCACAAGATCGAAACCGAAGACGGCATGCGCGCCGTCAAGATCCTCCGCCCCCGCATCGAACGCGAGATCGACCTCGAGCTGCGCGCCATGCGCCGCGCCGCCTCCATCGCGCAGAAATCGCGCAACGAGGAAATCCAGCGCATGGAGCCGAAGGCCTTCGTCGACACCCTCGCCCGCTCCATGTCGCGCGAGATGGATCTCCGCCTCGAAGCCGCCGCCGCCCACGAATTCGCCGAGATCGCCGCCATCGACAATTACGTCTTCGTCCCTGAGGTCGACTGGGAGCGCACCTCGCGGCGTGTCCTCACCACGCAATGGATCGACGGCAAATCCCTCACCGACCCGTCTGCCCTGGAAGACGTTGACCGCATAGAGCTCGCCAACCGCATTACCCGCGGCTTTCTCGCCTGCGCCCTCGACCACGGCTTCTTCCACGCCGACCTGCACGAGGGAAACATCATCCTCTCGCCTGACGGCAAGCTCTACCTCGTCGACTTCGGCATCATGGGCCGCATCGGTCAGAATGAGCGCCGCTTCCTCGCCGAGATCCTCGCAGGCTTCCTCGCCCGCGACTACAAGCGCGTCGCCGAAGTGCATCTCGAGGCCGGCTATGTACCGACCAAACACTCGGCGGATGAGTTCTCGCAGGCGCTGCGCTCGGTCGGCGAGCCGATCTTCGGCAAGTCCGCCGACGACGTCGCCATGTCCCGCGTCCTCCTCCAGCTCTTCGACATCACCCGCGAGTTCGGCATGCACCTGCGCCCCGAACTCATCCTCCTGCAGAAGACCATGGTTCAGGTCGAAGGCGTCGCTCGCAACATCGACCCGACGCACGACATCTGGACCGCCGCCGACCCCGTCGTGAAACGCTGGACCCGTCGCGAGTTCGGCCCGGAAGGCGTCGCACGCGTCGCCCAGGCCACCCTGAAACAGACCGCCATCCGCCTGCGCCGCCTGCCGGTCATGCTCGAAAATCTCGACGCCGCGCTCGTTCGCGCCAACGAACCCACGCCTCCGCCGCCGCGCAGACGCTGGCTGCCCGGCTGGGCCTGGTTCATTCTCGGCAAACTGTTCGGCGCGGGCCTGACCGCCGCAGCCGTCTGGCTGCTGCATCATCTCGACGCCTGGCCGTTCTAGGTCCGCCGACGGTTCACCGCGACCGCGATCTTCCCTAGGCTCGAACCGCCAAAAGGATGGCCGGGAGACTGCGCACAATGAATCCGTCACGACGAAGCCTGCTGTGGAGCGCGACATCCATCTCGGCACTCGCTCTGGCGTCCGCCTGCACAGGCCCTGAGAACGCGGCCGCTTCGTCCTGGCGCCTGCCCGATCCTGAACCCTTCACCATCACTGAGCACGAGTGGATCCCGATGCCGGACGGCGTGCGTCTGTCCGCCCGCATCTGGCTGCCCGACAGCGCGACAACCGACCCCGCTCCCGCCGTCCTCGAATACCTCCCCTATCGCAAGCGCGACCTATACCGCCCCTACGACGACATCAACGGCGAGATGCTGGCCGCGCACGGCATCGCCTATGTCCGCGTCGACGTGCGTGGCACGGGAGACTCTGAAGGCGTCATCACCGACGAATACGCTGAGCCTGAACTCGACGACGGCGTCGCCATCATCGACTGGATTTCAAGACAGGACTGGTGCTCCGGCGCCGTCGGCATGCGCGGTATTTCCTGGGGCGGCATCAACACCCTGCAGATCGCCGCCCGCCAGCCGCCAGCGCTGAAGGCCATCATGCCGATGTGCTCCACCGACAACCGCTTCACTGACGACGCCCACTATATCGGCGGCGCGCTCGGCCACACGAATTTCCAATGGGGCCTCCTGTTCAAGAAGGTTATGGCCGGCCCGCCCGACCCCGCCATAACCGGCGAGAACTGGGCCGACCTCTGGCGCCAGCGCCTAGAAGCCACGCCGCCGATCCTGAAGACATGGACCGAACACCAGCATTTCGACGATTACTGGAAACGCGGCTCCATCGCCCTCGACTACGCCGCCATCAAGGTCCCCACCTACCTCGTTGGCGGCTGGCAGGACGCCTACAACAGCGCCCTCGCGCGCATGAGCGACGCCCTCAACGTCCCGAAGAAAGCGCTCGTCGGCCCCTGGGGCCACACCTACCCGAATATGGCCACGCCCAACGGCCTCGACTGGGCGCACGAAGAAGTCCGCTGGTGGACCCATTGGCTCAAGGACCAGAAAACCGGAATCATGGACCAGCCCGAGCTCTGGGCGTTCATGCAGGAGACCACAGCTCGAGAATCGCTTCCTGATCCGTTCCCCGGCCGCTGGATTGCAGACCAGATGCCACCGGCGACCGCATCGCTTGGATTCTACCTCAACCCGGACCAGTCGCTGGGAACCGAAATGGTCGAAGGCGAGCCGCTCCGAACTCCCAACACCGGCCTCGTCGGTCAGACCAGACCCGAATGGCTCGACAGGCTCCCGATCGAACAGACCCACGATGACGCGCGCTCACTCGTGTTCGATTCAGCGCCCCTGCAGTCTGACGTTGAAATACTGGGTCATCCGATCCTGTTCCTCCGACTCGCTTCAGACCAGCCGATCGCCCACATCGCCGTTCGGCTGTGCGAAGTCACTCCGGACGGCAAGTCATCGCTTGTCAGCCACGCCGTGCAGAACCTGACGCACCGCGGCGGTCACGAAACGCCGGTCACGCTTCAGCCGGCCGCGCCCTTCGACCATCACCTTGGACTCTCCCTTTGCGGTCACCGGTTCAAAGCGGGAAACCGCGTTCGCCTCGCTGTGTCAGAATCCCTCTGGCCGCTTGTCTGGCCGTCCCCGGCAAGGGCGACGCTCAGCATCTACCCCTCCGGCTCCGGTATCACCCTCCCCATTCGCCAGGACGACGGATCGCCCGCGCACTTCCCTATCCCGGTCCGGACATCTCCCGCCCCGCCCCCCGCAGACTACGCTCCCATCGCTCCCGACGCCGACGGCCGCATCCGCATCGTCAACGAAACACCAGCCTTCCCCTATCCGGTCGCAGGGGCAGAAACGGTCCTCTCATCGTCAACAACCGAGATCAGCGAGATCATCGAAAACCAGCCCGGCACAAGCCGCTGGACGGCGACATCCACCAGCTCATGGAAGCGCGACGACTGGGATTGCGCTATTGAGGCGGGCTACGATCTCACCGCGGACGAAAATACATTCTTCCTGCGCGAATGGCTCATCGCACGCCGCGACGGCGAACAGATCTTCGAACGCACCCACACGTCCGAAATCCCGCGTCGCTTCATCTGACGCTCAGGGCGCCGACGGCAGGTCAGCGAGGCGCGCCGCTGCATCCGGCATCTCAGGCAAGGGCGCGCTCGGAATCGGCTCATACCAGAACGTCGTCGCCGACCAGTCATCCTCCCGTTCGAACAACGCGTTCATATAGCTTTCGAACCCGGTGATCGTCGCGCCTTCTTCCAGGTTGCAGCACCCGATCTGCTGCATCGTCAGCCGCAGACTTTCCGCCCAATAGAACGGATCGACAATATGCCAGCGATACATCGAGATCCTGCCGGTCCCGTTAGAGAGTTCGAAAGGCGAAGTATCCTCGATCCAGTTGGACCCATTATAGAGAAACGGCGTCTGCTGAAGACCGTATGACAGCCCGACATAATCCTCCGCGCCGGTTCCGGCGATCGTCGGGAAATCCTCGTCGCCATCGATGAACGCCTTGAACTCGCCCTCACCCCACCACTGGCCGTCCAGCGGCCGCACGCCGATGACGCTGCCCAGATAGCGTCCCTTTCCCGTTCGCTCCGGAAGGATCTCGAAGTCCTGGCCCTGCACCGTCAGGTTCTCACGCCGGAACAGGACGTGCAGTCGCCCGACATCCCCTGCATGCGCGTCGCCGAGAGTATAATCGATGTTGTAGAACAGCGGCATCGGCAAACCCGACTCGTTCACGAACTCGACCCGCGCCGACGAAACAAACGGCATCGGCAGCCAGATATTCATGCCCACGCGTTCGCCGACGGAATGCACCGCCGACTGGAACGCATCCGTCCGGCCATGGGCAAAACCGAAGAAGTCCCCGATCGGCGCCTCGATGCTCGGATGCTCTTGTCCGTCCCACCAGAACCGCACCAAAGCGCCACGCAGGATTTGCGGATCGTTGCGCGTGGTCATCCAGATATGGCTGATCGTTCCCGGCCCCTGAATATCGGCCAGCTCCACGCTTTCGCCCGGCATGATGATGCGCATCGGCGCACCCTTGCGGCCCTGCCCCAGCGGACTGGACGCCTTGCCGCCCTCGCCGACCGCACCGGTCGGATTCTCGAATGAAATCGACCGCGTCTGGATGTGGCCGGCTGGAGCGAGGTCGTAGATCTGGTTGCCGCTCGAGCCGGTTACCACCCCGGAGGCCGCACCCGGCCGATCTGCCGGTTCGCACCCCACAAGCGCCGCCGACAACAGCGTCGCGACCAACGCGCCAAGAACTCTCATCCCATCTCCCCCTCCGGCGCCGCCCAATGCGGCGAGTCTACCGTTTGCGTGACCCAAACACCCCGCGGAAGATATACTTCGCAGCTTCCCGCGTTGCAGTGCGGATAAACGTATCCGTCGCCTTCTCGGTCGAGGACTTGCGCCGCGATGTCCGCCGGCTGGACGTCGCTTTCTTGCGCTCCTTCGCCTTGCGTGCGGCTTCCTTCTCTTCCTTCTTCTTAAGCTCGGCCGCCTCCTTCGCGGCCTGCTCCTCGCGCGCCTCGAGAAGCTCGTACGCGGACTCACGATCAATCACCGTGTCGTACTTCCCGATCAGCGGCGAGCCTGCTTGGCACGCCGACCGCTCGATCTTCTTCGCCGGACCTAACCGGGATGAAGGCGGCCGGATCAGCGTCCGCTGCACAATCGTCGGTCGTCCCTTGATATCCAGCGTCGAGACAAGCGCCTCGCCCGTACCCAGATCAGTAATCGCCTGCTCGGTGTCGATCTTCGGATTAGGCCGGAAAGAGTCCGACGCCGCCTTCACCGCCTTGCGTTCCGTCGGTGTATATGCGCGCAGCGCATGCTGTATCCGCGTCCCCAGCTGCGCCAGCACGCTGTCCGGCAAGTCACGGGGATTCTGCGTCACGAAATAGACGCCCACGCCCTTCGAACGGATCAACCGCACGACCTGTTCGATCTTGTCGATCAGCGCCTTGGGCGCGCCATCGAACAGAAGGTGCGCCTCATCGAAGAAGAACACCAGTTTCGGTTTTTCAGGGTCGCCGACCTCCGGCATCTGCTCGAACAACTCCGCCAGCAGCCACAACAGGAAGGTCGAATACAGTCTGGGCGAATTGATCAGCTTGGTCGCATCCAGAAGGTTGATATAGCCGCGTCCGTCCTCGGTGGTCTTCATGAAGTCCGCCAGTTCAAGAGCCGGCTCGCCGAAGAAGATTTCACCGCCCTCACGCTCCAGCAGCAACAGGGCCCGCTGCACGGCGCCAATCGAAGCCGACGACACATTGCCGTACGTCTTGCGAATGTCGGTAGCGATCTCCGCGATATGCGTCAGCAACGAACGCAGGTCCTTGAAGTCCAGCAGCAGCAGGTCGTTGTCGTCCGCGTACTCGAACGCAATCGTCAGCACGCCTTCCTGCGTCTCGTTGAGGTCAAGCATCCGCGCCAACAGCTGAGGTCCCATCTCCGAGGTCGTCGCGCGGAGGGGATGGCCGCTCTTGGCGTAAAGGTCCCAGAAGATACAAGGCGCCGCCTTGTATTCCAGCTCGCCCATCTTGATCGTCTCGGCCCGCGAAACGAGTTTGGGGTGCAGTTTGTTGTTCGGATCGCCCGGCTGCGAAATCCCGGAAAGGTCACCCTTCACGTCCGCGCAGAATACCGGAACGCCAGCATCAGAAAACTGCTGCGCCATGATCTGCAACGTCACGGTCTTGCCGGTACCGGTCGCCCCGGCGACCAAGCCGTGCCGGTTGGCTTTGCCCAGCAACAGGGATTGCGGTTCGCCATATTCCTCGCCGCCTCCGCCCAGGAAGATGCTCGGCAATGTCTCGTCGCTCATGTATCTCGTCGCTTTCGAGTTGGAGGTTGCAGGCAAAGCGCCCCCGTCTAACGCGCCATTCCCTTCCGCAAAATCACTAGCGGGAAGCTAACGCCACGCTCCAGTACAATACTGTATGGCCCTGTCCGCGCACTGGCCAGACGCCTCGCACCATGGCTGAACGCCTTGCCGCTTCCCATCCCCCGCGGGTCCGGTTAAGCCAGCTGCATGGAGCCCGACATCGAGACCCGTTCAAGGTACTTCATCACCGCAGGCGTCTGGATCGTCGCTGTGGCGGCCATCGGTTACGTCCTGAACCAGGGCGCCGACATCCTCACGCCGTTCGCGCTGGCGGTCTTCATCTGGCTGGTCATGGAAGGGTTCGCCCACACTCTGCGCGAACGCATCCCGGTCATGCCGGTCTTTCTGGCTCACGCGCTCTCGATCGCCGTTGTCCTGGCGGGCGTCGTCGGCTTCATCGCCGTCATGCGCGGCGCGGTCGCCAGCTTTGCAGAACATGCAGACGTCTACGAGGAACGCATCAACCTCCTGATCGTCGACGCATACGCTCTGCTCCACCTGCGCGACGCCCCCAGCCTGTCGCAGCTGATCTATTCCGACGCGACCGCCGGCTTCATCGAACCCGTACTCTCTTCGGCGCGATCTCTGGCCTCGAACCTGATCCTGATGGTGATCTATATCGCCTTCCTCTACATTTCCTCGACCACCTTCACGAACAAGCTGGACGCCATATTCACCCGCTCCGACGACCGCTCGCAGGCAAGCGCGATCGGCGCAGCCGTCCGCACGGCAATGGAGCAATACCTCTCCGTCCAGACGGCGCTCAGCCTGATCACAACGCTTCTGACCTTCGCCACTCTCGAACTGATGGGCCTCGACAACGCGCTGTTCTGGTCGGTCGTGATCTTCATCCTCAACTACATTCCCACGATCGGTTCGATCTTCGCAGCTGCACTTCCGGCCCTCTTCGCCATTGCTCAG